>JABMQQ010000208.1 GCA_013202495.1 Fidelibacterota bacterium | reverse complement strand
GCCATACCACTCGTAGGGGCTTGCATTGATACTGATAGGATCAAATCCAAACAGGACGATTTTATCATCACCGGATATTCTGTCTAGCCCAATTGGCATTCCGTCAGCAAAAGTAACCATATTTGCAGAACCGGGATCAACAAGATCGAATCCGTCCAACCAGTTCAAACCACCAACTTCATATACAGGATCGTACATGAGCGTATCACCGGCGGCCATATGAATAATATATAGACTATCGCTGAGAAAGTTACCAGGGACTGCTTCCACAGGTGTAACAGCTGCAGAAAATGCAGAGATATCGTTGTAGATATGAGAAACCCCCAGGATATCATATTCGAAGTCGCCAGGCGCGTAATCCTGATCAGCCCAATTGGTCCATGACCCAAAGTTCTCATCACCAGCAAGACAGTAGTTCTTTTCGCCAGTTTCTAACCAGTCTGAGATAACTTCTCTATTGTCGAAGGCAGGACCATTCCCAAAATGAGCAATTTCATAAATGGCTGTATATTCTGCTGCTAACTCAGGAATAATTTCGCCATCCCAGACATCATGTGGAAATACAGCAGGTCCGAAATAGTCCTCATAAGGAAAACCTGTGGTAGCTCCACCATTGAAAACCACTAAAGTGGGATGAGTCGGCTGAAATATTGTATATGAGTGAGGTGAGCTATCGTAGGTATCACCTAAAATGTCGGTGACTTCAACCCAATATTGAATCACACTTCCTGGATCCTGACCAGGAATAACAGCTGTATACAGACTATCCTCGCCCAGCATGGGCACTGCAATACTGGCACTTCCATCAACGGTATACCATAGTGATACTGAATCTATGGTTTCCTGTCCTGAGGGACTATGATCATAAATAATGGCAGTGACAGTGCGATCCTCTGTGGAAACAGTTGTTCCCAGGGACTCTACATCTATGACCAAAGGACGTGGTGAGCTAAAGAGCTCCACATTAATGGCCCATTCCCAAACATAGGAGCGAATATGCCAACCCCAGTCATTGGTGCCACTGCGACCTTCTGGACTTGAGTTGGTATTATAAAATTTTGCGCAGGGCTGTGGATCACGATGCTGAGTGCCTGAAGTAAATCCCATGCGATAAGCTTCATTATCCGTTCCCTCATCGGGAAAGCCATTGAAACGGACCACAACGATGAAGGGCTCGTTCGCAAGGAATTGATATTGTGAAAAGGTTACTGGAGTATACCGTATCAAGCCACCATCATCTGAATTTGGCTCTATGGACATAGATCCTGAACCAAATGCCGGCCACACCTGTTCACCCAGGGGATCATAGGCATAATCTGAGACAGCACCCGCCACATTGTTAATGCCACCGAAAACCCAATTATCACCTATTGGATATAAAGCAGTGTCTGCGTCATAATATCCCAGATGGGATTGGGGGGCTTCATCAGCAATTTCTTCAGTGTTAATCTCATCCCAGGGATAGTTTGGTTCATAGATCCAAATTGAGATACCTCCACCTGAAGTATCAGGAAGATCAGAAAAGTAGAAATCCATTGAGTTTACATATCCATCAGCAGGTGGGACAAAGACCTGCATAAAATAGTCACCGGTCCACCCTGTGAAGTTCACATTCGAGAGACCGTTAGAATTTGACAAAACTGCCTCATATGCTGAGAGATTAGTGGTTGCAAATAAAATGAGTGTGAGGATTTTAATTGTCTGCCACCCTCGAAAAGACGAGACAAAGATTGATTTAGAGAAGCATTGACTATTGATATTGAATCTCGTGTTGTCCATCATCTGCCCCCCCTTTGAGCAAATACAGTTTTCTGATGGATAAATAATAATGATAATTGGAGTCTAGTATGGGGGGTAGCTTTAAATGAAGAAATAGAACTTTAAATGAAGAGCCTGTAAGCGATTGTTATATTAGATACTTGTGGGCGATTATTGAAAAATCCGTAACACAGGTTTAAATGAACAAACAGTGTGTTTAATGATACTTTTATGATACTATCTCTGACTTTTATGATACAAATCATGTCTCAAAGATCGATTTAAAACCGAATTATATAATACAATCATTCACATAATGATCATCTGAGAGGACATCAGGTATTGAAAACCTCAAATGTTTGAACACCGTTTAAAGAGGATTTAAATCATAGATATCGTGTGCTAGGCTTGAGCTGCTTCCCGAAACAGACTAACTTTGTACAATAATTGTATCCGTCCACATAATTTTCGTTTTGCACTCCCCCTCGTGTGAGTCCGCTCTAAGCCTATGTTAGGCAATATTTTACAGATCTTTCTGCATTTGTACATTAGTAATATGAAACCCATTATTTTCATAGAGAGACCTAGCTACCACATTCTTCTGAAACACATTAAGTCTGAGTCTTGAAATACCTTCTTGCTTCAAATAGTTTTCCAGTAATTCAATAGCTTTTCCACCAAGTCCTTGCCCCCTATATTTCTTAATAATTTCGATGTGATATATAAAAGCTTCTTTCCGGTCTTTATACAATTGGATCCAAATATGTCCGATGTTTTCCAGATTGTTCTTCTTTGAGATGGATAGAAAAATGTGGTTATCAGTATTAATCCCATCTTTGAGAATTGAGTCGGTTTCCTCTTTTGATTTTGCTAAAGCTTTTTCCTCAGATATTCCAATGTTTTCAACAATTTCATTTGCATACGAATTGATAGTTCTGGTTTTAAATTTATCAAATTCTTGATTGTCCATTTTAGTAAGCTGAATTGTGCTATTCATTTTGTTTGCCTAACGTACCGCGCTTGAGCTGCTTCCTGAAACAGACTCGCTTTGTACATTAATTATCTCCATCCACATCCTTTCAGTGAGTCAGCTTTAAGCAGCTTGTTAGAATGCTGGTTTCTGATAGTTATTGCAGATTGATTTTGAATCCAAGATTAAGGTAATCAAAGTTCACAGGATCTAGTTCGGGCCGATGATTTTGTGTATGAAGGTTGATTTCATATTCCCAGCGATATTCGAAAAAGAGATTGATCCTGTTTTCGGGTAATAAGTCAATTCCGATTCCAAAGAGTGCAAAATCTACTGCATGCTTGTACACAAGACTGAACGGTTCCACCTCTCCTAAGCGATCTATAGTCTCGCTTCTCGTCATCGTTCCGAAACCACTCGTAAAAAAGGGAGAGACATATTTACTAATGTCTAGATGTTCTATTGGACGTGTTCGTATTGCAATGGCCACTCTCTGATACTTTCCGCTCGCGCTCATGTATCCAGGATCAGAACTAGTCAGATAGTTCTCATTGAAGGTAAAGGAGCAATTTCCCATCAGGAGACTGTAGGTCACGCCTTCCGAAAGCGCTACAGAGAGCTCACCTGTATAACAATTACCAGGATTCCAGATTTCCCATCGATTGTCAAAATGAGATGGTCGAGCACCGCCAAGTCGGATTGAGAATGATGGATAGGTTCCAGCAAACGACACGGAAACGAGTACTGCGAAAACAATAATTCTTCTATGAATAATCATGACTACCCCTTTGAGGTTTGATTTGAAGCTTAAACTACATTAGCTATTCCAAAGTTCCATGGGCGAAATTGTTTTTGTCATTCTAACGCTAGGCTTGAGCTGCTTCCCGAAACAGACTCGCTTTGTTCGATAATTGTATCCCTCCACATCATTTTTGTCTTCCACTTCTCTTCGTGTGAGTCCGCTCTAAGCCTTTGTTATGTGTTTCTTTTTACCTAATTCATTGCATCAAACATTTGAACTAGATCATCAAATATCTCCGGTTTGTCCTCCAAAGCGAGGTCAACATATGCTTGTCGGATTCTCAGCTGATCGTCCTTTAGAACGTCCGAACAAATCTTTGCAAATAGTATTTTCCCTTGGAAATAATTTCTCCACTCGCCATTTTCCAGCATCTCCCTCAGCCGTGTTTCCTCTTCGTCTAACCAAGTTTTAATATTTTCCGGTTTCATCCTGCTTGCAAGGTCGGTCAAGTTGTTTTGAATATCTAGATTCAATTCGTCTTTTACTTCATCCATGGTTTTAGCATCAACAGATCTAACTTTTGGTGCTTTTAAATTGTAGTTTTGATTTAGGTACTCTTTTGTATTTTTGTAGAGGTTAAAAGCCAATGTTTCTTCAGCGATTCTTTTAACTTCGCGCTGAATAAATTCCACACTAAGATCAGTGTTTATTTCTGTCAAATACAATTGAGTTGCTACCCGAAAAAGCACATCTTCATCAAGAAAGTAATTTTCGATATGTCTTCTTTTTAGGCATCTAATTCTACCCGATTGCTCAATTGCTTCAATCTGGCTATCGCTTAAACCGTCACGATCTCTTACCATAAAAATATCGATGCCAAAGATTGAACTCCGAATTTGTTCTTCTATACTATTTAGTGTAAGAATATTATATACTGAACCCACTGGGATTATCTTGATCTCAGGATCAATAGTATGGGCAATTCTGTGATATGTTATTCTGTCAATGCTAGAATTTTCCCCCTCAACAAAAACTAGTTTTTTCCCGACGGCGAAGAGGCCAAGGTTTTGCCCGACAAGTTTTACAATTTGATGGTGGGTGCTATTTAGGTCACTTAGACGATGCGCCTGATTTTCTCCTGTCTGCAAAGAGTCAATAAAGTAAACATCACCGGTTGAGTAATATGTCGATATCAAATCTGCGGAGTGTGTTAAAAAAATAATTTGATTTGTATGCTCACCGATAGCTTTAAGCTCTTCAATGAGTTTGAAGGTAAGAGTCGGGTGCAAATGAAGCTCAGGTTCGTCAACTATGATTACGGAATGTCGGATTTCCTTTTGTGCAACATCGAATAGAACCTTGATTACCTCCTGTTCACCCGAACTCAAAGTGCTAAAAGGCAGGCTTTGCTTTGACTCATCTGTATAATGAAATTCTTGGGGTTTTGCTGGATCAATTTCAAGAATATCCTTGCCTGGCAGTAAGCTAGAAAATATTGCTTTATACTTCTCAAATGGGTTGGGGTTTTCTTCGATTATCTTCTCTCCAGTACTGGGATTTTTTTTGAGCTGATCTGCAAGCTTCTTGTCACGTGCAGCTGATTTCTGATGTATGTAGGTAATAAAATTTTGCCATCTATCAGCAAATCGGCTAAAGTAAAAATTACTGGCAGACTCTGTATCGTCGGGATCCCCTCCTAGCCAATTGACTGCACTATACCTTAAGGTTTGAATACTCCTATTGGAATCAATTTGGACTAAGGATCCGACATAACGCCCGGAACCATATTTACGGCTATTGATATAATTGTTGAGAATATTATTCGGTTGTCCCTTTTTAACCTCAATAGTCTTGCCGTTAAAATATTTTTCAGCTTCTTCTTCAGGTCTCGTCGCCTCTATAGTAATATCCATGGAAGCATTGCCTTGTAAAGTACTAACAATTGCCGCTTTTAATCGAGTTTTGCCGGAACCATTTGCCCCTGCAATAATGACGACACTTCCTAAATTATCGATACTCATATTGGTAATAGGCTTGAAATCTGTGATTTTAAATGATTTGATTTTCATCTGCTATTATCCCCTATCAAAATTAATTACTAGGCCAATTTGAAAACACATAACAGTATTTATACGGTCTCGTATAAGATGAACATTGCATCAAAACGCCCGATTAACACTTTTTGACTGTTCTTGTAAGTTTCTGATAATCAATGTAATACCCCCATATCATTTCATTGTTGGGATTTTATGTTGACCGTATAAGATGACCTGGATATGTCCCCACAGTGAATTACTTAAATGTAGTCTGTTGCGCTATTTAATCAAGTGTTGATAGAGATGGTGGTCATCTGGTTTGTGTCGAGTCTTGAAATGAACGAGAAATATTTGACACTATTTAAACGTGGATTAATGCCCTATTTAAATGATTATTGGGGAGCTGATTTTGATTCTTATGAAATGAATATCAATTATTAGTTATTGCCCTTAGTAGGATCATTTTTCAACTCATTTGCTCGCTCAAGATCTATCTGTGATTGTATACCATCAAAATCTCGTATTATCCCATCAATCAATTTCTCACCCAATTGAATATAAATCTCATCTTCCAATAGCGGTGCAAAATCAAATAGTGTCATTGAGACTTGAAACAATGAGAAGGCTGTGTATTGTCCTGGATCAGAAAATCCGTAGTCGCTCGGACCTGCCAACATTACCTCACCTTGGTTATATGTTCCCAATACACGAAGGAATCCCATAGAGCCAGAATGGATGCTATTATTCGCCATCTTGAAAATTGATCGTAGGTGTTTGAATTCAACTGTTTCTTCCATGCCTGAAAAACGTCTCTTCTTATCAGACAGGTATGCACCAGTCCAACCATATGGTTTAACAAAATCATTATCATACTTCTTTTTAAGGGCTTCAAAATCATCACGTGATTCTTTAATCTCTTCCGCGGAAATTGCCTTGAGCCCTAATTTTTTGTGGTTCTTCTGAAACTCGAGAATCTCCCTATGGTTTTCGACAATACCATAATCAAGATACCTTTGAGTCAATTCAACAGGCTTATCTGTAAGGAATCTTATCAGGACAGAGATTTCATATATCGTACGCCATCTAGCCAAGGCTCCGTTTGCAAAGCCGCCTTTGATGAGTTCAAGTACTTCATACGCTACCTGACATGACCTTGCATGTAATCTTAGAAAAACCTCATATTTAGTATTCTCTTCATGTGAGCTTCTATATGATTCAGAGACTACAACTCCGTATTCGAGATTTAATCCGATGAAAGCTTCTAGCTGGTCGATCGCGACTCCCCAACCTCTGTGTAGACGCTTCTTGAATTTTTTAATATTTCTCCTGCGCTCCCACAGGTTCCACTTTGAGCCAATTCTCAGCTCTTCCTCGAGAAGAGTGACCAATTTGGGTGCAGTTCTGTCTACTACTTTTTCGATAAGGTCTTGATTATCAGCGGATTGCTCGAAGTTTGGATCAACTTCTCGAGCAGCATCCCAGAATAATTTGTCAAAGGAACCCCTCTCTAGCATACCCTTCACGGGAAAGAGTAACTTCTTTAATGAATTATATAGATTTAAGATTTTTAGAACCATTGACTGTGAAAAGTTCAGGTGAATGTATACTGCTAAAAGAGTGTTTAATGATGGTTAGTTTATCAATGTTGGCAAACGAATCTATGAAGAATATCAAGGAAACTAATTGATAAGGTTCTAGGTGATTCTACTTTTTGTTCAGTTTCGCTTGCTTCTTTTTATTCTTTTCGTTTTCTTCAATCAACTTATAATTTGGAATCAATCTTTCCCGAGTCTCATTCATTATGTTAGTCAATTCAAGAAATTTGAGTCTCAATTTGTCATAGTCATCTTGTAAGAAATAATGAGCCAGTTGGTCAACCTGGTCAGGATCAACTATCTCGCTATAAACTTTAAAGGAACCAGCCCCAGTAAGCAACCAGTTCAAACTATATCCAAGGTTCAAGAAATCCCTAAGTACACTGGTTGGAAGTTGACGATCCCCGTCCTCATAACTTTTGTAGGTCTCTTCTGATAATCCTAGAGTTTTAGCCATTTTCACAATTGAAACACCTAAATCCATACGGATTATTTTCAGCCTTTCAGTGTCACTCCATTCATCTGTGACAAGTGGGATAATAGCTATCTTTTCCTCCGATGTGTTTACCTCTTTGCTATCGTCGGGTGGAAAGATGTTCAATAAAGCGATCTTTACATAGAGCGGAATCTCTGTTTTACCAGTTTCGTAATCACTCAGAGATACACGACTTATGCCAAGTTCATCTGCGAGATCTGTCTGTGACATTTTTCGTGATTGACGAATACTTTTTAAATAATCTCTACTATCGAAATTGGTGTCAGGTTCAGAAATGTTACCATCCGACAATTTATTGCGTTCATTTAATAAAAATATCGCGAAGACTGATTTCTCAATGTATCGAGGAATCTCTGTTTTGCCAGACTCGTAATTTGAAAGCGATGTTCTATCAACCCCCAATAAACCAGCGAATTCAGTTTGGGTTAGCTCCAGCTTGTTTCTGATTTTGATAAGTTTCATAAATAATAATATGTCGGTAAATCACATTGAATCGTGTTTTATGTTGCGCATGTGATTATCCGACATTACCTTCTTTGCAAATGGATATCGTAAATATTAATCGATTCCATTCTCTTTGAGAGAGTTCATTCAAAACCCTAAACCTTATGGAGGACTATTATGGGTGCCAAAGTTGAATCAAGACTGTTAACTGGAGACAAAGTCGCTGACAAGCAAACCTTGAGGATCCTGCTGATCAAAAACGAGACCACACCAACAGAGATAGCTCGTGAATTGGGTATATCATCCAATGCTGTAAGCCGGATCATCCACCGTGACGCTAACAGCCGTCGGGTGCTTGAATATCTCGAAAATTTACCTGTACAGGTCTGATACAACAGAATCCTCCTCTAGGACAAGCAAAGGGTCCAGTTCTGCTTCCCGGCTCGCTGGACCAAATGCTCCCCAAGATATCAGGTATCCCAACTAATGACCATTAAAAAAACAATTCAATTTTTGAAGGACTGATATGGATCCCATTCAAAAAGCAGTATACGATACCATACATAAAGGTAAAAGAAGTGTCATAGATCTGGCTGATCTATATGGATTAACTGAGAACTCTGTCTACAAGATGGGTCTGGAAGATTCTCAGTTTGTTAAGGCTCTCAGAAGAGTCGGGTCACTGATCCAGATCCAGGGTAAAAGTGACATCTTGAAAGTATTGAACTCTAGGGCTGGCTACCTGTCAGTAAAGATTCCTAGAGTACCCATAAACAAGGAAGATGAGAATGTTGTTGTAGCTGACTATCAGCGACTGGCTAACGAGACAGTCGATGCATTGATGCAGTTCTTTACTGATCCAGGATTAAAACAACACAATCATTTGGTTGGGCAGCTTACCTCGATAACAGAGATGAGCATGGGCATAAAGAAGCGAGTTGAAATGGGCAATCAACTCGAACTATTAGAGAGGGCATGATGGAAAAGCTAGTGCAGGCTGATGAATCCAAACAAACTCGCCTCAAAATGAGTGCGAGATCCTTTCCGGTGTTTTTGCAGGATGATGAATTAACAAGAATAAGAGAGTTAGAATCCCTAACCCAGGAAGAGCTTGCTGACTTTGTTAGAGTAAGCGTTTCAAAGATATCGATATGGGAGAGACACCCAGAACGAATGCCAAGAGCGATAGTCAAAATGCTTGGCCTCGGGTTTGAAGAAACATTTCTAGAAGTTGTTCCCTTAGATCGATTCAGGAATCAACTCTATTCCCTCCTCCTAGGAAATGTGCGTCTACAATGGCGTGTACCGCAAGCTCTAATGGCGGAAGTGTTAGAGCTTGATAAGAAGACCTACTCAAGATATGAACGAGGCCAAGCCAACATTCCTGACCGAATCCGTGAGTTCACCATGAAAGCAAGTGAAGTGAAAGCCCGACCAAAACCAAAATCCCATATGGAGAACAATATATGAAAGCCATTCGTAAAACATTCAATCCTGAGACAGAGCACCTTCTAGTGATCTCTAGAGTCAGAGATACATCCAACATTTCAGCCTGGGTAAAAGAGCAATTAGACCTAGGTGATACAGCATCTACACTGAAGCTCGTTACCATTGAAGAGATAAACCTGATAGACCCAGAGCATGATCATGTTCTGGGGAGAATCGTCTTTGATGCTCATGGGAATCCCAGTCTTGAACAAGTTGAAAGGACTATAAAATGAAAACGATAAGAGAAGTTACAGCTGCTCGACTTCCTGGTATTCCTCTCCTTCTTAAAAAACCCGATACCGAGAAGGGAATTAGAGCTTTGGAATATTCCCCAATTATTTCCAGGTCTTCAAAGCATATTCCATACAGAGAAACACCCGAATACTTCCGCCGATATCCTATCCGTGCTCTAATCGGAAACCCATTACGAAAAGCCATCATTTTCTATTGCTCTGATTCTGAAGGCTTTTTCTGTCGCCATTTTCCTGGCTATCACTCAGCTAGACCTCAAACCATTCCTTCGCACCTAAGAAACTTGATAATCCTGGCATTCAATCCCTCTTATGAGAGTGATAATGTTGAACCTCTAATCTGGAGTTAAAATGAGTCAGAAATCTAAGAAAAACGCTGAAATCGTTCCCGCCTCGGGAACAGAAGCTTCGCAAGTTATTGATATTAAAGAACCGAGTAGCTCCCGACTCGGGAACGAGTATACGATGAATAGCTCTCTGGAGGTGCTTGGTTCTGTAAAAGCACAGAGGCGAATGCAGCATCTCAGTGAGGCTACATTGATTATTGATCTTGCCAGGATTCAGGATGCGTTCAACGGTACAGGAGACATGGTACTAAACACTCCATCCAAGACCTTTAAGGACTTTGTTGAAGAGCTGGGATACTCATACAAAACGATTTTAAATAAAATTATTCTCCTCCGAAAATCAAGTCCCCAGATCTATCAATTGTTCGACCGTCTAGGATTGCCAGCTACGTTGCATCAGCGAGTAACCGAATTCCCAAAAGAACTAAAAGAGAAGGCTCTTGCTCTGCTGGCTGATCCATCGATTCAATCAGCAGGTGAAGCTAAGGAAGTAATCAGGGACTTATACGAAGCCTATGTCTCTGTCAAGGACCGTGCTGATGAAGCCGCTTTAAAAGAGAAGGCCGAGCTGATAGATGAACGTGACTTGGCAACAAAGCACTCCAATATGTTTGAATCCACTTTGATAAAGGTAAAGGAAAAATTGAATAAACAGGAGCAGAAACATACAAAGCTCCTGGCCACACTGAACCCTTCTGATTTGGGGCTGGCCTATACAAAAACCCTTGACCGCCTGGAAGCCACATTAAGAGCTATCAGTGCAGCTGAAGATATCGAAGAGGATGCCACCATCCTGACTCAAACCATCAGACTTAAGAATTTAATCACCCAAGTACCAGAGATCGATTAGCAACGAAGTTTAAACAGGATTTAAAAGGAGTTTAAACATGGAAACTTATACTCACATTGAGACCGATCAACAACCCGATCAAATCCGTACACAAGTTATTGAGTATGTACGTGAGCATTATTCATCTATTCAAATGCTTTCCCGTATCCCAGTAAGTTCTCTGACGAAAACCTTTCTAGGAAACTATCTGGACCATCTTGATTCAATAGGGATACACATGCCCTCAAAGGACTCTAGCGTCTATGATCTTCTTCATGTCATGGGTGAAGCACAGGATGAATTCATTGAACAACTTCTCAAATTCGTTGAGATTCATTACTCTAAAGCTCAAGTTTTAGTCAGGCTTCCCAGGACGATCACCCGTGTCTTTATGGGTGATTATTTACAGAACACTCACCAAAGCCTTACCCGTATACAGGGCGACACAGACACCGTGATTATTCGGAATATTCAGTAATGATATTTGAACCAGAACAGCGAGAGCAAGAGGTACATCCAAGAGATATCCTATTTCAGTTGGAGTGTCCTTGCTGCTATTGTTTCATCGCTTTCTCTGATCCCCTTTTTGATTCTGAAATAGCTAATTGTTGGTGCTGTCTTAAAGAAAGTCGGTTCATGGGATCCAGGTTAATTAAAGAAAGCGAATTGAAATGACTCTCTTCTCAGATCTCACTGACCGTGAACGCGACGTAGCCATTAAACGGGCTGACATTCTAGATCAGTATCAAGGTCTGAGGGATTCAGGGTACAAGGTAGCTGAAGCTTGCGCAGAGGTGGGATACTCCAATCCAACGATCTCACGCTGGTCCAGAGCACTTGAAAACAAAGGAATGGTGGGCTTAGCTGATAAGAAATCAAAACGACGTAGTGGCAAATCCATTATGACTGACGATCAAAAGAACTTCCTGTACAGAACAACCCTAACCCAGCATCAACCAAAGCTAATGACTATCCATAGAGAAGAATATTTGCAGTTCTGTGCCTCCCTGAGTCAGAAACCAGTTAGCTATTCAACATTCTTAAAAGAGTTCAACAACATTCCTGAGAGTGTCAAGATCATGTATCGCAAAGGCTCCAAAGCTTTTGCCGACTCAAATCCTTTTCATATCAGGGATTGGAATTTGGTCAAACCAATGGATGTGATTTTTAGTGATCATGTACAGCTAAACTTCTTTGTATATCACGCTGGGAAAAAGGTCAGACCGTGGGTTACCTGGTGGATGGATGGTCACAGCCGCAAAGCTCTATCCTGGATGGTTACATTAAAGCCCAATCAGGATACTATCAGAGTATCTCTATTACATGCGATCAAAGCGTACGGTACACCTAATCAAGCTTACCTGGATAATGGTAAGGATTACAAATCGAAGTCTCTCCAAGGTGTGAACGCTGATGGTAAGGTGGCCAGTAAACTGGAGATCATGGAAGACGAGACCATGATTAAGGGAATTTTCCCCATCCTGCATATCGAACCCATCTTCGCAACACCCTACAACGCTAAAGCCAAACCCATTGAACCAGCTCACAACTATATCCACAATCAGGCCAGACTGTTAAAGTATGGCTACACCGGGGCCAATGTCTATGACAAACCAGAGTATATGCAGACGGGGGTCAAGGTCAAGGGTCAGAAAAAGAAACTGGATCCAGGCAGATTACTCACTTGGGAGGAAGTCCCAGATGTGGTTGACATCATGTTTGAGACGTACAACCAGCATGACCATTCCGGCCTAAATGCTCAGTTCAAATCAAAGGACTTGACACCAGAAGCTGTGTTTGAGCAGAGCTTTGACTATGAGTTATTTGAGACCTGGAAACAGATGGTTGAAGAGCAGGATCTGACAATGCTCATGATGCGAGTTGAGGGTAAGACTTACAAGGTTCACTCCAACGGTGTGCACTTTCGGAAGAACTACTATTACCATGATTTGTTATTAATCAACCAGATGGAAGGCAAGCGTGTTGTCTTGCGTTTTGATCCTGCCGATAAGAATGCCTCAGGTGAGATTTCAAAAATCTACCTCTATGATGCAAAGGGAACCTTTATCTGTGGAGCACCTCTCAGAGGCAAGAACCATCCAACAGAAGCTACTGGAGAAGACTATGCAATGGTGGCCAGTTCTAAAAAGATCAGGCGAGAAGTTACGCGTGAGCACTATCAGCGTATCACTGGTATTGTCCCCCAGATCCCACTGGAAGAAATGTCATTCTCCAAAAATGATGAAAGCGTGAACTAATGATTATTCTCTCCGATCTCTATAGACGCGAATGCAAAGTTGTTCAAAACAGAGTCAGAATTCTGGACCAATACACCTCCCTAAAAAAGCAAGGCTACACCAAGCAGGAAGCCTGTCAGAAATTGAGTGTGTCACGTCAAACGATCTCACGTTGGTCAACCGCTTTCCGTGAGCGAGGTTTAGCGGGTTTAGTAGATGAAATGTCTAAGAGGCGAAGTGGTAAATCAAAGATGTCAGAAGCTCAAGTAGATTTTCTGCATAAAGCTTATCGAAAAAATCCTAGCCCCAACCTCATGGCACTTCATCGAGATGAATATTTGCACTTTTGCGAGATTCTACAACAAGAGCCCATAAGCTATGCAACTTTTCGCAGAGCATTTAAGAGAATCCAAAAGAATCAGAAAATTCAAGATGTGAGGGACAGGAAGAAACTTGAGCGAATGCTTCAGGAAGTCAAGCAGAAGGAGCGAACTAATGGCTAATACAGTCCGTGAATTATTCATTGATTATATGGAGTATTCAGGCAAGTCGCAGAATGTGGTCGCAAGAGCTGCTGGGATATCTCCTACAACTTTGAGCTTATGGTTGAATGGCAAGTATGAGGATAAATCAAAATCTTTATTGAAACGATTGGAAGCATTTCTCACCCGAGAATACAGCCGACAAACATATTCAGTAGATGAGCACTTTGTTGACACAGAGATCTCAAAAGAAATAATGGATGTCCTCAACTACTGCCATACCCATAATGATATGGGCGTTGTCTACGGTACTCCTGGATTGGGAAAAACAGTAACAGCTGTTGAATATGCCACAAAACATCCCGATACCATCATGATCACAGCCTTCAAAGGATTTTCAAGGGGAGTCATCATCTCATCCATCGCCCAAGATCTTGAACTAATGACCAGGATGAGTATTTATCAACAATTTCAAATGTCCGTTAAAGCCTTACAGGGTAGTGACAGGCTACTCATTATCGATGAGGCTCAATTCCTCACAAATGATTCACTTGAGATCGTCAGATCTATTCATGATCAGGCTGGTGTTGGTGTGGTCTATTTGGGACAACCCAGCTTAAGCAGAAAAATGATGGGAAAGGAAGCGGAGTTCTTTGCTCAGCTATATAGCCGCTTGGGTGTGAAGCTAACCCTCGCAGATCCAGAATTTGAGGATATCAAACTTGTGGCCAAGAGCTACGGTATCACAAATACAGACATCCACAAGTTTTTGTGGGATCATGTCATCAATGATAAGTGGGGTGGATCATTTAGAAAGATGTCCAAATTATTGAAACTAGCTATCAGAACCTCTTCAGCACGTAAGGAAGATATCACGATTCCCTTTCTGAAGGATGTTGGTCGCTTCATGATATACAATGATTAATCTCTATTTAAAGTGGCTTTAAATAGAGATTAAGTCTAGCAGCAACAACTCTAGTTAGTGGGGAGAACCAGTGCAGGACAGCTCCCAATTAAAAAAGCCCGACAGGGCTTGGGGGGAGGCGGCCATCGGGCATAAGTCCATTGCAGACTCCCTCCATATTAGCATCGATAAAGCCTTTGGCAAATCGATAATAGATAAGGGTAGAAAAAGCTAGTGCAGAACAATAATCCTTATTGGAAGAAACTCAGCCGTGAATGTCATGGATTGGCAAGGCGGCTTGATATGGATCATTCCCTACTCTCTGAATCTGTCCATTCTGAATTTGCAGTGGCTTCCTGGTCGGACCTGGAGGTTAGTGAGCTGATCATTATCAGGGATCGTCTCAGAAAAGATGTTCAGCTAGAGATCGGACTTACTGAAAAACAAGAGCGTGAGATCTACCGGATCGGATACAAGGTCCTAAAGCGTGATGCTCCCTGGATCCGTGACTTTATCTATCATCAGATCCACACCAGAAAATCCGTTCAAGATCTAGACTCGACAGAAGCCAGCAAGGTGATAAGTGGCATGAGGGCTATTGCTGGATGAATCATGATGAGAGGAATAGACAGATCCGTAAAGATTTCGAGGCACTCCAAAAACGAGGCTGGCCGGTAAAAACCATCTGTAATTTTTTATCCGAAAAAGACTATCCTTTAAGACTCTCCCCATCACGCATCTTTGATATTGTCTATCGAGATCTGTCCGCAAAGGCTAAGAAACGAAAAATCAGCAATTCCAAATGAGCAGCACTAAATTAGAGTGGACTGAGCACACCAATCGTGGGTATTTTATCAAATGACTGCAACACGAGATGAATTAAAGTGGAACAAGAAGTGTCTCCTGAACACAGACCATGATCAACCATATCGAGCTGAGGTACATCTTTTCACCCTCAATAATTTGTGGAATGAAAACCCTGATCTTAGAGATGAATGCAGAGAAGACTGGCTGGTTATCATTGAATGGTGTCGTGAAGATCCCTTCTGTAATGATGATAAGTACTACCCAGAGTGGAAGGTCTGGCAAAATTACTACACTCAATCCTGAGATTTCCGGCGAAATCGCTTTCTGATTCATGATGGGGTTATTTGTCACCACCCCATACCGTTTAAAAACGTTCAAACACTGTTTAAAAACGTTTAAGTATTCTAAAGTGGTATGCTCTTACCACTAATCCCAAATAACCGTTTTAAAAGCCGAAATTCACGATTCTTGGAATTAACTCCATTTACTCACATCAAGCTTATAGATCAAAACCGAATTCATTACCCTAACTTTCATAAATGCTCATTATAAATAAATAACGATTGTCGTTTTTAGTGAAATGAATATCTTGATATCAATAATTGACGATAGATGTGGACTGGGGGGTCCCAAGATTTCAAAATATCCCTTTTGTAGAATGAAATGTATCTACAACCTAAAGCCGAGTCTTTTTGTTATAATAAGTAATTTAGATAGAGGATATTCAAAATGATAATTTCATTTGGACACAGATGTTATGCATTACGTTATATTTATAGTTAGCTGCACATATGAAAAATGTTGATCGCACAAAAATTATTATGGAATATGCATCTAGCAGAACATCAGTGTTCGAGTATTCACTCGTTCCAGCTCTAGTCAATTGTTTGGATCCGGATGAAGTGATTCAGATGTTATCTGTATGTGATGAACAGGATGCAAACGTTCGGCGTGCTCTACTTAACAAAATGGAGAGAGATGTTTCAGAAAATGTCGCTAGGGATAAATATCACAAATTGGGGCCAATATTAATAGATCGATATGAATCTGCATTAGCTAAAAAGCGCGGTGCTATCCGTACATGTCTTGACAGAATATTAAATGTATTTTCGGATGAGACTGTGAAAGAGATTTTGATATATTTACTCACAAATAAGCATGTTGGTATGCGCCGTAAAGCATTCGCTTACCTTAAGCAGAACTGGTCTGATCCTTATCGAGAATTACTGATGGAAGCATGGGAAAAGTACTCAGACCCAGAAGCAAACACACTAGTGGTGTCTTATTTAGATGAGAAAATTATTGGAGTCCATCTAGAGAAGATCCTGGCCATAGTTGAAACAACAAAATATAAAATTCCTGTATACAAAAAACTGGCCGCAATCGATATGAAGCATGTGAGTCATTTGGACTCGACCGACAAAATAACGGCAACATATTTAAGAGCTATAAATAAAATCAAGATACCCCAGAAAAGCGCAAAAAAACTTGTAGTGAGTGAACTTACGGATGAGCGATATGGTCTTCTCCTTTGGTCACTCGGTAGGTTGGGGCATTGGTCTGCATTACTCCATGCTCATGACTTATTGAAGAGACGATATGGACTCTAGCAAAGGCTTAGAGCGTAATCACCTGCAAGGAATTGGTCTAGGAAAATAATGTGGAAGGATACAATGAATTTACATAGTGATGCTTTGATGAAAGGCGGCTCAGGTCTATGGTCGTAGAAGGAGTGTGATTTTGAACTTCGTAAAAGTTATCTTCATCGGGTTTCTGACTGTATCAATAACTTTTGGTCAATACAGCTTTGATGTTAAGACTCAGTTGGAGGAGAAACATAGACTGCAGATAGCTAAACAAGGTGTTCTGCATTCAATTAGATCTTCTAGTTGGGCTTCTATTGAAGATGTTGGCGAGGACTTCTCTCTTTGGCTGGTAAATCTAAACAGACAACATCAGGGTGATTCTATTTATGTCTTTTTACAGGTTCAGCTTAGGTCTCCCGCAATGTTCAGTTCAGGCAATTATCTGTCGCATAGGAACGTAATAATCAGATATCATTGGGATGAGATACAACTTTTTGCAAAAGACAGTATCGACAAGAACCTTTTTACTTCTAATCAAGGAAATGCGGAAGAATTAACAAAATCGATGGTCAAAATGGCCTCGTTTGCTTCGACCTTGTCTGGTGCATCATTCCTTGGTGCTGAAGAAATACTTGGTGGTCTTTCAAGTGCATTTATCGCATCGACAGTTGGTGAATTAGGAGGGGTACTTCAGAAGGAACCATCTCCAGTAGAGGTCTTAGAGAGTTTGATGATAGGGGCGCAAGTATTAGAGCATATGGAAAGTATGATTCGAGAGAGGAAAAAATAAAACACTCCTCTAACAAATACCAAGAGCAGGGTAAACAACGAAAATTGACGGTCTCGAATCTCAAATGTTGTTTGGTTAAACAAATCGAAAATGAGTAACTAGCACAAGGTACTAAGGGGTAATCCTATGGAAGTTCTACTGTTCGTTGGTGTAATTATCGTAATTATACTGCTCATAAGAAATTCAATGGACTCAAGCCCCCGTGTACGGGTTTCAGTATCAACTGAGGACTCGCCCTTCTATCGTGAGAGGTATGCAAATGTTGACCCTGACTCTGTTTGGGTATCATCAGGCAAACCTGTGAACATTTCAGGTGAGCATATACCTGGTGGCATGCTATATGTTGGCAATTACCTTCAACCAGCAGGTGGTTACTCTAGTGTTGAACCCTCGCTAATCAATCCTAAATTGAACGTTAATTTCAATAATCCCGATATAGATGGCTCTGGAATGTCATATTGGCCAAGTTATGCTGATATTGATCCATCTAGTCGTGCAGCCTATATAAATTGGTTAAGCAGTGGACGAAGTGATCCAAATTACAGTATTGGATATGTATTTTTATTCTTCTATGGACTGGAGCGACGTGTTTTTGTTGACACGCGTAATTCTGAACAAGCGGTGTCCGAAATTTCTGAGATTACGTTTGAAGTAAAGCGTCTGCTTGATATATATGGTTCAAATTGGTCTTTCAACGGATACGCGAATAGATTTCTTGAGGCTGTCCAGATAATGCAGAGCCCAGAGCGGCAATACAATTTTCCACCACCGATTGAGAGAACATCATGGGAATTGCCAATAAATCTTCGGATGGGAATAGGTCAACTTATCTCTGAAGGGAAACCAATATCATCAGCATGGGCATATTCTTGGATCCTGCTTCATCCTGATACAAGACTAAGAACACCAGCAACTAGATGCGGCGATGATCTGAAAGCTCTTTTCAATATCAGGTACATCGCTAAATATGGGAATGGGATGACGCTCAAACCTAATAAATCAAGGTTGAATATTAGCATTCACCCTGCTAGCCACGGAATTGGCCAAGTAAAAATTCCATGTGGTGACCTTCCAGATATTAGTCGGGTGACAGGACCAGTCAATAAGCTCAGAAAAATCATTGAGGATTGTACTGACTTGTTAGATCCAATGAGTAGATATCTTGGCAGGAATCCAGACCAAGAGGGGAGTTTAGAGGCTTTTGGTTTATTGCCACTAGAACTGATTGAAACAAAAACCAATCCTGCTGCAGATAGTATCAAGAACTGGATATCGGACAAGCTTGGAGATAATCAGCAAACAGCTGTTGATGCATCCGAGCTAATAGCACTTTGGACTGATACTGATGTTGCGGGACTTTCAAAGAAAGAGTCTGTCGCCTTAGCTCACTTACTTGAAAAATTTGGGCATGGCCTCGAACCCGATCCAAGATTTGGAGGGACAAATCTAAAAGCAATTGGCAAGGCTATCATCTTTTCCTTAGAGAAGAACTCTCCTAAAGTGCCTACAGAGGAATATCAAGCTGCCACCGTTCTATTACGACTTGCAGCAATAATTTCAGGTATCGATGGGACTGTTGCCGAGTCTGAGCGTGATTATTTAGAGGCACACGTTGAGAAAGCACTCAAACTATCAAAAGGTGAAAAACAACGAATTAAAGCTCACCTCGATTGGCTGCTTTATGACCCACCCGGACTAGCCGGGATGAAGAAGAGGGTTGAGTCCTTGCAAGCGAGTGAAAAAAGCTCAATTGCCGCTTTCTGTCTCGGAGTAGCAGGTGCAGATGGTCACATAGATCCGTCAGAAATCAAAATCCTAAACAAGCTGTACCCAATGTTAGGATATAGTGAAGACGAGGTTTTTACACATATCCATTCAATGATGAGTGGAGGTAACATTCCGGATGCTCCAGTGACAATACAAAAAGCTGGTGATGATCAACATGGTTTCAAGGTACCTTCTGAGGTTAATATAGAGCAAATACAGAAGAACGGTGTAGACCTCGATATGAGTATTGTGCGGGCAAAACTTGAGGAAACAGCCACAGTTACACAAATTCTTGGGGATATTTTCGATGAAGAAGAACCCGAAGAGGTACCTATTCTTAGTGATCAACAGAAGGAAAACACAATAGGACCGCTAGACCCAGCCCATTCGTTACTTTTGCGTGAATTGGTTAAACAATCTGAGTGGAGAAGGTCTGAGTTTGAAATTCTTGCAGAACGCCATGGATTATTACCAGATGGAGCATTAGACATACTGAATGATGCAGCCTACGAACTTTGCGATGAACCCCTCTTAGAGGGAGACGATCCGATTGAAGTCGAGATGGATTTAGTTAAGGAGTATTTCTCATGACAGATAAACTTAAAATTCGCCCACGAGTACGTGATACCATTTTTCAATCGCTCCGTGCAGGAGTCGTTCCACGGTCAGGACAAAAGCATATCCAAGTGGGTCGAGGACCTGAAGTAAAGGCACTTCTTAATGATGTTGAACGCATTGCAGATGGGGGCTCGGGTATTAGATTTATTATTGGTGAATTTGGATCTGGAAAAACCTTCTTTCTCAATCTAATCCGCTCTATTGCTCTAGAGAAAAAGCTCGTCACGGTTCATGCTGACTTAAATCCAGACCGAAGATTACATGCGACGAATGGCCAAGCTCGTTCTCTATATAGAGAGCTTATGAGAAATCTCTCAACTCGTTCCAAACCTGATGGCGAGGCTTTACCCAGCGTAATTGAAAGATTTGTCACGTCTGCTTTACAAGAATCAAGGGCGGATGGTTTATCACCTGAAATTGTGATTCGAAAAAGGCTTCAAGTGTTATCTGAGATGGTGGGGGGATATGATTTTGCTGAAGTGATATCTGCTTACTGGAGAGGATACGATACAGGAGATGAAGAACTAAAATCTAGTGCCATCAGGTGGCTACGTGGTGAGTTCTCAACAAAGACGGATGCTAGGATTGCTCTCGGAGTAAGAACAATCATTGATGACTCAAATGTATATGACCATATAAAACTGTTTGCCAGATTTGTCAAATTGAGTGGCTATAGTGGTTTGATGGTTTGCCTCGATGAGTTGGTCAATTTGTACAAGCTGGCGAATACGAGGGCACGTAATTCTAATTACGAACAAATTCTTCGAATTCTGAATGATTCTCTTCAAGGTACTGCCAATGGATTAGGATTTCTTCTGGGTGGTACACCTGAGTTTCTCATGGATACCCGAAAGGGTTTATATAGCTATCAAGCACTCCAATCACGTCTTACCGAAAATACATTTGCTAGAGAGGGGCTAGTTGATTTAACAGGACCTGTAATCCGACTATCAAATCTATCACCCGAAGACATATACGTTCTCCTTGGTAAACTAAGACATGTTTATGCATTTGGGGATCCCAGTGGATATTTACTCCCTGATGATGGCTTGAAGGCCTTCATGGAACATTGTTCTAAGAAAATAGGTGATGCTTATTTTCGAACTCCCCGTAATACAGTTACTGCCTTCGTGGACTTGATGGCTGTGCTTGAACAAAATGAGCAAGTTGCATGGAATGATCTGATCTCTGGAATCTCGGTCAAAACTGAAAGCAACCCAGACTTTTCTCCTCTTTCGGATAATGGGGAGTCAGGAAGCTTAGATGATATGGAAGACGATGAACTTACCTCCTTTAAGCTCTAATTCCAGAACCTCGAACTCATTTGATCTTCTCCATCCAAAGATCCAGAGATGGATTTGGCAACAAGGGTGGGATGAGCTTCATGATATACAAGAACAAGCAATTGATAGTATCCTTAATTCGGAGAATGATGTAGTAATCTCAGCAGCGACAGCTCGAGGAAAAACAGAAGCTGCCTTTCTTCCAATCTGCTCTAGTATCGCTGATTCTCCAAATAGCAGTGTTCGTGTTCTGTACCTTGGTCCACTAAAGGCTTTGATAAATGATCAATTCTCAAGGTTAGAGTATCTATGTGAAGATTTGGGTATTCCCGTACACCGCTGGCACGGAGATGTGGACGCTGCAAAGAAGAAAAAATTGCTCAATAAACCATCTGGTATTTTACTTATCACGCCAGAGTCGCTTGAAGCACTCTTTGTTATTCACGGACCTAAAATGAAAATGCTATTCCACGATTTAAGTTATTCCGTAGTGGATGAGCTCCATTCATTTATTGGCAATGAGCGTGGAAAACAGCTTCAATCATTACTCCATCGACTAGAGATTATTCAAAAGAGACAAATTAAGAGAATTGCACTCAGCGCCACTCTGGGAGATATGCCTATGGCAGCTGAATTTCTCAGAAAGGGTGGTGCAGAAAATGCTACCCTAATTGATTCCAGTAGTCACCAGCCTGAGATAAAGCTTCAAATCCGAGGATATATCGAATCTGAGCAGGATGCAGTAAGAACAAAGAATCAAAGTGTTACTGAAAACCAAAAAATCTCTGGTGATTATATAGAAGTAGCAAAGCATCTATTTAAAGTGTTACGAGGGACTAACAATTTAATTTTCTCAAACAGTAGACAAGAAGTCGAGGTGTATGCAGACCTTCTACGTCGTTATTGTGTTACTGAAAAACTGCCAAATGAATTCTTTCCACATCATGGTAGCATCTCAAAAGATCTAAGAGAAGATGTGGAAGATCGATTAAAAGACAAGTCTTTGCCAATTAACGTGGTATGTACATCCACCCTGGAAATGGGTATCGATATTGGCTCAGTTTCTTCGATAGCTCAAATTGGTGTTCCTTTTACAGTCGCTTCAGTAAGACAGCGGCTGGGTAGATCCGGGAGAAGAGACGACCCGGCTGTTCTACGTATGTATGTTCAAGAGAGAGAAATAACTGACAGGAGTCCAATTCAGGATTACTTACGACCTCATATGGTGCAGGCAATTGCTATGGTCAATCTCCTCCTGGAAAAGTGGTATGAACCACCCAAAATAGAGGCTCTTCATCTTTCGACCCTAGTTCAACAAATATTATCAATGATAGCTCAATACGGGGGTGTTAAGGCATCAGAAGCATGGCAATGCCTATGTAAATCTGGTCCGTTTTCTGGAGTAGATCAAAGCATGTTCATATCCCTACTCCGAGGTTTAGGTTCAAATGAACTCATTACTCAGACATCGGATAACCTTCTGTTGCTTGACATAATGGGAGAGCGCATAGTCAACCACTATAGTTTCTTTGCGGCTTTTTCAACTCCTGAAGAATATCGACTAATTGCGGAAGGCAAGCAGCTTGGTACTCTACCAATTGCCTATCCACTTGTGGAGGGAATGTATCTAATCTTTGCAGGCAGACGATGGGTCGTTATGTCTGTAGATAATGAGAAGAAGGTAATTGACCTTGCTGCTTCTAAAGGGGGTCGACCTCCAAAATTCCTTGGGGGTGGTGGATCAATAGACGATAGAATTCGTGAAGAGATGAGAAGAGTTTATATGTCTGAGGAGATCCCACGTTTTCTGGATAGGACTTCAGTCGAATTGCTTGAAGAGGCTCGTAAATACTTTAGAGAATTTCAATTATCAAAATCGATTATCTATAAATCCGGTAAAGATTCTTTAGTGTTTCTTTGGAAGGGTGATCGAATTCAGAATACTCTTGCCCTTATGCTCAAATCTAAGGGCCTAAAAGTAACGATAGATGGCCTGTCTATAACTGTCACTGATTGTGATGCGGAAGATTTGATTAATCATCTTAGGTCAATTCAAGCTGAGGTGCTCATAAATGGGCAAGAGTTAGCCTTTAATGTTACCAACAAGGTAAACGAAAAATATGATCAATATCTTGGGGAGGATTTACTCCGCGCTGATTATGCCTCAAGATATCTCAATGTTTCTGGAACAATTAGGACTTTGCAACATAATGAGCAATTGAATAGCTAATAAATTTGAGGCTGCATACATCAATAATGTTTATGTCATCTAAGAGGTACCAACATGACTGAAACAATTTTTCGATCAGTACAGAAACCAATACGAGGGAAACTTTCCTGGGAAGAGCGCTGGAAAGGACCAGACAAGGGCTTGATAATCTCTTGGGAGGTTGGAAGAAAATTAAGCAGGAAAGAGCCTGAATTGGCTGAGAGGGCAAAGAAAGGGGAACTGCCGGTTCTTAACTGGAAAGGCGGTACAGAGAAGCCTACACAAAAGAACGAAAAATATGGATCGCTATATTATTTGGCACAATGGCAGGGACTACGTTGTGAAGATTTAGATATTGATGTATCAAAAAAAACTGAACTCATTTGTACTAAAACTGGAATGAGAGTCATCTATGCTAAAGATATAATAAGGTCTGTAAAGCCTGATCTTGAGGATCACGTGGCTTGAATTTCATAGCAATTGATGTAGAGACTGCGAATGCTGATATGGCTTCTATCTGCCAGATAGGTATTGCCAAATATGTGGATGGGAAAATAACAGATGAATGGTCATCTTTAATAGATCCTGAAGATTATTTTAATCCTATCAATGTTGATATACATGGGATTAGTGAAAAGGATGTGATTGGTTGTCCTACTCTCCCTGAAGTAGCTAAAGTCTTGGGTACCTATTTAAATAATTCAGTTTGTGTTTGCCACACACACTTTGACCGTGTGTCAATAGGACGAGCTTTAACAAAATACGATCTCGAGGAATTTAGTGGCGTTTGGCTTGATTCAGCAAAAGTGGCCAGAAGAACATGGGAAGATTGTAGGTGGAGTGGATACGGGCTTGTCAACCTATGCGAGAAAATTGGGTATGAATTTAAACATCATGATGCTCTAGAGGATGCAAAAGCATCAGGTCAGATTCTTTTAGCAGCTATTGAAACTACAGGTTTAGATCTAAATGCTTGGCTTGAACGAATTAAAAATCCAATAGATCCAACAAAGAGACCATATCACTCTGCAATGACCAAAGAGGGAAATCATGACGGTGTATTGTTTGGTGAAGTCTTGGTCTTTACGGGATCATTAGAAATTCCTCGTAGGGAGGCTGTAGAATTAGCTGCAAATATTGGCTGTACGGTGGCTTCAGGAGTGAATAAAAGAACAAGTCTGTTAGTTGTTGGGGATCAGGATGTTTCCAGATTAGCTGGTAATGAGAAGAGCTCTAAGCATCGAAAAGCGGAGTATCTAATTTCAACTGGTCAAAGTATTCGCATTATCAAAGAAAGTGATTTCAAGGAATTGGTAATGCATTCGCGAAGAACTCATTAAAATGAAATTCAACTTTCATGCAGACGATAATCTCCAGAGGAATAATTCTTAATAGGAGTGTCATATGGGTATATGGAAGCGTTTGTTCGGATTAAAAAAGGGGAAGTGCAACAACAATTGATATTGAGGTCAGCTCAAGCGAAGTGAGTTATAGCCAATAAGGAGTAGGTTGAATGCGTCTATTAAAAATCACCATCAAGAATTACAGATGTTTCAAAAACCAAGAAATTGCAATTGATCGATATTCATGTTTTGTTGGACCCAATGGTGCTGGAAAATCAACGGTATTGATGGCCCTTAATATCTTTTTTAGGAATTCAGAAGCTCCTTCTGATGTTGTGAATCTTCAAGAGGAAGATTTCCACAATCGAGATACCAGCCAACCGATCGAAATTATATGCATATTTGAGGAATTGTCTGAGCTAGCAAAAGAGGATCTAAAAGCATACGCTCGTCATGGTCAATTGGCAGTTACTGTCAAAGCTGAATGGAATCCAACATCTCTAAGAGCTGAAGTAAAACAATATGGTATCCGAAAAATCATGAACGATTTTGTTCCATATTTCCAAGCTGAGGAGGCAAAGGCTTTGGCCGCAGAGCTAAAAGGAATTTATGCCGGTATAAGATCATCATTTCCTGAACTACCATTAGTTACCACAAAAGACGCCATGCGTTCAGCATTACGGGAGTACGAAGAAAATAATTTAGAGCTATGCGAAGACATAGAAAGCCCCACTCAATTTTATGGCTGGAGTAAAGGTGCCAATTTACTCAAGAAACATATTAGCTGGGTTTATTTACCGGCGGTAAAGGATCCAACGGAAGAACAAGATGAACAACGTAATAGTGCATTAGGCAATTTACTCCAGAGAACCATTCGATCCGAAATAGACTTTGCTGAACCTATAGAAGCTCTCCGCCAACAGACAAACTCACAATATCTGAAACTTATTAGCGATCAAGATTTAGTACTGAAAGATGTTAGTGAAAAAATTCAATCTCAGTTGAAGAATTGGTCCCATTCTGGAGCTAAGGTAGAGCTAGCATGGCATTTCGATGATCAAAAATCAGTATCACTTGCTTCACCCTATGCCAGGGCGAAGATTGGTGAAGGTGACTTCTTAGGTGAACTAGTACGGTCAGGACATGGAATGCAACGTTCGTTTTTGATTGCATTACTTAGAGTTTTAGCCACAACGGGTGAAGGTGACTTGCCGACACTCCTATTGGGATTTGAAGAGCCTGAGTTGTATCAACACCCTCCACAGGCAAAGCATTTAGCTTCTCTTTTAGAGATCCTTTCTACTCACGATTCACAAATTATTATTACCACCCACAGCCCGTATTTTGTTAGTAGTCGTGGTTACGAGAATATACGATTGGTTAGAACTCGACCGACAATTAAGGGTAGTAGCGTATCACAAGTCAAATACACTGATCTTGCGGATATGTTATCACAGGCGCTTGGAGATCAGCCACAGAAGCCAACGGAGGTGATGGCCGCCGTTGAGCAAATTATGCAACCATCGCAGTCTGAATTATTTTTTTGCACCATCCCTGTTTTGGTTGAGGGTGCGGAAGATGTGGCTTTTATCTCAACGTATTTGCGTTGTACCGATCAATGGGATGAATTTCGAAGACTTGGCTGTCACTTTGTCGTTTGCGATGGAAAGACCAATATGAGCCGACCCTTGGCCATAGCAAAAGGGCTAGGTTTACCAACGTTCACAGTTTTCGATGGCGATTGCGATCGTAAGGATTCTCTAAACAACCAAATCAGGGATAATCAATGTCTGCTTAATTTATTGTCTTCGAGTCTTGAACCTATCCAGGAGACAAACATCCTCGAAAATAATTTCGTCATGTGGAAAACTAGAATCATGGACGAAATTATTCAAGAAACTGGAGATGCAAATTGGGATACCCACGAAAAAGCGGCGCGAAATAAATTTATTCTTAATAATGGTGTACGGAGAAAGAATCCTCTCGTAGTCACCGCAACTGTGGAAATGTTACTTGCAGAAGGCTTCAGCATGACTCTCCTAAAACTGGCATCTAAACAACTAATGAAATATGCTCGTTCAGTGAAGTAACGTTGTATTAAGTAGACAAACTAGTATAAGGTTAATTCTATGATCAAATTTATCCACACAGCAGACATCCACCTTGATAGTCCACTTAAGGGACTAGAAGCGTATGAATATGCTCCTGTTGAGCAGATCCGTGGTGCGACAAGGCGGGCATTCGAAAACCTGATCGATCTAGCAATTGAGGAAGAGGTTAATTTTATCCTCATCGCCGGAGATCTTTATGATGGGGATTGGAAGGATTCTAATACCGGTATCTATTTTGCCTCTACGATGGGTCGACTCAAAAAGGCAGGGATTAAGGTTTACATTGCTTCTGGTAACCATGATGCTGCCAGTCAGATCACTAAGACAATGCCCCTGCCTGACAATGTTTCTCTTTTCTCTTCGAAGGAACCCCAAACAGAAATACTTGATTCCATTAACGTTGCAATCCATGGACAAAGCTATTCTTCTCGTGCTGTGATAGCAAATTTGGCCTCGCAGTATCCTCAATATAACCCAAACTTTTTTAACATAGGGGTACTCCATACGTCACTAACTGGCCGGGAGGGGCATGAAAATTATGCACCGTGCTCCCTTAATGACCTTGAATCCAAGGGATATGATTACTGGGCTCTAGGACATATTCACAAACGTGAAGTTGTTTCAGAAGATCCACTGATACTTTTCCCTGGAAATATTCAGGGTAGACATATCAAAGAGACAGGAGCCAAAGGCGCTACCTTGGTGACTGTGGAAGATGGTATGATAGCTGAGGTCAAAGAGATGGTGCTTGATGTGCTCCGCTGGTCTATCTGCCGAGTAGATCTATCAGAATGCGATACTAAAGAGCATATGTATAAGATTGTCCGGTCTGCAATTGAAAAAGAGCGAGACTTGGTATCTGGAAAAACTTTAGCGCTACGGTTACATCTGGAGGGGCGCTGTCTTCTACATGCGGAACTACATGCGCGCTCAATACAAATAACCGAAGAGATCCGGAGTATTGCTGCCAGCCTTGATGCTGTATGGCTTGAAAAGGTGATTCTTAGAACAAATCGAATGTCGAGCTTTGAAGAGATTGACGGTAAAGACAGCCCTCTAACAAGTCTGTTGCAGGCTGTTGAAAGCCTTGACCTCGAAGAGGGTACACTATCAACACTGGTTCCGGACATAGCCAAGCTAAATTTAAAACTTCCAGCGGAGCTGCTTGATGTGAATTCTATGCAGGAGAGTCATCCTGAAAACTCTAGCGAGTTGCAGGAAGAGGTCAAAGAACTTCTCCTCGCCAGACTGATACAAAGTAAGGAGAATGAAAGTTGAGGATAAAGCATCTTAATCTGAAAGCCTTTGGACTCTTTACTGAGCACACTATTGAGTTTGATACGCAGGAACCGGGTCTCCACATCATATTTGGTCTCAACGAGGCAGGCAAGAGTACTACACTTCGAGCGCTGAAGGCTCTATTATATGGTTTCCCTGAACGAACTTCAGATAATTTTCTGCATGCCAATGATCGACTCATGATCGGCGGCCACATTGAAGGAGCTACAGGGCAGGAACTCGTCTTCAATCGTCGCAAGAAAAGAAAGGCGGATCTTTTAGACCTTGATGGTAATCCCTTGGATCCTGGTGATCTTGCGATTTTTTTACATGGTGTTGAACCTGCTCTATTTGAATCACTTTATTGTATCGACCATGGAACTCTAGTGGCAGGCGGTGAAGATATCCTCGCACAAAAGGGTCAATTAGGTCAAGCCCTGTTTGCCGCTGGCACAGGTATTTCTTCTCTTAAAAAGATATTAGATACCCTTGAAGTAGAAGCGGATGAACTTTTTAGAGATCGAGGTAGCAAGCAGCTGATAAACCAGGCCATTAATGAGTATAAAAACCATAAGAGGATTGTAAGAGAGTCAAGCCTTCTTCCTAGTAAATGGAGAGAACACCAGAAACTCCTCCAGACCGCTGAAGCAGATCATGAGAGACTTGAGGAAAAAATAAGACAGACTAGTGCTGAATTACAACGACTTGCTCGATTAAATAAAGCTATTCCAGAATTGGCGGAACTTGCAGATCTACAGGAACAGCAACAAGATTTAGGGGATGTGGTCGTGTTGCCTTTAGAGTTTCCTGAACAGCTCCGTGAAGTTGAGCAACAGATTCGTGAGATCAAACTGCAGGTAGAAAAAGACAAATCAAGGTTAGAGAAACTCCAACATAAGAAGCTGAGCATCTCAGTTAACCAAGGCCTGCTTGACCATGCAGAAACCATAGGAGACTTGCATCAGCGCCTTGACAGGTATCGTAAAGACCAGAAAGATCTGCTAAAATTAGATGGAATGCGGATCGCTCATCGCCATGCTGCAAGAGCACTTATCGAAAATATTCGACCGGGGTTGGAACTAAAAGATGCTGAATCTTTGCGTCCCGTGTTTGGCAAAAAGAGAACTATACAGGACTTGAGTTCCAAATTTATAAGTTTAAACGAGCAGGCATCACATACACGGAAGCAGATTAACATAGCGAAAAAAGAGCATGCAAAAATTGTCAAAACTTTATCAGGTCAGGCGGTCAGGAGAGAAAGTGGCGGGCTGGAAAAGGCTATTACACTTATCCGAAAAGCTGGTGATATCGACCATCAAATAGAGGAGATGTCCCGCGAGATTGGAATAGGAAAAAAGAGCAGCCTCGTTGAACTAAAGAGATTAGGATTGTCAACGTGGGACCTAGATAGTTTTTTGGAATTGGCTCCTCCGTTACTGGAAACTGTGAGGCGCTACGAAACGATTTACAGTGAGCTTGATATCGAGGCACAACAATTGAAAAACGATCGCCATAAAGCAGAAACGGAGCTAAAGATTGCTAAGGCGGACAACAATGAAGTGATATACGGTGGTGAGGTTCCCACAGAGCAAGAGCTAGATAAATCTCGCAAAAAACGGCAGGATGGATGGAGACTCTTGCGTAGGCAATGGGTCGATGGCGATGATGTTTCCAAAGAAGCTGAAGAATATGAGCCAGGACAGCCCATCCATGATGCATATGAAAAGAAGGTGGAACAAGCAGATACAATCGCTGACCGCTTGCGACGGGAAGCCCGACGGGTTGCCAAAATGGCATCATTACGCGCCAAAATCGAAAGTCTTGAAGAAACAAGCCAAAATATTGTTCAGCACAAGGTGGAATTAGCAGCTCGAGAAGAGGAAACACAAGCCAAGTGGCTGGCTGAATGGGAACCTACTAAGATAACACCGCGTACTCCAAAGGAAATGCTCTCATGGCTGCCAGATATCGACAAACTACAGTTCAAGGTAAAAGAGCATTCCCGTAAGGAACGCGAGGCTTCAGGAAAAGACAAGATCAGGCAACAATACAGGAAAACTCTTATTGCCGAGCTCAAATCTCTAGGGGAAAGCGAGGAATATTCTGGCTTAGAATTGACACCAATTATGGTCTTTGCTGAAAAGATTTTAGATGATATCAGATTCCATAATACAGAGTTCGAGAAGTTAACCGATAAGCTGGCTTCGGTCCAAAGTGAGTTGAACAAGTTCCAAAGTGAGCAGGAAGAGGCTGAGAGAGCCAAAATTGAGTGGCAGGTGGAATGGGATAAAGCTTTAACCGGCTTGAAACTTGAGGATCAGATCTCTCCAAGTGAAGCACTCGATCTTCTTGAAGCCATTGGCGACTGTTTTGATAAGCTTGAAAAGGTAAGAGAGTTTCAAAGCCGGATGGATGGGATGGATCGTGATGTTGAGAAGTTCAATGCAGATGTGCAGAGTTTATTGAAGCAAACTGCCCTTAGTTTAGAGAATATTCCGCCAGATCAGGTCGTTCTGCAATTGCAGGCCATGCTTGAGAAGACCAAGCAGGATAATGAAATTTTAAAGAAAAATTATGAGGAAATAGAAGCTCTAACTTCTGAAATCGAGGATGCTGAAAAAACCCTGCTGAGTTCAGATGGCCGGATGCAAAAGTTACTAGCAATTGCCCAGAAAGACGAAAGAGAAGATCTAGCTGAAGCCATTCGGAAATCTGCTGAATATCAGCGACTACATGAGAAGATATCCGATGCTAAATCTTCTCTGGCAAAAGTGAGCGAGGGGTTTCCTATAGCAGAAATTAAGCACCAATCCGAGGCAGTTATTGTTGATGAATTACCCAGCCAAATCGCTTCTCTCAATAGACAGATTGAAGAGGAACTTAATCCTAGTATTTCAAATGCCTTAAAGCTAATCGGTGAAGAAACCAAGGAGTTACAGTTTATGGATGGGAGTGGTCAGGCAGCTGTTGCGGCTGAGAAAATGGAGCAGGTTGCTGCAAGAATACAACGTCTTGTTGATCAGTATACAAAGATTAAGTTGGCTACCAAGGTGCTGAAGGATGAAATTGAGCGCTATCGTGAAGAACATCAAGATCCGGTTCTACAATTGGCCTCTAAATTCTTTTCTAAGCTGACCCTTGATTCATTCGCAGGTCTGCGTGCTGACATGGATGATAAAGGCAATCCCATCCTAATAGGCATACGGCCCGATGATTCTCGTGTATCGGTGGAAGGCATGAGTGATGGAACCTGCGACCAGCTCTACCTTGCTCTGAGACTTGCGACCATTGAATCGCGTATAGAAACTAGCGAGCCCTTACCCTTTATTGTAGATGATATCCTTATCAACTTTGATGATGACAGATCCAAAGCGACTCTCAATGTCTTAGCTACTTTATCAAAAAAGAACCAAGTGATATTATTTACTCACCACAGGCGGATAGTGGAAGAGGCGAATAAAATTAAAGGTATCGGAGAAATTCAAATCCATGAAGTATAATTGAACTTGGAAATAATTGTTCCTTAATTGTGCTGATACTTGAATATAAATGGGTCCATTAATTATCAATTAATGACTGTTTAAAAGCCGTTTAAATCTGGCCAGTCGATAAACTGGCAGAGCAAATATAATAGCGTTGATATCAAACGTTTCATTTAAAGCTGTAACTTTCTTCATTTAAAGTTGGCGTTGATATCTAGAGCTACTAATAAAATTATTGGTATGGGGCAAATTCATTTTAAGTTACTTTGTTTTTTAAAGTACTTTATCAATGAATGAGGATTGTATGAACAACGAGAATACACCGGACCCACAAGCACAACTCGATTTTATTAAAACAATTATGGATGATAGCCAGAAAGTATTGGCTGACAATGGGATGGGATTCATCGTCTGGGGCATTCTGATCCTGCTGGCTGGACTGTTTTCTTTTATTCTGGACCAACTCCAATTACCACAATACGTGGGATGGGTCTATGTATTCATCGCCAGTGTTGGGTGGATATATATGATGAGCTATGATAGAAAACGGGAAAAGCATAGTATCGGCAATCCCCTCATCAGAAAGGTTATCGGTTCTATCTGGATCGCAGTGTTGCTGTCAATGACCATCCTGGGCTTTGTAGGTGGCGCCAGCGGAGCGATAAATTTAGACTACATGTCAGCCGTAATGTATACAGTTCTCGGAACAGCCTACTTTCTCCAGGGTGTCATCACCGGCAAAATATGGGTTCGGAATTTGGGTTTCGCCTGGTGGGGCGGTTCTATCATCCTATTCTTTATTGAGGGACCCATTGCCATCACTCTCATGATCCTCATGATGATAGGTTTGCAAATCGTACCTGGAATCATCTTTAACAGACAATGGAAATCTCATTTTTCTGAGGAATAGGTATGACCGATTTTGACTATCAACAGATCGATGACCTGATTCACTCAAGAATTCGACTAGCCGTCATGGCAGCTCTGGCTGCCATGGGTCCTGCTACTTTCACCCTCATTAAGGAGAAGGTCGGGGCCACGGATGGAAATCTCAGTGTGCATATGCGCAAACTGGAAGATGCTGGATATCTTGACGTTGAGAAATCCTTTATTGACCGTAAACCCATGAGCATCTACAATCTCACAGCATCAGGTAAAACAGCTCTAAAAGCATATATCCACTATTTGGAGAACATGCTGCCGCTAAAAGGAACAGAGGACTAAAATGAAAAAGATAATCCTTCTAATATTGACTGGGCTAAGTGCCCTTACACTCATGGCAAATGCGCCTTCTGGTACCCTAACCGGAACCATCACAGATCGAGATACCAAGCATCCACTCCCTGGGGCAAATGTAATCCTCGATGGTACCAATTTGGGTGCAGCCACCGACATGAATGGACGATTTGATATCAGAAACGTACCTGTGGGCAGTTATTCCATACGGGTGCATATGATTGGATACAAATCACAGGCAAGGGCCAATGTGCATTCCTTGGCCAACCGCCCCGGTGTAGTAAATGTAGCGCTGGAGCCAACTGTGCTCACAGGTTCAGACATTGTGGTTACAGCAGGCTACTTTGAAAAAGTCAAGGACGCCGCCACCAGCGTCAGGAGTGTTGATTTCGAAGAGATCCGCTCAGACCCTGTGGGTGCCTATGATATTCTCAGTATGATGCAATCACTCCCCTCAGTTGTTTCAGGAGCTGATCAGACCAATGAGATCATTGTGCGTGGTGGTGCGCCAGGTGAAAATCTCTTTGTAATGGATCATCTCGATGTCCCCTATCCAGTACATTACCCCGAGCAGGGAGCAGGCGGTGGACCTGTCACCATGGTGAGTACTGATTTTATTGAAAGAATTGATTTCTTCGCAGGGTCTTTCCCTGCTCGCTATGGAGATAAACTTTCTTCAGTCATGGATGTGACAGTGAGGGAGGGCAGTCGGGAAAGTCATGAATCAAAGGTTAGTTTTGATATGGCTGGATTTGGAGCCAGCTTTGAAGGACCAGTGACCCCAAAAAGTTCGTATCTATTCTCTATTAAACGCTCTTTCCTGGATTTTGTCATCCAGCAGAGTGGACTACAGGCAATTCCCACTTACTGGACCTTTCAGAGCAAATTAGTATATGATCTGAGCCCCAAAGAAAAGTTGAGTCTTAATTATCTTGGTGGAATTGATGCCATCAATATTGTGGGAGAGGACAGTCCCCAGAACCGCGGTGCTGAAAACGTCGATTACAGCAGTCAGCAGCACACCCTGGGTTTGACTTATAAGAACCTTTACTCCCGCCGGGGCTATCTGCTGGCTTCCATTGGCCAAAATTATGTCACCATCAATATCGATGCCTTTCGTTCGACTGAGGAAGAGAGTCATGACACGTTCTATGAGGGGATCACTGTTGAGCAGGAAACCATCATAAAAGCTGATGTCGTGCACAAATTCACCAAGAAAATTGAGGGAAGTTTGGGGCTAAAATTGAAGATAGCACCCAATACCTGGGATATGATGTCCTTTAGTGATGAATTAATTCTCTATGGCTACGCTGCGGATTCATTATCTCCAGCCCTACCGGTCTCAAGGGATATTTTTTACAATCAATTCTTCGGAGATACAACAGCAGTCATCTTGCCCTTTGATACCATCGCTACTTATTCTGGAAAAGATACAACCTATAAGCAGATCTATAATAGTGTCGGTGTTTATGGACAGGTGAAGTACAATCCCACTGCACGGTTGGAGCTCACACTGGGAGCCCGCCTGGAATACAATGCTTATATTGAAAAGTCAAATCTGTCTCCCCGGCTGAACCTCAATTATCAAATCGCCCACAATATCAAGGCAAACCTGGCTGCGGGTCGCTATTACCAGGCACCGTTTAACGCCATGCTAATCTTCGGTGGTGAAGATACCAAAGCCCTGGACTTCTATCATGCCGATCAAGTAGCTCTGGGAATAGAGTACCTTCCCTTCGAGGATACCCGTATAACCCTGGAATATTATCAAAAAGAATTCAAGGATATGCCTATGGAAGAGTTTCTTGTGGATCGAAATGGGGCAGATAGTCTGGGAGACTTCCGTAACATCGGCGCCGGTCGATCTGAAGGGATCGAGTTTTTTATTCAGAAGAAGTTTTCAAAAAATTGGTACAGTACTTTCAGCTATAGCCATTCGGTGTCAGAAGGTATTGATCCTCGAAAATTGGAGACCGTCTATTATCCCTGGGATTATGACTACCGTGATGTGGTAAGCCTGGTTGGCGGGTATAAAATTCGCTATATGGATTATGACTGGTATAACAGGTATAAGGAAACGACGTTTGCATCAGTAACATCATGGTTGCCTCTGGCCCCTGCTGACGAATTTGAGATCAGCTTTAGATTACGCTATGCTGGTGGCAAGCCTTACACACCCAAAACATATAATCACAACTACAGGAAATGGTACACCAATAGCTCTGATGACTGGAATACCAAGCGCATGGACGAGTACTATCGCTTTGATATCATGCTGCTCCAGCGCTTCTACTTCGAAAAGCTGAACCTGGTTGCCTTCTGGGATATCATGAATGTCTTCAATCGAGATAATCCATGGGATTATGTTTACAATGAAGATGGCACCAAGGATATCGCACTTCAGTTCAAGACTTTTCCAATTGGTGGGATCACGCTGGAATTTTAGTCCATATCAATTTTAACATGTGTTATCAATCTTCCAGGCGAGGATTCGAATCCTCGCCTTTTTGTATGGAACGAAAATAGTATACAATATTTCTCATGATTCAACGTCTATATAGGTGACATGCAAAGTAAAAGATCACAATTAGCTGAAACATCCCCTCAGAAAAATGCACTTCGAAAGGGCACGATTGTTCTTGAAGCCCGCGATTGGCTGCTCAATTCAGTCACTGGCATGGTGCCTCGGTATGAAGATGCTGAGGATATCGTTCAGGATGTCTTCCATCAATTTATAGGTGCTTTTGATGAGCTCCGTTCCCTGGAAGCCACCTCAGCCTGGTTGTATAAAACTGCCAGGAATAGGGTAAGTGATTTTTATCGTAGTCGTGCCAGAACCCTTGAAGGTAGCCACAACGTAGTTCAAGCTAGTGATATTGAAGAAGGGCAGTTTTTAGAGAACCTGCTTCATGATCCAGAGCTACATAGTGCTTCTCTCCTCGAAAATTCTCAGCTTCAGGAACAACTTGAAGCAGCCATTGAAGAACTACCCGAACTGCAGCGGGAAGTATTTATATGGCATGAAATTGAGGGTCTGAGTTTCAAAGACATTGCTGAACTCACTGGAGATTCACAAAACACGCTACTCTCCAGAAAGCGGTACGCTGTGTTGGCTTTGCGCAAAAAACTAAAAGCTTTAATTGTATAATCGGAAAGGAATTTTTCATGCATAAACCATCAATAGGAAAAATTGTAGGAATCGCCATCTTTGTTATCGGCGCAATCATTGTATTTCCGGCCGTTACTATGACACTATGGAACTGGTTGATACCCACCCTGTTCAGTGGTCCCATAATATCATACTGGCAAGCACTGGGTCTCATCCTTCTCTCTAAAATATTGTTTTCAAGTGGCTGCGGTGGCCGTCATCACAAAAACCGTCACCACGGTCCCTGGAAATCTCACCTGAGAGAGAAAATTGAATTTAAACAAAATCATGAAGTGCATGCAGACAAAGCAGCACCTTCAGAATCTGCAGAATCTGCAGAATTAGAAAAGGAATAAGGATATGGAAAAAGTGAAACTGAATAAAAGAATGGGACTGGGTCTACTTGTTTTAGCACTCATCCTCGGTATTGTGGCATGTGGCGCCCATCAAGGCCCCCATCACATGGATCAAGCCAAAATGATGAAACGAATTACTAAGAAACTTGATTTGAACGAGATGCAACAGGGAAAACTTCAGGTCGTCCTTGAGAATGCTTCAAACTTCAAAGACGGTATGCAGGCAAATCACACAGAATTAAGCAGTTCACTGAGTAATAATCTCAGTACAGCTCACCTGGATGTGGAAGCATTAAACATGCAATTCGATGAAATTGAAACCGAATTTAGCACCTTTCGCAAGGCCATGGTCTCAGATTATGCTGAATTTCATGCCAGTCTTGATGACTCACAGCGAGATAAATTGGCTGCCAATTTTGAGAAGATGAGCAAACGTCATTAGCCCGTCCAATTACATAGCATAAACAAAGAGGCTGTCGCAAAAGGGCGGCCTCTTTGTTTGTTATAAGTAAGGGGGTATAGAGGTATAAAGGTATAAAGGTGCTAATACTAGAGTTGTATAGGATAAGCCATTATGCCTTAAAGTTAGTTTTAAAGCATACGAACAAAATCGGCCCCAACTCCTTATCTCAAGTCTGGAGGAATGGATATCAGAGAACCACCTGGTTCGACTATCAGCAATTTGATTGACAATATGGAACTGGATACGGTTATTCACATATATCATGGAGGTAGTGTTCGGTCAAATCAAATCTTCACTCCAGGTATTTCCTGCTCCTAGGTCTTGAAAAAGTGAAGATTGAGTTTGGATTGGTTCCTATTGCCTATACTCTGATGAAACTATGGTCGAAGATATTCAGGGAAACAGGAAAGAGTCGTTTAATAGTCACAAGTGAGTTGATTTGGCTCAGAAATTACACCCTAGATGGGATTTTGCATAAATCTGTGGAAATCAGTGTGAATCCGTGGTTAAAAAAAGAGACTACCTCAGGTTCTGAGAAAGCCTCTTTTTTATCCAATATCTTGCAGGACTTATTTATAATATTCCTTCAAATAATCCTGAACCATACGCGTCCCGGTAAATTGAACTCCGGTTTTAATGGATTCACGCACCATACTAAGCCATTTCGTCTGATCATCATCATAATAGGTTGGAATAACCTCTTCTTCCAACAAGCGATAGAGGTGATCGGCATCTGCAGCATCATTGGCATTATCTGCATCGCCAATGGCCCAGCCATTTACGCCATCGTCACAACCTTCAGCCCACCAGCCATCCAGGATGGACAGATTTGGGACACCATTAAGTGTGGCCTTCATGCCTGAGGTGCCAGAAGCTTCATTGGGACGGAGTGGCGTATTTAACCAGACATCAACACCAGCAGTGATGAGATTTCCCAGCCACATGTTGTAGTTCTCGAGGAAAACAATCTTCACATCCCCTAACAACTCTTTGGCCTGGAGCACGATCTCTTTGAGAATTTCTTTGCCATGATCATCACGGGGATGGGCTTTTCCAGCAAAGATAAATTGCACCTTGCCCTTGGCCAGCTTCACCAATCTTTCTTTATCATGAAAAATCAGTCGGGCGCGTTTGTATTCGGCTGCCCTTCTGGCAAAACCAATGGTCAATGTCTTATTGGCCAGCGCTCTCTGAGACTGTGAATTTGCATAATCGAGGAGGAATTTCTTCTGACCTCGTTTGGCAAAAAGTAGTTCCTCATCAGGAACCGAATCAATTTCCAGCAGACGAGATGGATCCTGACGCCAACCGGGTAAATTCCGATCAAATACTTCTCTAAATATTTTACCGACCCAAAATCTGTGAAATACACCGTTGGTGACATGGCCAATTTTAAAATCAGGGAACTGTTCACGGGCAACCACCCCATGGAGATCAGAAACGCCATTGGCGCTGCGGCTGAAATAGAGTCCCAGCTCAGTCATATGTACCCGACTATTAAGTACCATGGAAGGCAACTTCAGATTCTTTGGCAACAGATCACCAATCAGTCGTGTGACTCTATCCGAAGCGAAGTGATCGTGACCAGCTGCTACAGGTGTGTGAGTAGTGAAATGACAGCGTTTTCGTACTTCTTCTTCATCTCCGTTGAATTCTTTTAGGAGTTCCAGAGTTAGAAACGAACAGTGCCCTTCATTCATGTGGTAGGTCGAAAAATCTTTGTAACCAAGATTGCGAAGAGCGCGGATGCCGGCAAATCCCAGAACTGCCTCCTGGAGGATGCGATGATCCTTACCACCGGCATAGAGTCTCAAAGTAATCCTGCGATCATCTTCCTCGTTGCAGTCTACATCAGTATCGAGCAAAAGAACATCTATGGGAGTGCCATTTATTCCCACAAAGGTGTATTTCCAGACCTCTACGCAGACTTCTCTACCTCTAAGTGGTAGCGTGATGGTCCCATCCAGTTTTTCCAGAAGTGGATCTGGCTCAAAGCGAGGATAAATTTCAGTCTGATTCCCTTCTTCATCCATTCTTTGTTTGAAATAACCCTCTTTGTACATCAGGGTTACAGCAACCATGTTTACATCTAAATCTGCGGCTGACTTAATGTGGTCACCCGCTAATATTCCAAGTCCCCCACAATAAGTGTGCAGACTTGGAGAAATCCCGATTTCAGCACTGAAATAAGCAACAGTGGCTTGAG
>JABMQQ010000207.1 GCA_013202495.1 Fidelibacterota bacterium | reverse complement strand
GCCCTGTCCTACGCCGTGGGTGAGTGGGCTCGCATCTGGCCTTTGCACACCTTATTAAAAGCCATGGGGGCTTTCTTTGTGAGAAGAAATTCCGGTAATCCTTTATACCGTAAGATTCTGGAGCGTTATGTACATTTCTCCACGCGAGCAGGCGTTTGTCAGGCGGTATTCCCAGAGGGCGGCTTAACCAAAAACGGAGAATTGCTGGAACCACGATTGGGTTTCATGGATTATATGTTGCGTGAATATCACCAGGAGTTTGATAAAGATATTGTGTTCGTTCCTGTGGGCATCAACTATGATCGAGTCATAGAAGATCGCAGTTTGATTCGAAAGCTTGATCCCTCTGTAAAAAAACGCGGGAAGTGGTTTGTCTTTAAAACCACGCTGGGTTTTGCCTATAAAATGCTTGGTTTATCCAGAAAAATCCGCTGGCGCCGTTTTGGTTATGCCAGTGTTAATTTTGGACCGCCGCTTTCGGTAAAAGAATATTGTGCCAGCAATAATATAAAATTTAGTGACCCTGATCCGCAGCAGCGCTTCCAGCATGTTAAGCAATTGGCCGACCAGCTCATGGAAAGTATTGCTGAAGTGATTCCCATTTTACCCATCGCGCTTTTATCTGAAATACTCCTGGAGCACAAAAATGTATGGAAAAGCGAGCTGGATCTGAAATCCCTGGCCGTCCAGAGAATTAAAGCATTAAGGTCACAAGGTGCCCCCATCGATATTTCGGACAGCGCCTGCGAAGGCGTACTGACCAACGCCCTGAGTTTGCTACAGGGCCGGGGTCTGGTAAATAGCGATGAAAATCTGATCAGAGCCGACTTTCATTCACATACTCTCCTGGAATATTACGCCAACTCAATCCGACACTGGCATTAATCGCTTCCTCCCCAGCGCACCTACCAATGGATGACAGAAATAAAAATCCCGGTCGTCGAGTGCCCTGCTCGGCAGGGTGTATCGAGACCGAGACACCAGCAATTCTCTGCTTTGCTAAAACCCGGATTTGGCTAAATTTGCCCACATCAACTCAGGAGCCTAATGATTCCGCTTAAAACAAAAATACCGTCCCTGGTCTTCGCCATAACCTGTCTGATCACATCAGCACCCGCAGCAAGCAATATCAGCATGAATGAAGCAGAGACAGCACGGGTCCAATCCGGTGAGATTGTGGTCCGGGAAATCCCCTCTGAAAAGCCGGTAGGGCTTACCATTGAGGTCATAGGACTCATGCAAGCCCCGGCAAACGACCTGGTTCAGGTCTTGATGGATTATGAAAATTACCATGAGTTCATGCCCAGCACCAAGCGTGTGGAAATTGTTGAACAAGAGGGACACGAAGCGGTGCTGAATTTTATTCTGGATCCTATCATGGGCATCGCCAAAAGGCACCGTATTCAGATCAACCTCCTGGAGCTGGACGATTCAACCTCAAAACTTCAATGGCATCTGGTTGAATGGCCAGAGTTAGAGCCTAAGGATACCATTAAGGACACGCAAGGTTACTGGTTGATCAAGCAAACAAGTAAGAGACAGTCAATAGTTCTGTATCATGTTTATACTGATCCTGGTCCGGTCCCTTTTGGTTTGCAATGGGTGGTTGGGAAACTGAGCAAGGGTAGCATAGAAGACGCCTTCACTGAAACCAAAGCCCGCGTTGAAAACCTTAAGCCATAAATAGCCCAATTGCTTTCCAGCAGGGAGGAATAACAATGGAAAATCCTATAGTAATCGCCTTAATGATAGCTGGTGGCATCGTGATCGTTGCGGTCATTATCATGATTGTCCGTTATTATGAAAAAAAGCGTACGGAAGCCCTTCAGGCTGCGGCCAGCGCCATGGGGCTTACTTTTTCAGGACGTCCAGGCGCTGATTTTCTACCCACACTGGGTGCATTCACCCTGTTTTCGCAGGGTCACTCCAAAAAAGCGGCCAATATGATGAGCGGGATCATCGATGGCATTGACATGGCTATTTTTGATTATCGCTACACTACGGGTGGTGGCAAAAACTCCCACACCCACAGCCAGACCGTGTTTCTGCTCAAGTCAGATTCATTGAGTCTACCGGCCTTCAGTCTGCGACCTGAAAACGTGTTTCATAAAATTGGCAAAGCTTTTGGGTATCAGGATATTGATTGGGACTCTCATCCTGAATTTTCCGATAAATACCTGCTGCGTGCGGCTGATGAAGCGGCTTGTCGGGAGGCTTTTAGCGATGATATCCTTGAGTATTACCAACAACGACCGGGTTTGAGTACTGAGGGCAGCGGCAACCGACTCATCTTCTTCAGGGCTTCCAAAAAGGTCAAGCCAGAGAATCTGGCCACCTTTCTGAAAGACGGTTTGCATGTCTACACCCTTTTTACCAAAGGGGGCTGAGTCTCTTTTATAGAACGGTTTCAATAACCCCGGACTTAAGTCCGGGGCTACTGATTCGCATTTACACATTCAATCCCTGCTTTTAAATCAGGCCATAAAGTCTATATTTACGCCACGTTAACCAACAATTGGGGGGTCATCATCCACGCTGGACAAGCAATTCTATGTTTTGAGACCCATCAGGGGCAAGCTTTGGGCAATAAATCAATGGAGGTGGGGTATGTTTAAATCACTGGCCAGGCAAATGGGTTATCACTCGATTCGCAAGGAAAATCCTACCACTGAGTGGCTGGCTGTATCTTTTCTCACCCTGCGGCGGGTCATTGGACTCATGGGGTTGCTTTTCCCGGTGGTCCTGGCTGTGGGTTGTGTGTTGTTGGATTCAAAATGCAGCGGACTTGAACCTTCTATCAGTGCGTATTATGGCACCATTATGCGCAATGTGTTTGTAGGGGTTTTATTCACCATTGGCTGGTTCCTGTTTTCCTATAAGGGTTATGAAAACGCCGATGATATTGCTGGCGATCTGGCCTGTTTGTTTGCACTGGGCGTGGCTTTATTTCCCATCACCAATAAGCAGGACTGGGTGCAAAACATGCATCTCTTTTTTGCGGCCTCGCTGTTTATCACGCTGGCCTATTTCTCCCTGGTATTATTTACCAAATCTGATGGCAGTCCCACACCGCGCAAAAAGACCCGCAACCAGATATACAAAACCTGTGGCTGGGTCATGTTGAGTTGTATTGTGCTGATCCTGGTGACGAAGACTTTATTAAAGGACATTGCCTGGATAAAAAACTTGAATCCCACATTTTGGTTGGAGACGTTTACGCTGTGGGCTTTTGGCGTATCCTGGATGACCAAAGGCAAATTGTTATGGGCTGATGTGCATGATGAGGGTCAGGCTGGATAAAAAGAATATACGGACCCGTAGAAACACTTTTATGTTTATTTGGGGAATTGACCGATGACATCAACTGTTGAAAAAGGATCAATATTCGAGGAGAAGATTTATAGTCTCTTCTCAGATCAAATTAAACGTGGCAGATTTATGTTTTTTCCAGAAAATGCCAAGATATATAAACAAAAAGGTTACTATTCAAAAGACCGTGAATCAGATATTGTTTTTGATGTTTCGATAGAAGTTTTCCTCCCAAACGAGGATGAATTCACTTTGTTGCTCTTGATAGAATGCAAAGATTACGATTCTTCTATACCTGTTAGCGATGTAGAAGAGTTTTTCACAAAAACACAACAGGTATCTGCTGGAAATGTTAAGGGAATATTTGTAAGCACAAACTCATTTCAATCTGGCTCAATTAAATTTGCAAAGTCGAAAGGATTTGGTCTTTTACGGTACACATCTGAATCAGAATACAAGTGGATTCTTAATAGATCGCCCTCCTCTTTAGTATCGTGGAGTTATGCCCAGAACAATTGGAGTGATGCATGGAGGGGATTGTCAGAAGAACATTTCCAAAGCAGATATTATGACTTTCATGGATATTCCAATGGGAGATGTTCTAATTCAACAATTTTATTTTTTCAAAATCTCATTATGACAAATTCATCTTCGGAATTTCGAGAAAGAATTCAGCCAATTGTTGTTCCAATTGAAAGCCATACATGCACAGTGCCCTTTCTACAGATGAACGAAATTGAGCAAAAATGTAATAATTTGCATCAGCGTATAGGGTACGATGGTGGGGTTGTTGATCTACAAGCTGTTTATGAACCTGAAATAGAATCCAAATCACTGAAAATAATCTTTCCAGAAAAATCCTATACATCACACTTAGGGAAAATCAAATTCTTGCCTACATCGATCACCATTTATAACGACCCAAAATCTAGAAAACGCAGAAAGTTCACATTAGCTCATGAATTGGGACATTATTTCCTAGAACATTCCAATTATATGGCTGGTGAATATTGTGATGAAAATGATTTCACGTCTACTCCCAGTGGTGGAATTAAAGAAATATCTAGGATGGAATGGCAAGCAAACCACTTTGCTTCCTGTCTATTACTGCCGCAAAAACAAACACTTAAATGTTTCTGGGAACTTGCATTAAAACATAATCTTAAGGACAGGGGCTTTGGTCTATTATATGTGGACAATCAGCCTGGAAACGTTTCTAGATTTATGAGTATTACTGGTAAACTTGTGGATAAGTTCGATGTTTCTAGAGCTGCGATACAATTTCGACTAGAACAACTTGGATTGCTCAATGATGATAGAGACAAAAAACAGGACAAAGGCCAGACTACGCCTTGAGGCTACGTCCTGATGAACTTAGAGCTGACTCATCCCGACACTGCGTGTTCCCCTGCGGCGGGATCAAAGACACACAGGGGAGAGCACATCGAAAATGATGTGGATGGATACAATTAACTTACAAAGCGATGCTTGCTTGAGAAGCAGCTTAAGCTTAAGGCGTTAGAATTAGCGCTTAAAGGATAGATGAGATACTTAAAACAAATAGTGGTCTTAGTAGTATTAGCCGCTGCAACGTTTGCCCAATGGCCAACTTCTCCGGATTCTGCTATTTATGTTGGATCGGGGAGATATAAAAGGGTTGTTGAAGATGGGCAGGGAGGTGTCTATATCGTTAATGGTAGTGATCATGCCTATTGTACACGAATCAATCATCAAGGTGAAAAAGTATGGGAGCAAATTCCACTTGATGGTGATTACCATGAAACAAAGCATAATTCAGCAGCAATCGCATCAGACAGTAGTCTCCTCATATCATATAGAGACATGCTATTCATTGGCAGCACAGAAACTGGTGATGCCCATATTCGTGTTCAGAAAATCTCACATGAAGGTGGAAAATTATGGGGCGAAGGAGTTGTTGTTACACCAGACAATGCCAGCGGAACAAACGATAATTATCCGCGCAGTGTGTGGAGTTATGCAATCGGGGATGATGCTGGGGGGGCTTACGTAGCATGGACAGACCGTCGCAATGATGCTACACAATTGTATCTTCAGAGGATTAGTTCGGATGGTGAAATCATGTGGGATAGTCTGGGGGTTTACCTTGATGCTGGTGTATCTCAAATTAAATACATTACTTTATCTAATAATCATGATGTACTGATTATCTATGTTACAATTAGTCAGAATGGTGCATATCACTATAATGCTCAAATTGTCGATCCATTTGGGACACCATTATTTGGAGAGACACCCCATGATTTCAATCTGGTCCCCACTGCACACTTCTTCTTGAATGGATCTGATCGACTTTTTTATACCAATGGCACCGATAGAGTATTTCAGCTCGATTTAAACTTCGAGCATATATGGCCTGAAGAAGGAATCGCTTTTTCTGATAGTTCAGATTTTATATGGAGCCTAGCTCTTGATCAATCCGGTGGAGTTATTTTACAGTACCAAAAGGATGATTTTTCCAATAGAAACTTCAGCCAATGGATTGAAAATAATGGATCGTTAAAGTTTGGCTCGAGCGGACTGTTTTTCAGTACCTCCGATGTTGAACATGTCACAACGACAATGAGCAATCCCGAAAGCTTTATTGTAACCTATCAAGATTGGTACAATTACTCAGCCCAAAGCATTGATAGTAATGGAAACTTATTGTGGCCAGACAATACACTAATCCATAGCTATAATCACTATACGAGCCATTGGCAGAACTCCGTCTCAGATACTGAAGGTGGGATAATTTGTGTTCTCGATTACAACTACTCGACCTATGCGACCCAAATGGGTCCTGATGGCAACGTTGGTAGCATTACAAGCATTGTAGAACCAAAGCGCATGCCATCGACTCATATCTTAATCTCGGCATATCCCAATCCCTTCAACCCAAGCACGACAATTGAGTATGACTTGCCAGAACACTCAGATGTTTCATTGATCATCTACGATGTAGCCGGACGAGAAGTACAGACTCTGGTCTCAACATCACAGTCTCCGGGCAGTTACAAAGCCAGTTGGAACGGAACCAATAAGAACGGACAGCAGGTAGCCGGAGGCATGTACTTCGCGAGGCTACAAGCAGGTGAGTATTCGAGTGTTGTTAAGATGGTCTATTTGCGATAGTCACCATTGGTTTTGAAATACTACACAAATATACTACATTTCAGCATGATTAACTGACAGTCGGGTCACTTGGATACTATGGGGGGAGTTTGTCGATCTGTTGTGATAAATAAAAACTAATCAAGATAGATACGTTGAAGGGAAATTAATATGAAAGACAAACCAGCCAACTCAGAGGTGTTGGAGACAGAAAATCTGCAGAAAATTATTGGTGAATGTGAATCATTCAAAAAAGAAAATGTCATTCTTAAAGACAAATTAAAGCATCAAGAGAATAAATTCGATGTCGCATTCAACGAAATACATGAAGGACTAATTCATCTTAGCTCTAAGGGCAAAGTTGAGACTGTTAATAGAGCATTCGAGAAAATCACGGGTAAGTCAGCCAATGAGCTTACAGGTAAGTTCGCAGCCAGTATTGCACTTAAGTTTCTGGACGCAAAGAATTTGCCAAATGTATTATCTATTATTAAGAAGACGCTGAAAGGTGAACCTGTAGATACCTTTGAGTTTGAGTCAGAGGGCAGGATATTTGAAATTAACCCTCCCACAATTGTGGACAAACGATTGGGCATTACCGTTGCGATCAGGGATGTCACAGAGCGGAGAACGCTGATTAGCAAGTTGGAGAAAAGCGAAGAACAATATAGAGCCATTTTTGAAGGTTTGAATGTGGGACTCGTGTATTCTGACAAAAAAGGAAAGGTGCTAAAAGTTAATCGATCTCTAGTTGAAATTTCAGCTATTCCTAAGGAAAAATTTGTAGGGAGGAATGTAGTTGAACTCGCTAAGGAATTATTAACCGTTAACGATCTACCTAAAGCTTTACCAATGATAAAAAGGGTTTTAGCTGGAGAGAAAGTGTCATTTGAAATTAATTATCAAAATAAAATATTAGAGATCACTGTACCTTCAATTCGAAACGAAACCCAGGGTGTCACCACTATTGTGACTGATATTACAGGTATCAAACTATCGGAAAAACAAATTCAAGAGCAGCGATTAGATTTAGAGAACATGAATATCCTGCTAGCTCAGAAGAATGCAGCGCTGAGGGAAATCGTCCGTCAATTAGAGCAAGAGAAAAATAGGATCGAAGAAAGGGTCTTTGGTAATGTTGACAGGTTACTCATTCCGGCAATATTGAATCTAAAAAAGCACAGGACCAGCTTCGAAGTAAAATATCTTGAAATGATAGAATCAGGACTTAAGGAACTGGTCTCTCCCTTTGGCGAGAAATTATCCACAAAGATGTACAACTTGACATCTCGAGAAACTGAGATATGCAACCTGATAAAAAATGGTTTCTCCTCAAAAGAAATTGGTCAGCATTTGAATATTTCCTACCGCACTGTACAAACTCAAAGAAATAAGATTCGTAAGAAACTGAATATTCTACATAGGGACGTAAATCTGCGTACATACCTCCAATCTCTTTAATCCCCCCACCTAACAATAATTGCAGGATATAATGTGTATATTATATACGCATTATATATATAATAAAGCCACAGTATCTTAAGCAGGAAATCATTGCTTGAGAAATATTTTGCTTAGACCTTCTACATTGTAATAAAACGCGTGATGATCGAGAACGGTCAAGTGTTGTCATTTGGTATGAGTAACGGCAAAAAGGATTTTAGGTGAACTTTTTAGCATTTTATAAGTACTTATTAAATTTCTCTGTTAAAAGAGTAATTGTATTTATGCTCATTGTGCCCTCCATCACATTTTAACAATGTCTGAAGTGTTTCCTGTTGGAGCAATTTGAGTTGAAGAGATGATTTAGTAAGATGTACTTTGGACCTATACTGCAGCTAAAAGGGAAATTAGCCTGAACCCAAAATCTGAAACTGTGAAATGAGTCAAGGGTTAAACCATCGAGCACTGATTGATCAGGAGAATTATTATGGATAAAACTGGACGAGTAATGGAGGTATTGAAAAGCTTTTTTAGTTTTTCAGTAAAACGAGCGATAATCTTTATGCTTATCGTACCCACTTTCGCATCGTCATTAATATTATTCTCGTTTTTGTTCTATCTCAACGAAACAAAGTCCGATGTTCCGTTCGTAAATATTGCCGGTCAACAGCGGCTGATTTCTGAACAGTTGGGTTCTTATGCTCGTATGGTACACGAACTGGGTCAGGAGGAAGACCGCGAACCGATGCGCATACTCATCGACAAGTTTGATAAGTCATTGGCTATCATTCATAATGGAGGAGAGCTAGAAGAACGATGGATAAAACCAGCTCCAACAATGGTACAGTCTGAAATAGAGGAGGCAAACAAGTTATGGTCTAAATTAAAACCCTCCCTGTTGCTTATTGCTGATCGACCTGCAGACGAACCGCAGACAGAAGCGGCTTATATTTATGTTATGGAGAATATTCCAATTCTGAGGGATATATCTAACAAAGTTGTATCTAGTTATGCGGTAGATAGCGCTAACCAGAAAAACCAGATATTGAGAGTAATCATAACAGTCATCGCATTTAATTTCTTATTACTTATTGTGGCCTTACTGCTATTAAAACGCTACATCACAAAACAAAAGCAAGAAACTCTCGCTTTAAGGGAAGCTGAAGAAAAATATCGATCCATCATTGAATCAGCTCCTGACGGAATAATCATTATCAATCAAAAGGGAAAAATTGTACAGATAAATACTCAGACTGAAATATTATTTGGTTACACGCGGGATGAATTGGTTGGACAGCAATTAGAAATATTGATTCCACCTCGGTTCAAAAAACATGTTGAACTTAGAAAAGAATTCTCCAAAAATCCTAAAACCCAAACTATGGGCAGCGGTTTGGAAATGTACGGTTTGCGTAAGGATGGTACCGAATTTCCCATTGATGCGAGAATGAGCAGTTTTGATGTAGATGAAGATACAATGACTTCTGTCACAATCAGGGATATGACGGTAATTAAAAAGGCTGAAAAAGCTCTACGCAAAGAGGAGGAATTAAATCGTTTGGTACTAAACAATGTTGACGAGATCATTTATATGATATCTTTTGAGGAAGGAAATCATTTTGCTGGAGAAATCAAGTATGTAAGCCAACGGTCAATGAATATCACTGGGTATAACTATAATGAATTTATAGATAATTCAAACCTATGGTTTGATATAGTACATCCTGATGATAAACCAGCATTAATCAGTAAGACCGCAGAGATTATATCCAGCGGTGAAAGCGGGGTCCGTGAATATCGGTTGAAACACAAAAATGGTGAATATCGTTGGCTTTCAGACCATGTTGTAGCACAGAAGAATGATGGGAGAGTAGTCGGGCTCTTTGGTGTAGCCGGGGATATCACTGAAAAGAGGGAATCAGAGAATCAACTCCGAAAATTATCCAGTGCGATTACCCACAGCCCTAGTATCGTGATAATTGTGGATGATTCTGGAAACATCGAATATGTAAATCCAAAATTCACTGTGATTACGGGATACGGACTTAAGGAAGTGAAGGGACAGAACCCACGGATGCTTCAATCGGGCAATCTTTCAAAGTCTGGCTATAGAGAGCTCTGGGAAACTATAAGCGCTGGTAGAGAATGGCGGGGCGAATTCAAGAACAAGAAAAAAAATGGTGAATTATTCTGGGTCTCATCCTCAATTTCATCTATTAAGAATCTAGCAGGGGAAATTACTCATTACCTGGCCGTTCAAGAAGATATCACTGAAAGCATCAAGGCAAGACAAGATCTTGAAACCTCCCTGGCTGAGACAAAAAGAGCAAATAATGTCAAGGATCAATTTATAGCTAACATATCGCATGAATTACGTACACCCCTGAACAGCATCCTTGGTTTCTCAGAGATTATAGAGAATGAATTCAAGGAAATGATTAATGATGAAAACAGAATTTATTTTGATTCAATTCAAAGAAGCGGGAATCGATTAACACGCACAGTACATGACATTCTGGAAATATCACAGTACGAAGCTGGCACATACAATGGATCGTTTAGTAATGTGGACCTTGTTCAGATTGTAAACAATATTCTCCAGGAACAAGAAATTCAGGCGAAAGAAAAAAATCTATCACTTGAATTCGAATCTGATCAAAAAAGTGCTTATGTAACTGTGGATGAATACAGCCTGTCTCAGGCACTGATGAATCTCATCGATAATGCAATAAAGTATACCGAAAAAGGTGGTATCCATATCAAACATGATGCTGACAAAGATCATCACATTCTCAAGATAAAAGATACCGGAATTGGCATCTCACAAGATTACTTATCTAGGATATTCGAGCCATACACCCAAGGTAGCGAAGGATATTCCAAGCGATTCCAGGGGCTTGGTTTAGGCATGACGCTTTGTAAACGCTATATGGAATTCAATAACGTCAAATGTGATATTGACAGCGAGATCGGTCAGGGTACCGAAATCACCCTGCATTTCGAAAGGACGAATGAAAATGAGAATGAAGCATAGGACTCATGGATAATAAATCTATCAATTCAGATCAAAAACATATCTTATATGTTGAGGATCATTATGATTCACAAATGTTGATACGAAGTATGCTACAAGGTCAATACCAAGTATCTTGTGTTAAAACAACAGCAGAAGCAGATGAAATCCTTGAAAGCCATTCAATTGATATGGTCTTAATGGATCTGTCATTGGAGGGTGATGAGGATGGATTAATGATGGTGCGCAGATTACGGTCCTTACCCAAATATAATTCGATACCGATCATAGCGATCACAGCACATGCCTATCCTGCCGATCGACAGCAAGCTCTCGACGCCGGTTGCGATGCCTTCGTTACTAAACCAGTCAACAGAGTATTTCTAATGGAGAGTATAGAAAAATTATTTTCAATATAGGGGGTTGGTATGCCAAATGATAATCGGAAACCAAAGGTGCTTGTCATCGATGATGACGAATCTATTTGCCAATTGATTATCGATCTGCTTGAGAACGAAGAGGTTGATGTCACAAGTGCGATTGATGGGCTCAGAGGCATGCGCCTTTTCAGGCAGAATCCAGCAGATCTTGTGATCACAGATATTGTCATGCCAGGAATGGAAGGACTGGAGATCATTCGGGATCTAAAAAAGAATTATCCTGATACAGAAATCATCGTGATTTCTGGAGCTTCTGGAGAATACATAGACCATGCAAAAGTATTTGGTGCCAGGCATATATTTGTCAAACCCTTCGATGTTAAAACATTACTGTCTACAGTCAGAAAAATATTGGAAGATATAAAAGTAAAACGACAATCTTAGTCAGCCGATAGGCCACTTTAATCAATTGTTATTTAGAGTCCAACTGGGGAATAGTCGAATAATACGAGAGGTATCCATTTATGAAGACGGAAAGTAGAGTGGGTGATACCAAAAAGGCTCAACCATGGCCACAGAATCTGAAATTGATGTTCTGGCTAATTGGTTCTGCTGGTACGCTGGCAATTGTCATTTCTATGATAATTGCTACAATCAGTGTTCGGGATACAACTCTGGCGGAAGCTCGCATGGTTGCCCGTGGTAGCATCCATAAAGATATTCTATATCAACGTTGGAATGCGATGCATGGGGGTGTTTATGTTTATAAACCCGGTTTAGAACCGGAGCCGAAGAATACTAACGAAGAAGGATATGGTACGACTACCCCATCCATAGAACAACTGACCCTGATTGATCCAACGACTATGGTCCAACAGGTGCTTGAATCGACGAAGGAAGAGTATGGTATAATCAGCCATATAACCAGTCTGACTGCAGATGATTCGGCGTACACCCCTGATAAATGGGAGGAAAAGGCTCTTAGAGCTATCGAAATGGGGTCAGATGAAATCAGTTCGCTTGAACTATTAGATGACCAAGAATATTTACGCCTTATGCACCCCCTGACGGTCGAAGCTGAATGCATCGAATGCCATGAAGACCAGGAATTTACGTTGGGCAACATTCGTGGAGGTATAAGTGTTCATGTCCCAATGGATCCATTGAAGGCGCTCTCGAAAAAGAAACTTGTTCTCCTAGGCCTGGGGCATGTCATCGTTTGGTTAATCGGGATAATATCTTTGACGTTTGGAATGTCAAAACTCAGAAAGCAGAATCTTCAACGGAGTTTAGCAGAAGAAGCACTTCACAAATCAGAGGAACAATTTCGTGTATTATACCACAATTCGCCAGACATGTATGTATCAGTTTTACCCAGTGATGGCAGTATCAGGCAGTGTAACGATACTCTTTTGAGTAAAACTGGTTATTCGAGAGAAGAAATTATCGGGTCTCCTATCTTTAAAATGTACCATGACGACAGCCTAACCGAGGCAAAAAAAGCATTCCATCAATTCGTTGAAACGGGTGCAATAAAGGATAAGGAATTAATTCTTAAACGAAAAGATGGCAGTAAGATTGATGTGAGCCTCAATGTTGATGTCATAAGAGATGAAAGAGGTAAGATTCTGCATTCCGTTTCTTCATGGAGAGATATCACTGAGCGCAAGCAGGCGCAAAAAGTACTGGCAGAATCAAATAGTATGAGAGAACTGCTGCTAGATATAATCACCCACGATTTGATAAATCCCGCTAGCGTAATTTATGGTATGTCTGAAATAGTCCAGGACGATTCACCTGAAAATGAGCTAATAGGGCAGATCCATTTGAGCAGCGAGCGTTTACTTAAAGTTCTGGAGAACACCACAATTCTGACTCAGGCTACATTTGGTGAAGCGATTCCTGTCGAAGAATTGAATTTAAATGACTTGCTCACAGAGGTGGTCGATGAGTTCTCATCACGGCTACAAGTGGCTGAAATGAAGCTTGTCATGGATATTTCTCAAGACATAGTTATAACAGCTAATCCGCTAATAGCTGAGGTTTTTAAAAATTATATCAGCAATGCTATTAAATACGCATCTGATGGTAAAAATATCGTTATTGATGCTGAGCAGCAAGTTGGATCTATTAGGATCAATGTCAGAGATTACGGAAATACTATTCCTGAACAAGACAGAGAAAAGGTTTTCACAAGGGGTCTCCAGTTAGATAGTGAAAGCAAACGTGGACGGGGACTAGGTCTGGCCATTGTAAAACGTATTGCCGAGGCGCATGGTGCAGTAGTTGGGGTAAAACCAAACCAGCCCAAAGGGAATGTTTTCATTATTGATATTCCACTGTCGCACAAAAAAGGTGACAAATACACTGGTACAGAAGAGCAAACAGCATGACAGCTCTCGTTGTTGAGGACGATTTTGCTTCCCGGAAATATCTTATTCTCTTACTGAAAAAGATGAATATTGAAGCAGTTGTTGCCGAGAATGGTGAGAGTGGCTTGGATCTGGCAAAAGATAGAGATTTCGACATTATGCTCCTGGATATTGCTCTGGGACCGGGCATCGATGGGATTGAACTATGCACACGGTTAAAGAAACAACCTCGCTTTGCAAAAACACCACCTATTGCAGTTACAGCCTTTGCACAAGAGAACCTGGAAAAATTTGAAGCAGCTGGCTTTGCGGGATATCTTTCGAAACCTTACACTTCCGATCAACTTAAATCCGCCCTGGACAAGTATCTTTGATCCTCATGAGAAATGGTTCAAAGTTTGGGTTAGGCTAAAGGTGTTAAACCAATGCGTATAAACATTAGACAACTCAAGTCAATCAAGTTCTTCTTGAAATACTCTGATACACGATCAGTGAGTATAATGGTTCTACTACCCACCTTATTATCGATAATTATTCTCATTTCGTTCTTTTCCTATCTCAGCAACACGAAGTCAGATGTTTTGTTCACCAATATCGCTGGTCGACAAAGATTACTATCCGAACAGATGGGTGCGACGGCACACATGGTTCATGTTATGGGTCATGATGGGAATCGGGATTCACTTCGTAAAATTATCACCACATTTGATCAGTCATTGGATATTTTGCAAAAGGGCGGTATGATAGAAGGTCAATATATCCAACTTTCACATCCCGCAATACAGCCAGACTTAGAGCGTGTAGATTTGTTCTGGCGAGACCTAAAACCGCACCTGTTACTCCTGGCCGATCGACCGATAATCGATCCCCAGGCAATCGCGGCTTATGCTTTGATAGAGGAGCAGATCCCTGAGTTGAGGGTATTGTCAAACTCAGTCGTACTTAGTTACGAATCACTTCGCTCTGCACACGATCGGCAGATGGTTTGGGTTATTATAGTGGTTATTACATTAAATTTCATTCTGCTATTGACCGGATTTATTGTGATCAAACGTTATCTAGAGAATCGTAACTCAGAAGCCAATAGGTTAAGCGAGACGGAAAAAAAGTTCCGCCACATTTTCGAAAATGCTACGGAAGGCATTTATCAATCAACAATTGACGGTAGGCTAATAATAGTAAACCCAACATTGGCTGATATTCTGGGGTACAACTCACCAGAAGAACTCGTAAAAATTAATATTAATGTAAGCAATGGGTTTTATGTAAATCCAGACCAAAGAAAAGAATTTCTTTCTTTGATGAAGCAGGAAAATAGGCTTACTGGGTATGAATATGAGATATATAAGAATAATGGTGATATTATCTGGGTTTCTGAAAATGCCCGGGTCGTACGAAATAATAATAATGAAATGGTTGGGTTTGAAGGAACTATTGTTGATATCACAAAACGAAAAAAGGCTGAAGGAGCACTGGCTATAGAAGAAGAGACCAATCGGCTTATTTTAAACAGCGTAGAAGAAATTATCTACATGGTAACACTTAGTAAAGATGCGCCGATGGCTGGAGAGATTAAATATGTGAGTCAGAAATCTGAGGAAATTATTGGATATACCTATAAAGAGTTTATAAATAATCCAAACCTGTGGTTTGAATTAGTGCATCCAGAAGATATACCATTATTAAGCCAGACTACTGAACAGATTGTGTCTAGCGGTAAAAATAGCGTTCGTGAATATCGCATGAGACATAAAAGTGGGGAATATCGCTGGTTTTCAGACCATGTTGTACCTCAAAGAGACAATGACGATGTAATTGGGTTCTTTGGTGTTGCCAGGGATGTAACAGAAAGGAAGCAGGCAGATGCTCAACTCCAAAAATTATCCCAAGTGTTTTTGGACGGCACGGTTCCAGTCATCATTGAAGATCTGGAAGGTGTTGTCCAGGATATGAATGATGAAGCGGTCATTCTTTATGGTTGGCCTCGGGAGGAGTTGATCGGTAAGCCTATAAAAATGCTTGTACCGAATGCCAGGCATGCACAGGCGGACGAACTTTTAGAGCGTTGCAGGACTGGTAAGATAGTGAGGAATGTTGAGGCTGTACGGCTGCAGCAGGGTGGAATTGAGATGCCGATATTGTTGACATTATCACTCCTCACTGACGAGGAAGATAACCCTATTGGGATTGCCTCTATTGCCACTGATATCACTGAGCGGAGGCAGGCGGAAGAAGAAATCAGTAAATCTCATAAGCAGCTTCGAGCGTTGGCAAAACGATTACAAACAATCCGTGAAGAAGAAAAAACAAGTATTGCTCGGGAATTGCACGACCAGTTAGGCCACTCTTTGACTGCTTTAAAAATTGACCTGACATCGCTGGCCAAAAAGGTAGACCTGAATGATAAATCTGTCATTGAAGAGGTCGAATCCATGATTTCGATGACATCAGATTCAATCGATACGGTAAAGAGAATAACGACGGAATTGAGACCTGGTATACTTGATCACCTGGGACTTGGAGCTACTTTTAAATGGCAGGTTAAAGAATTTGCAGATCGCACAAAGATCAATTATGAGTGTGTGATACCAAAAACGCTAAAGGGATTGAATAAAGAAAAAGAAACCACTTTCTATCGTATTCTTCAGGAATCCCTGACAAATGTAGCCCGGCATGCTGAGGCAAAAAAAATCAAGGTCACATTGAATCAGTCTGGGCAATCTATTGTTCTTTCAGTTCAGGATGATGGCAAGGGTTTTGAAGAGGCTAAAGTTGATAGCTTGAAATCGCTTGGATTAGTAGGTATGCGTGAACGGGCTTATGCAGTAGGTGGTGAACTGACGATTCAGGGATCACTGGGTAAAGGGACAACGGTAACGGTTTCTGTTCCCGTTGGGTGAGATTGAACTGCCACCAATAGTTGGACCATATGGTGTTTGCATAATATGTTGGATGGCCAGAAGGTGTCTCTTAACAGCTAGAAGTCATCCAATTGTTCGGGGGCGGATAAAGTGACAAATTTTGTCACTTTATCCTTGTTATCGGTACACCTTGTACTAATTTTCGCACAAACTTGACATTTATTGGTCAACATCTCTTCGCTGATTGGATACGCTGTACGTCGGTTTACTCAAATCCAGTACAGGTTTTACCATAAAGTACTCGAAACAATGGAACGATAATTGTCACAGTCTTAGCAAAATGGAGTGATAAGAACATGAAATCTTTGACAACCTTTTTCACACAAAGATTGATGAACAAGTTAGTGGGCGGTTTTTTAATTGTCTCGCTTGTCCCGGTTATTCTGGTGGGTACCTTGAGCTACAGAAGTGGCAGAACAGCCCTGATAGAAAAAACTTTCGAGGAGTTGCAGGCAGTGGGTAATTCACGGGTGTCTGATATCAACCACTTGATTCAACTGCGCCATGAACAGGCCAAAGAACTTGCCGGGACCTATCTTGTGAGACAGTTAGAATCCAATGGAGTTAATGACCCGGAAGATTTCAATAAAATTCAGAGCCATATTGAATCTATTCATCAGGAGATGCAACTCCAGCCAAGGAGTGGGTATGAGACTATTGACAAAGTCACTGCCGTCGCGATTATCGGTGTCTGGGATATGGAAGGGATTATTGTCGCTAATACGAATACGGATTTGATAGGCAAGCAAATGCCCGCTGAGTTCCTACAAGGTGTCAAAACCAGAGGAGCATTCTTCGGCGGGTTTGAGAACGACCCCTTAACGGGAGAAAATTTTCTCATCATTCTTCAAGCTATTAGAGATTATGAAGATGATGGATTTGCCGGCGTGATCTTATTAAAAGTAAGGGCTCAAATCCTAAATGATATTACAACTGATAGAGCGGGATTGGGAGAAAGTGGAGAGGTATACCTGGTTAATAACGATCATTATATGATCACTGAGTCAAGATTTTCAAAGGGTGCTGTTCTGAATCAGAAAGTTGATAGCCCCGTGGTCATCAATACATTCGCGGGTGAAAAGACTCTAGGCACCTATTTTGGTTATAGAGGTGTTCAAGTCGTTGGTTCTACTCATTTGCTGCAGGACCAACAGTGGGTTTTGCTTTCCGAAATTGATGTATCGGAGGCTTTTGCGCCAGCACGACTCTTAGGTATCAGAATCCTATTCATCGTCCTTGCAATAGCCATAATTGTTTCCTTTTTATCCTATCGTGTGGCTAAAAGTATTGCATTGCCGATATCTAGGATCACCGAAAAGGTAGTCCAGGTTGGCGATGGAGATTTGGACGTCAGAATCCCCCAGCTTGAGAGCTCCGATGAAGTAGGTCAACTTAGCGTATCCTTTGGCAAGATGGTAACAAGCCTGCGTACCAAGGAAGCGGAAAATACCCGGATGATCAGAGAGCTCCAGGATCTGGGTGTTGAGATCAAAGAAGCATCCAATGTGCTCGTGAGTTCGTCCTCGGAGATTGCTGCTTCCACCACTCAGATGGCTGCATCCGCTGCGGAAGTCGCCAGCTCAGTGGCTGAGACCAGCACCACAGTTGACCAGGTACGCCAGACCGCTGAGCTGGCCAGTGAAAAAGCCACTGAAGTCTCAGTAAGTGCTCAACAGGCGGAGCGAGTCTCACAAGAGGGCAGCCAAACAGTTCAGGAAAACATTGAAGGTATGAACCAGATCAAGACTCAGATGAATAATATCGCCGAGAGCATCATTTCCTTGAGTGAACAGAACCAGGCCATCAGTGAGATCATCTCCACGGTGAATGATCTGGCAGAGCAATCCAACCTGCTGGCAGTGAATGCCTCCATCGAAGCAGCCAAGGCGGGTGAACAGGGTAAGGGCTTTTCCGTGGTGGCTCAGGAGATCAGGAAATTATCGGAGCAGTCCAAGGAATCGACCGCCCAGGTGAATATGATTCTCAATGATATCCAGAAGGCTACCAGTACGGTGGTTATGGTGGCAGAGCAAGGTAGTAATGCTGTGGAACAGGGTGTACTTTTATCCCAAAAGTCCGGTAGCGCTATACAGGAGTTGGGTAAGAGTGTGAACGAGGCATCCACGATGGCCACTCAGATAGCGGCATCCAGCAAGCAGCAGCTGGTTGGTGTCGAACAGGTGGTGACAGCCATGGACAGTATCAAGGAAGCCAGCACACAAAACGCTACTACTGCAAAGCAGCTTGAGACGTCTTCGTCTGAGCTGGAACAACTGGGTCAACAACTGAATGAACTTGTGAACCAGTACCAAGCATGATCGGATAAGGAAGATAATTTCAAGATATCGATCTTTCGTTGAGAGGTTTAGTTGCAGCAAAAAACCTGAGATAGTATTTTAGTTCCTATCATAGATGCACGGTTGAAAAGAGACCAAAAAGAAATAGAACTTTAGCTGACAGAGCAATCATTAGGTGAATCTAAAAACAGGTTGAGTGGCTTCATGGAATCGGTTACCGGAGTGTTTGTAGGGATTTATTGAAACCGCTATGAAAGAGCGAAAATAATCTGAGCACTTGGAGCTCCTTGTATCTCTGATCCATTCCCCCACTCTTTTATTAACAGACCAGCAACTCTTATGTTAAACTACAATAGAGAAATATAGTCTCCTTCTGGTTCTGATCCATTCCACCACTCTCTTATTAGCAGACTCATATGAGCTGCAATTTCCTTATTCGGTAGACTGGTACGGGACGCAAACTTTTTAGAGCAGACACTAAAAGAGCTGCAAGTTGCTGGTAGCGTTTATCCCGTCAGTTGTATGGTAATGATCGTTTTCAAATCTTCTATCCATCCAAGTCGCATTTGTGTATGAGAACATACCTTATTCTAGCTAATAATTTCCGTGCGATACGAATTATTGCCATTTGACCTTTCATACGTCCACTGTACTGATGGTAGGCAGCAATAAATTCTCGGTCACTTCGAACCGCTACCCAAGCATTCTCAATCAGTAAAGTTCGTAGAATTTTGTTGCCACGATGGTCCAGACTACCGGTATGAACTGTCTCACCAGAGGAATGCTCGATGGGGATCAGCCCTATATAGCTGCATAGTTTATCAAAGGATTTGAAGCGGTGAATGTCTCCCAGCTCTGTCAACCAGATCATAGCACTCAAACGTCCGATACCAGGGACACTAATCAGATGATTGACATCCTCTTGGTATGCTGGTGTCCTACTCAAGGATCTGATCTCACGGTTCAGCATTGTGAGTTCCTTGCGATGCGATTTGTACTGTCTCAGCAAGGATATAAGTGTTGCCTGACCTGCATCACAACTAAGGCTCCTTTGACTGATCCAGTTCAGGTAGTTGGCAGATAAATAGCCCGAATTGAAGCGAGGGGGAATATTGATTCCATGGAAATG
>JABMQQ010000206.1 GCA_013202495.1 Fidelibacterota bacterium | reverse complement strand
TTTAGCAAGTTTCCTGCCTCTTCATAGTAAGGATTTTATTTTTCTAAAGATACTACTCTTACTGCCCTTGCTTTTTTGACTACCGTAATAGTCGGCGAGCTGTTTGTATAGCACTTTTTCTTCTTTGCTTGGCTTAACAGGTGTCTCTATCTGAATCTTTACCATTTGATCGCCAACCATATGGCTATTAATACGAGGAATCCCCTTGCCCCTTAATCTCAGGAGTTTCCCAGACTGAGAACCTGCTGGGATCTTCAAATTCACTTTTCCAGTAAGCGTTGGGATTTCTAATTCTGTACCCGTAACAGCCTGGGCGATATTAATGCCCAGTTCAAGATAGATATTGTCTTCATCTCGAATAAATAATTCATGTTCTTTTTCATCAATTAAAACAATCAAGTCGCCATGTTGTCCACCGCGTCTGGCCGAATTGCCTTCACCTTTCAGGGTCATGTAATTGCCTGCATGTACACCGGCAGGAATTTTGGCTGATACCACTGATTCTTTGCGCTCTCTCCCATCACCATTACAGGTCTTACATGGATGAGCAATAACTTCACCCGTACCATCACAATTTGAGCAAGGTTGAATGTTTACAAATTGACCAAACATAGATCGGGAAACCTGTTGAACTTCTCCGCGACCATGACAGACCGAGCAATTTGTTTTGCTGGCTTTATCCCGAGCACCTGAACCTTCGCAATCGGCACAAGATTCAAATCGTTTAACTTTCATCTTCTTGGTGACACCAGTAGCGATTTCTTCAAGAGTGAGTGGTAATTTTATTTTTAGATCTGAACCTCTGGCTCTTCCCCTGGAGCGAGATCCACCTCCACCACCAAATAAATCGCCAAAGCCACCACCTCCGCCACCACCGAATCCATCCATGAAGATTCGTAGTGCGTCAGACAGATCAACACCAAAGCCACCCCCGCCAAAACCGTCAAACGGACTACCGCCCATACCACCTTCAGGTGCATGACCGAATTGATCGTAGTGAGCTTTTTTCTGCTCGTCATTTAGAACCGAATATGCTTCAGCTGCTTCTTTAAATTTTGCTTCAGCTGCTTTGTCGCCTGGATTTTTATCTGGATGATACTTCATCGCAATCTGGCGGTAAGATTTCTTTACATCTGCTTTATTGGCCCCTTTGGATAGACCAAGCACTTCATAGTAATCGCGTTTTGCCATAATTATTGACTTACCACTACTTTTGCAGCTCTAAGCACACGATCGCCCGATTTATAGCCTTTTTCGAAGACCTGCATGATAATACCGGAATCATACTCTTCAGATGGCTGCATAGCCATAGCTTCATGCAATTCAGGATCGAAAGCCTCTCCAGTTGGATCATAGACCTCGACATTATCAGTATCTTTCAAAAATTTTTGAATCTGATCTAATACCAGCGTGATGCCTTTAGATGAGGATTCTGCATCGCTCTCATCCTTCTCATATTGGGCAGATCTTTCAAGGTTATCAATAATTGGGAAGAGACCCATGAGTACGCGATCCTTTGCAAAACTTAAGGAGCGCTCCTTCTCTCTCTCAACTCGTTTTTTTCCGTTCTCGTATTCGGCAACCACGCGCAGCATTTTTTCTTCTGCGGCTTGCACGCGTAGTTGTTGATCGACAAGTTCATCAGTAAGTTTATCTACCGTCTCTTCGAGTTTATCAACCTTTTTGATTAGTGCTTTTTCTTTCCTACTTAGCTTAGGCTTAGCAGCAGCCTTCTTTGGCTTTGTCGTCTTTTTCGTTGTTTTATCAGTCATTTCACTTTGTGTATTTTGTATTAATTAATGTTTCAATTTTATCTGCAGTAAATTCTGCAAGACCAATGATCCGTTCATATTCCATGCGTGTGGGACCTAAAATATGAATCTCGCCACTACAATTATTTCCTTTATAGGCAATTGAAATCAGTGACATATTATGAAAGAATGTCTGTCCTAATTCACCACCAATAAAGACACTGGGTTTTCCATTGTACAATGGAGCAGGTAAGTATCTCTGTAGAGTATCCGTTTCGATAGCTTCCAATAGAAATTCTAATTTTGCAGGATCTGCAATTTCAGGATAGTGTAATAGTTGGTGAGTGCCATAGGTTCTATAATCGTTGTTAGAATTGGAATCCAGAACCCTATTAAAACTCTTTAAAATCTGATCGATGATGGGATTTTTGCGTACTGCCTCATCGGCTCCCTGTTCAACCTGTAGTTGAACATCATCAATATCACGACCAGCAAATAAATCATTTAGAATATTTTCAGCTTCCTGCATCATGATCCTGGAGAGCTTGCTTTCCAATTCGAAGGCAACTGTCTTGACCTGCTCAAGTGACATATGAACAATAAGCAGAACAGAATCTTTATCTAGTTCATGCAAGGCAATTGATCGAATACGAGTTGCTCGTTCCTGAGGTCGTGACATAAGCACGAGTGCGTGGGACATATCTCCCAAAAACTGAGCAGTATTTTTGATCAAACGATCAAGATCTCTACTAAGGTTATCCAGACCTGATTCATAATCTCTGGTTACAGCCTGTTCTGGCTGACCAGGTTCCATAAGCCTGTCTACAAAGTAGCGGTAACCCTTGTCAGTAGGAATGCGTCCAGCAGAGGTATGAGGCTGTAATAGATAGCCTCCTACTTCTAGATCACTCAAAACATGACGAAGTGTTGCTGAACCCACTTTAAAATAATCCATGGCGACCAGGCGTGAAGAGCCTACTGGATGGCCGCTAACGGCATAATCTCTAACCAACCATTTGAGGACTTTTTCCTCACGTTCTTTGAGTTCCAGAAGCGCTTGTCTAGTCATTCCATTCATAACCGAACATAATAATTTTCGGTCCTAATTAATACAACATTTTAAATGTGTAAAGAGTTGGTATATAAGGCTTGGGAGGATTTGTTTATAAGTGAAGAATCGATGAATTTAAGCGACGAAGCGAAGCATTTTTCTGACTGCTTTTAAAACTCCCAATGAGGACAGGCTAACTCCAAATAAAATGAGACCCAAAATCACTTCTGGATGATCAATAATTTTTACAGGTAGATCAAGATGGACATAATACTTGATGCAATATTCAGCCAGCATGATCAGGAGCACAGAGAGAGATGCACCAAGAAAACCGAGAATTCCTCCCTCAAGGAAGAATGGTGCTTTTACCAGGAAATCACTGGCACCTAATAGCCTTACCGTTTCTATAAACTCGTATCTGGCCAATATCATCAAGCGGAGATTATTGGCTGTGAGAAAGACTGTGGACAAAATAATCAGAAATAAGGTGACCGTTGCTACTGTGTAAACCAACTGCATGATGCCCTGGACCCGGTTGAATAGATCCTTTTTAAAAATGACTTCATCCACCCCATCCAATTCATTCATATTCTGAATAAATGTTAAGATATAGTCTGCAGAACGGTGATCTTCTTCAAAGGTGATTCGGAACGAGCTGGGTAATGGATTATCATCCAGTAAAGAAAGCACATCTTCCCCAAATTCAGCATTGTAGAGGGCCGCTGCATCTTCTTTGGACAGATATTCCATCCTGAAAATACCTGGATAATCCTTAACTATGGCTGCTAATTCATGCTTTTGGAAAGGAGTCGCTTCATTTTCCAGGAAAATCTCAAGATCATAATCTGCCTGAAATTCACCAATAAATTGTAAGCTATTGTCAACGGCCAAAACTCCCAGACCTACAACCAGTAGCGCAATCGTGACTGAGAAGACAGATATCATAAATGGCATGCGGGATCGCTTGATGCCAATAATCCCCTCCCTGATGATATAGCTTAGTTTCACAATTGTCTATCCTTCACCACTTCACCCGATACCAATGTCATGGCCCTGGCCGGGTCTTTTTTGAGAAGGGATTCATTATGTGTGGCAAAAACGACGCTGGTTCCGGACTCATGAATTTTCCAGATATACTTTACGACTTCGGCAGCAGCCTTTTCATCGAGATGAGCAATGGGTTCATCTGCCAATAAAATATCTGGAGAATTCACAATGGCGCGTGCCAGTGCAACCCGTTGTTGCTCCCCAGCAGAGAGTTCATGGGGGTAGTGCGACAATCTCGAGCGAATACCAAGCTCATCAGCTTTTAATGTCACTTTACTTCGAACCACATCATTCTTGATTCCTTGAAGTTCAAGAGGAAGTGCAATATTGGAATAGATATCCCTATCTGACAGGAGATGGAAATCCTGGAATACCATACCAATCCGCTGGCGAATCTTCGCAATGTCTCTTCTTTTAATGTTGCTGGAATCAGAACCCAGGACGTCGACAGTTCCAGCATTAGGAAACATATCCATGTAAATCATTTTCAGGATGGAGGACTTGCCACTTCCTGAATCTCCATAGAGATATACAAACTCATCCTTTTCGATGGTGAAATTCAGATCGCGTAGTGATATACCAGTGTCGTATCTCAGGAATACTTTATCGAATCTTATCATGCACTTTTCCTCAGCATGACTATAAATCGCTCTGCTTTGGCAGAAGGCTTTCCCAAAGTTTCATCATCAAGAATCTGCCACCACTCAAAATCAGAAGATTCGCAGAACCCTTCCACATCGATTTGTTCGTATGCTTTTTGAATATGAGATTCAACATCCACCGTATCAGTAATATCAGTTTTCAAAGTGAATACCGACTCCGCTAACCGAGAATTAGGGTCATAATTTGTGTATCTCTCGTAACCACCTCGTTCATCGCTGAATATCTCACGATATCCACGGAAATGAGTTTGACATAATAAGGGTGTGACCACATCGAATAGTAAAATACCACCAGGTTTCAGAAGTGCATAAGTATTTTTAAGGAATAATTCAATATCAGAAGTCTCAAGGAGATAGTTTAAACCATCATGGAGATTGATGATAACATCAAATTCTTTTGTTGATGAATAATTGACCATATTTCCAACAGTAAAATCGATATCAAGTTTTTCTGAGAGAGCCTTATCACGAGCAATATCTATCATATGCTCACTCAGGTCAACAGCTGTCATATCAATACCTAGATGTGCAAGTCTAAGGGCCATAGAGCCGGTTCCACAGGAAATATCCAGCCAGGTCTTCCCAGGCTTATAGGGTGCCACTAAGGCTTCTATATCCTCTACCCAGATGTCATAGTCGATATAGTCCATGAGTAGGTCATAATAAGCAGCGAGACGCTGGTAAGGCTGAATCTTCTGTATATTCTGCTGGTCAAGCATGGGACTCAGTTTCCTATCAGGAACGGCCGTAGAAAAGATATACATAGAAACCGATATAACCGGCGACCAGGATGGTGCCAGTAAGACGACCGATTTTATGACGAAGTCCAAGTGGAATGAGAACCAGCCCAAACATCATCATGATGATGTATTGAGCGTGGGGAAATAATTTTACCACCTCACCGGCAATAGTCCGAGTCTCAAGGACATCAAGAGGTTTAATGAATCCCACCCCTCCCATAATAAAGAGGATATTAAAAACATTGCTGCCAATAATATTTCCAACCGAAATCTCACCATGTTTCCTGAATGCAGCCACCAGAGAGGTTGCGAGTTCAGGTAAACTGGTTCCAACGGCAACAATGGTTAACCCGATGACCATCTTGGGAATATCAAATTCCTCGGCAATCCAGACTGCACTCTTTACAAAGAGCCAGGCACCCACAGAAAGGGCGATACTTCCGGCAAGAACCAGCATAAGATTTTTTGCTTTGCTTCCAAATTCTCCTTCATACTCCTCGATAGGTACTTCTCCGGGATGTCTATATAAATAGAAGATGTAACCGACCAGAACGAGGACCATCATCAATCCGTCTATCCGAGAAACCGACCCATCCAGTGAAAGACCATAGAGTAGAAGACTGATGACGAATAGGAAGATTAAACCTTTATAGGTTTGTTTGAAATGAATTGTGATGGGAAATATCAATCCACTAACTCCCAGAATCAAACCGATGTTGGTCACATTGCTTCCAATAATATTCCCAATTGCTATGGTGGAAGAATCTTCAAAGACATTGGCAATCAAACTGACCACAAACTCGGGCATGGAAGTACCAAAAGCCACGATGGAAAGCCCAACTATCAGTGGTTTAACACCCATCTGCTTAGCGAATTGGCTCCCTCCTCTTACCAGCCATTCCGCGCCAAAAAAGAGCAAGGCAGCACTGAAAGCGATGACAATGCTATTGCCCCCCATACCAATTGAAGCAATCAGATTACCCATTACTCAGATCCATAAAGTTTGTTATTTTGGATATATTCTGAAACAACTGTTGGAACATAAAACCGAGTCATACGATCCGCATGAAACCGATCCCTGATCTCCGTGCTGCTTATTTCCATACGTGGTAAATTTAAAAACTGAACTCTGTCAATGATATCTGCATCAATGTCAGATTTCTCAAACCTGGGTCGTCGGGCCACAATGACCTGACTTTCGTCAAGGATGTCTTCCCAGTCCTTCCAGGATTTAAACTCGGCCAGACTGTCACTTCCAATTAAAAAGTGTAAATCACTTGAGGTAATATTCTTTTCCTTCTTCATCTCACGGATCGTGTCGATGGTATAGGATACTCCCCCACGCACGATTTCAATATCAGAATACTCGAATTGAGGAATATCATCGATACATAGCTTCAACATGGCAATTCTATGTTCAACTGGTGTAACTGGTTTGATCTCGAACTTATGAGGAGGTCTGTAAGCTGGAATGAATACAATTTTATTCAAATCCAGAGATTCTCTAATCGCCTCAGCAATGATAAAATGTGCATTGTGCGGTGGATCGAACGTACCGCCAAAGAGACAGACCTTCAAGAGTTTCAGCTCACTTCTTTTGGGCTTCGGTTTCTGCGACCACTTGTTCACCCAGCGTGCGCATTTTGAGCAGCTCCTTGGGGGTTAGGTCATTTTTACCATTAAGTGCAATAGAGTTCATCAATTCTCTGGCTTCATCCCAGCGGCCAAGAGCAACCATATCGCCGGCTTTTCCCAGCCGGGCAGCTGCATATAAACCTGTGTCCCCATAGTCATTAATGACATTATCGTAGTAAAATATCGCCGACTCAAACTCGCGTAGTGTATCATAGAGCCTGGCACTTTCCAGCAACTTCCTGGCTAGTTTTTCACGCATTTCCATGATACGGATTTGGGCCTGTTCGGAATACTTACTCTCAGGATAAATATCTACAAAATCATAAAGATATCTCAAGGCCTTGTCAGTCATATCTCGCTCCAGACGGTAGTCAGGAGATAGCTCACAGTAGGATTCGGTTTTTTTCCAGAAGGCATCCTCGACAAAGCTTGAATTTTTCATGCGACGAATAAGTCGATCATATTCACTGATTGCCAGGAGATACTCTTCTCGCTCAAAATAGGTTTCTGCAAGTTGAAATTGTGCATCGTCAGCATAAGCGCCACCGGGATCATTATAGATGATGAAAGTGAAAACTTCTTCGGCCTTGATATAGTTGTCTTTTTCAAAATATTCAAGGCCACGCTGGTAGGTGTCACCAATATTTGAAGCATCCATAGCTTCTTTTTGACTTGCACATTGCTGCAGGGATATTCCCATCACCATAACAGCAAGAATGATGAATCTTTTTCGGGTAGAGCTTTTAGTCAAAATGTAACCTCCATCGTGATGCCTCTTGAGGCATTCAGCGGATTAATATAGAATTTTCCAGCGAAACTAGTTGATTCAAATGATTTCATATCTGTGCCTAGAGCAGCATCAAAAGCACTGATGAGATGGTTGACCATGGTTAGGGTTCCAGCCAACTGGGCATTACGGTACAATTCATTGGAACGAGTACGCATGTCGATATAGGAACTCTTATTGGGTGATAGATCATCATCAGCTAGATTCCCCAAAGGATCCCAATCATCCCAGCCGCAAACAAATTCGGGGTATTTACTGATATTTTCATAGAAGTGATGATCCTTGATGGGTCGAACAATCCCATCGGGATCGGTATAGATGGGCATAGTGTGGGTCCTGAGATTACCGCATGCAGTTTCACCATTGTCATTATACGACCAGGTCGTATAATCCCAATGCTCATCTCCAAATAGCTTAAACTCTGCCTCTTTTACAGCGCCAGCATCATAATTTGTTTTATAGCCATAGATGCCTGCTATCTCGGCAGTCACGTAGAGAATTCCGCGAACCTTATTGCCATTCTCCAGTTGTCCCCAGCCCGGAATAATCAATGATTTTACAAAGTTCTTTAGCATACGCCTATCTACTTTGAGTTTTGCAGGAGGCTGAGTAGGCTCCTGGGTATAGGCTGTTGAGAGGATCAGCAACCCTATAAGAGATGTAATTAATATTTTCTTTAGCTTAATCAAAACCAAACAGAACCTTCCAATAATAGCGCCATTCCTTGCCATATCGAATCACATCGCCTGAACTGGTTTCCGAATCAACATCGTCCAGACCATAGTAGGCACCAAACTCGAATGCAGTTGGAAAAGCATAGTAAGAGTTGAGAGACAATCTAAGATCAACACCAACATCTCGTACCAATTGGATCTGATCTCTTTCATGGGCCATCCATGCAGAAAAATCATCTGGTGTCACAAATTTAGAATCTGCTGACCATACACCACCAATTTGTCCATGGAATCCGATATAAAGATCCCGAACGGTGAGGTGGGCTACTCTACTATAGTTATCACGAAATAGAGGAAATCTCATAGTGGCAGTAGAAATAATTCGCCGAGTACCGTTCATTGAATAAAAGGGATACCCCTTTAAGCCGGGCATTCCTCCACCAAATTCCCAGAAAAAATCTTCGATATTATTATTATCGATGAGGTCGATCTCAGTTGTGTTGGACACTACAATATTGCCAGGTATGGGTAAGAGATATCCATAAAATGCCGAAGCATTGAGTTTTAAATAATTATAATCGCCATATTTTGTTTGGTCCCGCGCTGATAAATTCTCAAGATACTGATGGTGATTTGCCCTCAAGGACAAACTTGTTTTATATCCCGAAGGATTAATTCCCCGCTCCTGTCTGATATTTATACGAGATGTATTCCATTTAAAGCCCCAATCCCAGCCTTTGTAATAGTCATAACTAATACTAGGGACTGGATTTCCATCAACAATATATGAACCTATTGCAGTACGATAATTTGATGCGGAAATGTCAAGGTACAGATGGTGGAAAGGTGGTATTAACAAATCCGCCTGCAGAACTCCCTGGGATAAATTAAATGTCAAGTCACCATCTATTTGCCACACACCTGGGATAAACCATAATTCTTGTTCTGTGTGTCGAGACATTTGATAAAACTCAAAGGTAAGCGTGGGTAAAAAACCTTTGTATTGAGTGGAAAGGAACAAATCCATATCCAGATTGGGGGCAAGACCAAATCCACCGATCAATGAATAATTGCTAATGATCTCATCTGAGAAAAAGTAAAGGCCGGGTTTAAATAGAATATCATTCTTTGATTGGTCCATCTCAATTTGTAGACGTGGAAGCACAAACATTGGTCCTGCACGGAATGTGTACTCTTCTGCACTGAAACGCTTCTCATGTCGTGTCCAGGTCGGTTCAATAATACGTTCTATTGATGAACTCACTGGACTGGTTTGTACATGTAGCAATTCAGATTCATCCATCACAGCAATATTGAAACCCAGACTATCATAAAGCGAGTAATAGAGGTCACTATTTTGCCATTCAGCCTGAAATGCTCCACCGACTACATTGGTGACACGATGATTTGATGTATCCCGCAGGTTATGTTCGTAAATATTAAAAATACCTGTACGGTCATCGCTGTAATAGATGGTTGAATCGCCTCTAAACACAGGATTGCGTTCATCCCATGGAGCTGCCAGCAAGGGTTTGACAGTACGGCTTGTCAGATCATATATAGCGATATCACGATTGCTACCTGAGGTGTAGTCAAAAATTACACGGTCTCCACGAGGTGACCATCTTGGACCATATACCTGAGTACCAGGTTCAAAAAAGGTGATTTGCTGAATGCTATCGGGATAATCAGGGAATGCAAAACAGAGGTTGTTGGTACCATCTCGGAGATTTACAAAGGCAATTTTATCACCTCGGGGTGACCAGGACGGGTTCTTAACTCTTTCACCAAAGGTGATCTGACGTTCTTCTTTCAAACTGTCAGGATGGACAATAAACAGATCTGAGAATCTCGATCCGCTAATAAGTAATTGACATCGCTCGCAGGTAGAAACTTCATTGGCAGAGAGGAAGGGGCTCAAGTTTCGGTTAGAATGATCGTGGGTGCGTGAATCAGGGATTCCCCCATCGTAATAATCCTTCCGTGCATAAACGAGATGCTCTCCGTCCGGGCTCCAATCAAAACCTTCAACGCCTGGGAGTAATTTTTCAGCGTTTTCAGAGCTATCTTTAATAAATAGAGCGGTCCTGGAGAGATAGGTTTCCCCTGTGCTGGATATATAGCCCAGTTTTTTGCCAGTCGAATTCAATCTCGGATGGTGATTTGCGTCGCCCTCACGCTGAACAAAATGAATGGGGCTGATGGATTCACCATCTTGATATGAAAGCGTATGTCTATCTGCGAGAGAGGTTACCCAGTTGGACCATAGTCGGCTTGCGGGCATTCCTGTCTCTGCTTCCAGAGCCTTATAAAAACCATAATTCAAAGGTCCGCTGATTCGATCAGTAATGCGCTGTATGATATCCTGACCAAACTCATGAGCCATAAAGTTCACAAGTCCAAATCCATGATCGTAGACACTTTCATTGCCTATTCCAACTTTACCGAATCCATCCATCTCATTGAGTGTCAGGACTTTATCATAATTTATACGATCTCGGAGGATCATATCGCGATTACTATCCCACCAATCCCAACGGGTGGTATCATTCTGAAATTGTGCTATACCTTCAGCCCACCACATAGGCACGGCAACTGAAGGGAGCGGATATGAAGCGATACCATTAGGGTAGCCATATAAAACGTCTTCACGGCGTTCTGGCTCATAAGAAATTACTTGAAAATAAGCTGCCGGAACATTCCCATGCATCTTTCTTGAAGCCCGTAAGCTTATGATATGAACGAATTCGTGAGTGATCACATCCCTAAGCCAATAGTGTGAACCTCTCAAACTATAATCTAAGGGCATGGCCCATATTTCAATCTTGTTGTCGAAATAATAGGCTCCACCATTGGCATAGTCATCTGTATCACGAATAATCAGTTGGGTCTTTTCCTCAGGTTCATAATTGTATAGGGATGTAATGCCATCATAGATGTCATCAGCAACATGGAGGGCTTCGTTGGCCGTCCATTCAGTATTCTGATGGTAGTGAACGATAAAGTGTTCACCCTCAATGGTCTTCCATTCCAATTCGGGATGGTTAAATCCCTGGGCCATGAGAACAGTTGCTGTACTGATCAGGAATATTATGGTTTTCAGGGTATTCATCGAATAACGGCGATCTTGATTATCTCTGATGAATTACCAGCAACGATTTGAGCCAGGTAAACACCATTTGAGACATCAGAAGCGTCCCAGAGCCATTCATTGTAGCTATTCCGTTGAAGCACATCCTGTTCATTTCGGGCAACCTGTGCCCCATTCATTGAGAATATCTCAATGCTCCAGGTATCCACATCCCCTAACCAGGCACGGATAGTGGTGGTGCTCCCCTTGATTGGATTCGGATAATTGTAAACCGATCTGGATTGAATGGAAGGCCCTGCTACTTGGGTGACAACTGGGGTCACTACGACTCGATCGCCAGCTCTGTTACCCTGCGGATCAGACCAATAGGCAATTCTATCACTTGTCTGATCATATTCAAAATAAATTAGCTCCTGACCACTGAGAATCAGACTTAGGCCATTTGAAGTACTGAGGTAGTTTTCAAAACTGGTGGATACTTGTGGTAAGACACCACTATCCAACAAATTTCCCGTGAAGTCAAATATAGAATAACCATTGGTGTGTCGTAAAAAGATACTGGGCTGACCATCTATAGTTGAACCAACAATGGGATTGCCTGCATAGGATTCAATGCTGAAAGGACTGCCATAAAATGCAATTCCAGCTTGATTGATAATCTTAATTGAATTTTCGTAGAAAAGAGCGATCTCATAGTATCCATCCCAATCTGCATCCAATGGAATAATATGTAGTGGTTTATCACCACTGAGGTAATCCAAGTCCTCAGAAGGGAGATGAGATATTTTTAAAGCATTTTCACCGTTGGACCATGAGATAACATCCACTTCTTCAGGTATGATGGTTAATACTCCGGCAGGGTCTCGATATGGTGTCACCCCAACAGGTGTTGGATCCTCGGTAAAACTTGAATAGAAAGGTTGAATGCCCGAAGTTGTCTGAAATCTGGCAACAGGTGGTCCAGAAAGCTGTTCACTTATGAATCGAGCCTGTTGTTCGAACCATTTCACCAAATAGTAGCTACCACTGTCCTCAGCAAAAAATGAAAGGGTTAGCAGTGGATTGTTTCCGGTAATTATCTCAAAAGGCTTGTGCTTGGTAGGATGAGAATTGAAGATACCAGTCTCAATATCGATAAATCTGGTTCCGATATCCATATTTGGGAATACCCAGGGATACCTGAATTGAAAGGTGCTATCACTATTTACGTGAAGGATATCCCCTGGTGTCACAGTTAGACTCGATGTACGGGATAGACGACCTTCAGCAAAGACTGTTTCAATGACCAGAGATGAGTCGGCATTGAATGCCCATAATGAGTTTGACGCTGCTCCCCACCCGATAAAGCTGGAGATAGAATCTGTTTCAGCCAATCTGTCCGATGAAAGGGAAAAGCTCATGGTTGGACCATTGTTAGAGATATTTGTAATATTCAGATGGCTCGGGGCGCCTGAGTTGGAAGTGGTTGCTGGGAATGTCCCTGAATTGAAGCTGAGAAGACTATCTCCAATTACCTCTTCGTATCGGTTGATATGGAACCAGCCCTCATTACCAGCAAACCATGGATCAAACCACCAGCCAGTTTCCAGATAGGAAGCGAAGAGTAACTGAGTGGTATGTCCCATATCCTGGGCACCATCGGCTTCGACAAAATCCACCATCTGAATGGGTCCACCATTAGGATTGTCTGCAGTGAATCTCGCATTCTCATCGATATGCCAGATGTTGAGCCCATTACCTGGTAACCCCGCATGCTGTTCGTCAACATTAAGAACAACGCCACCGGTGCTTAACACGACAGACACTGTATCAAACCCAGCCTCATCGATCCAAAGGGGCATGCTGCTGGGGTGCAGCATATTTCGTTGGCGATTCTCTATGAGATAATACTCAGAATCAGTGATTGAAATTTTTACGGGAGGATCATCTACATGAATCGAGACCGAATCTCCTATGTGCATCTCGCTGGCAGTTGTCCAGCCCTGCTCAATGCGTGTGTAGGGATCAGGGTAGGCCGGGACAATACCGTGAAAATTATTTGAGCCCTGGTCCATGAGGGCAAAGCCACCTACTAGGGACACACCTGTCTCGGTGTTGTAGAGTGGTGGCAGATCAAGATGAAAACCCAGCATAAGCGCAAGTGTGCCATTAAGTCCAACCTGATAGAAGCATGGGTCCTCCGCATCCTCAAAAAGACTGCGAGTTTCTTTATACTGAAGAAAATTTTGCGACTCCGGGATAATGATTAAATCAGTAAGATTACCTTCAGCAGTTTCAAGATTGCGATATTCTGCAAAATCTGTTTGGGAAAGATATGCTGACGGAATGTTTCCTGGTGTGGGATCAAGCGCGAATGCGAAATCACCACCCATGCCGGCGTGGGCAAGAATTATTGTGGTATATTCATCAAAATTGATATCAGGATCTGCAAGCAGGATAACATCTTCACTCAACTCAAAAAGTTTCTCCGTTTCATCATATTCTTCTAAATAGGGATGATAATAGAGCATATCATGAGGTAGTTGGTAAACATCATCATCGTTTAGCGGATAAACATCTGAATCAACAAAGTTCACATGAACGGCACCATTACTAACTCGCTGCCAGTAGTTGTCCATGGCTGTAAGATGATCCTGAAAATAGGTACGACCATGCGGAGGCGGATCAAGAGCCCAATCAGAACAATCGAGATCAACTGTATCCTCCAATACAAAACTACCGTCCCCAGTTGTTGCTGGTGAGGAGTCAGGTTGAAAGGCTACTCGCAGAACGGCTACCTTTAGCTCTTGTCCTGAAAGGGTGAGCACTGACAGAATAGTCAGCAATAATCTTACTGTGAATTGATTGATATTATCCCCGCTAGGCTTTGAGGGTTAAAAATTAAAGATCGACGATCAGATTAATCCGATCAACCTTAAAATTTTAACATCAGCGAGAATCGCATGGTATTGTTCAGAGGGTGTGTTTCCTCTGCCACAGTGTAACCAAAATCAAAACCGTAATTTCCATAACGCAAACCAGCACCTACAGTCGGTGTGGTAATCTTGCCTTCAGAATCGTAGTAGTAACCGCCACGGATGGCAAACATTTCATTGTACCAGTATTCAAGACCAACACTATGGATAAGCGACTTAAATTCATCAGCAGGACTTCTATCATCACTGTTTCCGATCTCCAGCTCACCACCTTCGTTGTATAGACCATTATCAGATAGCTCAGTATATGTAGAGTCAGTCCCCTCAATTAAATTCCACCCACCAATAAGTCTATCGCCATCCATATCACGATCACCACCGAGATACCAGTCATCTAGGAATGAGGTAAAGATTCCAGCCCACCATGAGTCGGTATGGGCAAGTTCATTCTGTCCATCCTTATTGTAATTTCCGGATAGATTCTCAGAGCCATCGTCATTGTAACCACCGATTTCCAGATCACCGTCCCAATCCATTGAGGCGTATTCACCAACGAGAAGTTTGTTTACATCGTATACCACATTCAGTCTATTATACTTTGAATCATACACGCGCATATTGAAGCCAAGTTTCAAATTTGTTGGCATGGGATCGGCTTGTTCTTCATCATTGAAAATGACTTTGGGTCCTAAATTGGCAATCATAGCACCAATATCCAGTTTCCCATTAAAATAGCCTTTACTTAGATATCCAACGTCAAAGCCAAAGTTGGTTGCTGTACCCTTGGTTTTTTCTGTTCCCACCTGAACATCAGAATCTGTGAGGTGCTGATATAATATTTTAAAATTAAAGCCGACGCTTGAATTTTCTGAGATCATGGTTGCGTAGCTAAAGGCTCCCGATGTGAAATAAGTAAGAAAGGTTCCCAGGGATACGCCATTGGCATCAGTATACTGCTGTTCACCGGCATTGAGGTAGATGATATGTCCACCAAATACGCCGAGACCTTCTACAGGTGCTCGACCGGCCAGAAAGTCATAGTACATGTCATCTACAAGCCCAGGAAGCCAATTTACGTGCATTCCTGAGACCTCATAACCAGTTTGAAATCCCAATCCTGCAGGATTCCAATAGGTTGCATAGGAGTCATCTGCAAGCGCAACTTGTGCCTCACCCATACCACCAGCCCGTGCACCGGGCGCAATCAGCAGAAATAAGGCACTCTGCGAGAATGCTATTGATAAAAACATCAGACTTCCGATGGTGAGATTAATTATTTTATTCATTTTCATTGTATCTAACTCCTCATTCATAAAAAAACCGAATATTATTAATAACATTCGGTATCAACTTTAAAAAAGATGAACGCCAGGTTCGTATTATATTTTCGGCGGATTCTCATTAAAAAATCCCAGTAACGTTTTCTCTCCTAAAGCTCTCCTCTATTAAAGCGGGCGAATATAGCTTTACACCCTACGCTAATCAACGGATTTCCCAGTATTTAAGCCCTCAAGTGATATGGATAACCCTGGAATAAGCTGTGGGATACCATGACGAATATTGTAGGCTAAGTCCTGACTACTATCGACCAGCATATCAACAAATTTCCCTTCCAGTAGATCCCCATTCGCGTTAAAAACCTGTCCGCTTTCAATCCAGCTATTAAAAGTATTTAAAAGGGTATCGCTGGCCGGTTTTAGCGCGGTTTTGGAAATGGGACAATACAAGAGGTGTTGATTCAAATTATTACCTAAATTTTATATCTGTTTCTTCTTTATAGCCACTGATAAAATCCTGCACAGATTTCAACTCTGACTTTCTCATTTCTTCCACGCTACCAACAAAGGAAAAGTTCCCCTGATCCAGCAAAACAATTTTATCAGCAAGAAAAAAGCCAGTGGGGATGTCATGTGTCACAATAATACTGGTCACTTTTAGATCTTCCTGCATTTCTTTAATCAACATAGCTATCTGAGCACTGGTGACTGGGTCCAGGCCAGTAGTAGGTTCATCGTATAGAATATATTTTGGTTCCATTGCTACGACTCGGGCTAAGCCTACACGTTTACGCATACCCCCGCTCAATTGTGCTGGGAATTTTTGGCCGACATCAACTAAACCAACGCGTTCAAGGCTTTCCTGGACTTTGGACTGAATCTCTGAATCTGAGTAGCGGTTTTTCGCTCTCAATCCGATACCCACATTGTCACAGATATTGAGACTATCGAATAAAGCAGCCGATTGGAATAGCATACCAAATTTCAAGCGACATTTAACCAGCTGATTTGAATTGAGACTACCCAGATCCTCCCCATCTATGTAAATATTTCCAGAATCTGGATAAAGAAGTCGGGTAATTAGTTTGAGTAGAACGCTTTTTCCCTGGCCACTTTTGCCCATAACGACCAGGCTCTGACCATCTTCGACTTTTATACTGGCACCATCGATAACGGTAAGATCACCAAATGATTTATGAAGATGTTTAATTTCGATCATATCGATGCATTTCTGAATCAGATCGTTTGCATGAATCTAGATGTCGTCCAGTTCCGCTCTGAACTCTTTAACATCTTCGAATTTACGATACACACTGGCAAATCTGACATAGGCAATTTCATCAAGATCTTTGAGATGTTTCATCACCAGTTCGCCCACATCCTTGGCATGCACTTCAGAAGATCCAAAAGTATTTACATCCTGAATGACCAAATCAACAGTCTGGCTCATCTGAGAACTATTCACAGGACGTTTACTGCAGGCAATAGCTATGCTTTTGAGAATTTTTTCTCTGTCAAACGGTTCACGACGTTGATTGCTTTTTATGACCAGGAGTGGTTGGGTCTCGACATACTCATAGGTGGTAAATCGATACGAACAGCTACCACACTCCCTACGGCGCCGAATTGCTCGACCATCCTGGGTATGACGAGAATCAATAACTCGAGTATCATCCTGTTGACATTGGGGGCAATTCATGATGCTTACTCGATATCCTGATAGTGAGGGAAATCTTTGACCAGCTCTCGCACCTTGGAACGGACTGATTGATGGACGTTCTCATTGTCAGGATCCGCAATGACGTCGTTAATGTAGCCCGCAATCAATTTCATCTCATTTTCCCTAAAACCACGGGTGGTTAAGGCAGCTGTTCCAATACGAATACCACTGGTTACTAGCGGACTGCGTTGATCAAAGGGAACCATGTTTTTATTGGTGGTCATCCCAGCTTCTTCCAGAAGACGCTCTGCCTTTTTACCACTAATATCTTTGGCAGTTAAATCAATAAGAAGCAAATGGTTATCAGTACCACCTGAGATAAGCTTAAAGCCATAATTGTTAAGACCGTCACCCAGCGCTTTCGCATTCGAAATGACCTGCTTGGCATAGGTTTTAAACGAGGGTTCTAAAGCCTCGCCAAATGCCACTGCTTTTGCAGCAATAACGTGCATGAGCGGACCACCTTGTATACCAGGCATCACAGTACTATCCAGAAGTTCACTCATCATTTTAGTTCGGCCACTTTTTGGGGCAACTATACCAAAAGTATTTTCAAAATCTTTACCCATCATCACCAATCCACCACGAGGTCCACGTAGAGTCTTATGTGTCGTCGATGTCACGACATGGCAATGTGGCATGGGACTGGGGTGTTCTCCTGCTGCAATTAAACCAGCTGGGTGGGCAACATCGGCCATGAGAAATGCTCCAACTTCATCAGCGATTTCTCTAAATAATTTAAAGTCATAGTGTCTTGGGTAAGCAGAACCACCCGCTATGATCATTTTGGGTTGATGTTTTTTTGCCTGATCGCGAACCATATCATAATCGATATATCCAGTTTCTGCATTCACTCCATAGGCCACTATATTGTAGAATTTACCAGAGAAATTGACATGGGACCCATGGGTTAAATGACCACCATGAGATAAATCCATACCAAGAACTGTATCACCAGGTTTCACCAGGGTGAAGTAAACAGACATGTTTGCCTGGCTACCAGAGTGTGGTTGGACATTAGCATATTCTGCACCAAAGAGTTGCTTAACCCGGTCTCTGGCGAGATTCTCAGCTGTATCTACGGCCTCACAGCCACCATAGTATCGTTTCCCAGGATAGCCCTCGGCATACTTGTTGGTCATGACACTGCCTGCAGCCTGCAATACTGCCTTGCTAACGAAATTCTCTGAAGCGATTAACTCTAATGTGTCATTTTCGCGATCACGTTCGGCCATTATTGCAGCATATATGGCCGGATCAGACGTTTTTAGCTCATTCAGCATCTTGACCTCGAGAATTTAATTCAATTTTATTAAGTCTTCTCGCATGTCTATCACCTTCCCACTCTGTGGTTAACCAGAGAGAGAGAATGCTTTTCATGGATTCAACTGATTGTGTTCTGGCACCCAGGCAAAGGACATTTGCATCATTGTGAAGTCTACTCAGCTCAGCGAGCTCTTCGGTGAAACAAAGTGCTGCTCGGATACCTTTATAGCGATTGGCAGCCATGGACATACCTAAACCGGTACCACAAATTAATATGCCACGCTCAGCATCGCCAGATTGGACTTTTTGGCTCACACTGGCAGCATAGTCTGGATAGTCAACTGACTCAAGGCTGTGTGTACCATCATCAATTATGTCATGTCCTAATGACTTGAGAAGTTGAATAATCTCAGTCTTCGCGTCAAAAGCGGCATGATCACACCCGATGACAAGTTTCATAGCTGGCCTATATTAGTCCTTAGGAGCTGTGACGCTACGTTTTAACCAGGTATAGCATTCCTTTTTAGGCTTGGCTTTACCTGCTTTTACATATTCGTCTCTATTGAAGAACCAGTCTCCACTCTGTGGAATACGGGCTTCTTTTAGAAAATCAATTTTATTGGTTGCGCCGAAATAACCTTTTGATTTGGCATTTTTGTAATCTTCATAGGCCATCATGAAAACGAGTTTATCATCAAAATCCGGAACCGAACCAGCACAAGCTATTCCTACTGCTTCATATACTGAGGCGCGATTGGCATAGGTTTGACCATTCTGTGGATCCATATTTATGGCTTTACCAGCCCATGACATTGCTGATTTTAACTGGCCATCTTCTATGTAGGCCTTGGTCATATCAAAGTAGATACGGACATCTTCAGGATTGGCAGAAGTAAGTTTTTTGAGAATTTCAATTTTACTTTTGGTTTTACCAATTTCACCATAAGCCTCAACTAGTTTTTTCATCACATTGGTGAGTCCTGGAGAAATGGCAAGAACCCCTTCATAGACTGTGATGGCTACATTGGTTTCACCAACCCCCAATAACTGGTCTCCATATAGTTGTGCGTTGGAAATATCGGCAGGATCATTATCATATTTTGTTTTCAAAAAACCCAGCATGTCACCACCCAGTGCTTCAACACATTCATAAATAATGTTGGTGAGGTTTGAATTGTCTGGATCTTTTACCAACAGAGCTTCAGCCATGGCTTTAGCTTCTTCATACATACCACTAGCAACATAATCTTCAGCAATTTCTTCACCTAACACGGCGTCATCAGGAAACTGGGCATACATATTAACCTTTGCCTGAAGCACTGCATCATCATCGCCAATCATTTTCAAGGTAAACAGCTTATTCTCCCACAGATATTTATTGTCAGGAATAACGGCAAGACCTTCATCATAGTAAATTAGAGCTGTATCAAGATGGTCCATTTCACGATAAGAGTTGCCCATATAGACATAAACATTTTGAGCCATTTGCTCATCAACACATTCATATTCAAACAATTTTTTATAATTGTACAACGCATCTGGATACGCTTTATTCTTATAGTACTCTGTAGCAAAACTTAAATGTTTCATACAGTAGCGTGAATTGGCTTTGCGTACTGAATCTTTGCGTGCTTTTTCCATGGCAGCCAATTCTTCAGCAGTAGCTTGTGGAGGCATGCAGGCCGACAAGACCATAGTAAATAACATGATGCCCATAGTAATAATTGACACAACTTTTAACTTCATGAGTTAACCCTCATCTTCTTTTAACTTTTTTGAACCACGTATCATTAATTTGAATACCCAATTTCATGCGGGCGAATAACTCATCCGGTAGACTTTCATCTCCCCCACGAGATCCGAATTCCCCAGAAATCTCAAACAAACTTCTTCCATTTCTCAGATCGAGATTGACACCAGATATCAATGAATATTCATATATCATATTTTCACTGGCTGGTGACAAGTAATAATTCTTGATGGATACGCCAGCCTGCAAACCCGTTCTCTTGGTCCAGTATCGAGAAGTTCTATCAGTAGGTAATTTTTGCATAGCAAGCTGAAACGATGCGACAGGTACGGTTTTCCAGCCAGCAGGTAAAGCAAAGACTCTAGCTTCATCGAATCCTGACTCAGTAAAGAGCTGTTGCGCAATGCCAGCCATGAAATTCATGCTTTCTGAATGATGATAGATAACACCAAATTTAATGGTTGTTGGCCAGGCCTTCATATCTTCGGAAATATCATTAAAGGCCATGGATTCGTCCAGATGATCCCGACCAGACAGAGTAGGTTTGTCGTGAGGAATATTGATTGTCACCCCAAGAGATACTTTCTCTTTGATATTTGAGATCACACCTAACTCAAGACTTTTACCAGAGATATCACCATGAAGTCTATATACAACTGAGTCTTGGTTGTCATCAATTAGAATCTTGGTATTACGTTCAAACTGACCCTGGAAGGCGTGTAGCTTTAGTCCCACCTTCATTGCAGGCGAAATTGAATAACCCAGACCCAGATGAAAATCCCAAATACCTCCAACTGTTTGTTCAGAGAAAGAACCCATATCCAGACTTGACTCATACTCAGATGCAAAATCAGCTACTGCATGGGTTCCAAGACTCATCCCAAATCGTGTTCCAATTGGAAATGAAACAAAGATCTGTTCAAGTCGGGTATTGTTAGATACAATATTGTCAATTGATCTAAACTCCGAACCCAGACTTACTCCAAAATGAACTCGGTTCGAACTGGTTAGTGCAGCAGGATTGTGTGTCGTGACTCGGTTAGAGTCATCAATTGCTACAACGCCATGCCCCAGACTGCTTCCCAGGGGGTCTGTAGTTGGAAAAATGTCCCCGTACCCGAGTCGATAGTAGGCTGATTGTCCCATGAGCGAAATGGCCAGGATGAGTAAAAGTATTAATTTCCTCATGGTCGCACCGCCAGGGATGATCTAACATATAGAGTTGATGCTGAAACATCTTTTGAAATGGCAATAAATCCTGGATTATAACCTGAAGTGGTTGGGCGCAATATTAACTCTAATTCATCCTGTTTATCATCTATAGCAGATTGAACAATTTTTTTTATTTCAATGGAGTTATTCCCATCTCCTCTGTATTCAATAGTAGATGACAACCCTGAATTAGGATCCTCAACGAGCATGCTAAACCTGAAAACACTATCAGGCGTGTAAAGCGAGGATGCAGAATCATCAATTGCTGGTAAAAGACTGGAAGAAACGATATGCTGGAGGGTATCTCCTGTTACCGTAAAACCTTGCAGGTCCAGAGTAAATAAAAGTGAATCATTTTTTAATTGGCTAAGGTATTCATATTGTACTCGATCAAACGCTCCAGATTTCTCAGCAAAATGTAAGAATAAGGTGTCGGTCTGGAATGGACGAACTGTCGCGCTATCATTACCAGCTGTATCAGGCTCATGAAAGAAAAAATTCAGCGAAGGTCTTGAACCTGAACCTCCCCCATAGAATGAGGAAAAGTATTCAGATTCATGAGGAAAAATTCCCAGGCTCACAATCGTATCACCTTCTGTAATGAGATCAGCTGGTAAATTGTAGCGCCAGGAATTATTACCACCTGCAATATCCATTGAATCCGTTCCGATAATATTGCCATAGACTGAATTTTCTATATCAATCGCTTGATCCATAGTTTCGTAAAATCCAAATGTGGAATAATTGGCGGCGAGCGTATCAGCCCCATTCTCTGGATAAGTCACATCATGGTTAACTTGAAATTGGATACTATCAACCTCGCTGATGTTCAATGAGGTATCAGAGAAAATAAACTCAACTGTAAAACCTGATTTGTAATATTGAGTTTCACCAACCCAGGCTCTGAAATGTGTGCCCCACTCGATATCAGCATTTCCTGCTTCGATAGCAGTTATATTATTGAGTGTATCTTCAGTAAATGAGAATGGGTTGTAGGTAAAACTACTATTATCATACGATATCGGTTCATCACACGACCAAAAGAAAAGTGCGGTGAGAACAACTGCAAAAGGAATCCGGATTTTCATAAGCCCCTTTAAAAAAAGAGTTAAGCGTTCAAACACTTAACTCTGTTGGTTTAGAGTCAACACTGTCAAAATTCAGAGTTATAATTCTCAACTCCAAAGAATG
>JABMQQ010000205.1 GCA_013202495.1 Fidelibacterota bacterium | reverse complement strand
TGTCACGCCGAAGCATGGAGGCAATTGAGAAAGTGGGTGTTTCAGGAAATAGCGTCAAATTGCACCCGTTTTTAAAGTCGAATCAGTTTAAGTCTCTCCTGCTTAGACCTTAATGTTTTGATGTACGACGTCCACCAGTTTTTTTGGATTTACGGGTTTTTCTAAAAAGGCATCAACTGGTAAAAAATCAGCATCTTTGCCGGGGTCAAACTGAAAACCAGTCTGGTTACCGACAGCTGTTAACATGACGATGGGGGTATCCTTGATGTCAGCATCTTCCCTGATTTTGTAGGCGACGTGAAAGCCTTCATCCATGGAAGACATCATTACATCCAGAATAATTAGATCTGGAGATTCTGATCTAATCATCTCCAGGCCCTTTTCGCCATCCTGGGCATCAATCACATCATAACCAGCTGCTTCCAAGGTGATACGCATGGCTTCAACGAGATCGAAGTCATCATCTATTATTAATACTTTTTTTGCCATTTTTGTTTTCCTCCTGGGCGCGAACGCCAATCAAATTGAACTAAGCCTCAGCGAGTTGGCTTACTCGATTTAGTTTATCTTCAACGATATCAACGGCCATTTTCAAAGCCCTTTGTACGGGTATGGAAAGTGAGCCACTAAATTGAATTGATTCTGGTTCAATACCAATGATTTTCAAGTCTTCGGGTATCATATGCAGGGATTCTGCCATTTTTATCGACTCTGCCAACCCCAGACCATGCAGTGAAATGGGATCATTTTTTAAAACAAAGTCAATTTGAGCGGAGTCAAACTCCACGATGGATCCTGGTTCACGACCCATCTGACAGGCATCTACAACAATCACATGCTCTCGTCCCTCGAGATACTCGAGAATCCCCAGGGCATCACTGCCGGCATCCACCAATTCTATCTGCGAACGCGTTTGCCGGGAAAGTGCATCGATAAGTAAAGGACCGATGGCATCATCTCCCCGTAAGCGACTACCCACACCTATGACTGTTAATGTTGCCATAGGGACTATTCGATGAAATCAACTTCCAGCATATGAACTGAGCAAGAAATACATGGATCATATGCCCTGACCAACATCTCAAGGTTCAGAGTAATTTCTTCCTTTGTCTTGTTGATAATCTCAGGCACCAATTTCATCATATCATCATCTATATTGGCCAAATTCTGACCCGTAGGAATGATACAGTTTGCCTTGATGATATTTCCTTTATTGTCATAAGTATAATCATGGAAAAGAATACCCCTGGGAACCTCATTGGAACCAATACCCCGACCATATCGAGTGGGTGTTTGGTTGGGTTTCTCATTTTTGAGACCCATTTCCATCAATCTGTCAATAATGCGGACACTATCCAGAATGCAATGTACAGCTTCAACTACCTGGGCAATGGTATTCATATAGGGATTAAAACAATTGGGTTTGAGACCCATGGCTTCAGCAGCAGCATGAGCTTCTTCCCCAAGTTGTGCATGATTGTTATTCCAACGAGCCAACGCACCGACGAAATATGAGCTTCTGTTGTACTTCGCATGTTTTGAGGTGCTATGATTCACGATGAATTCATTGGTGACATCCAGATAATTGTGCACGGATAAGGCACCTGTGTCAGAGGAAAAAATATCTCCTTCATACAATGCATATTCATCTGGGTGCTTTAAGGAAATGTATTCAGTTTCTCTTTCAAACTGAGGAATGGCGCCAGCCAGAGCCTTCATGGTCTCTATGGTTTCCAGACCGTCTGGAAGTGCTTCTTCGAGCAGGCGTCGTTTAATTTCCAAAAGTTCTGCTTTTTCTGGAATTCTTGAAAAGCCACCGGGAACAGGTGTGATGGGATGCACGGCTCTACCAGAAACGATATCCCCAATATCATTGGCCAGACGTTTCATGCGCAGGGCTCTTAGTACCACATCTTTATGTGTGGCTATAAGAGGAAATACACTCCCAACATTGAGGAAATCCGGTGCGGCTAGAAAATAGGCATGTAGAATATTTGATTGCAGTGTGGCCCCATGGATCAATAGTTTTCTGAGGAGTACAGTCTGTTCAGAAATTTCCAGACCCAGGGCATCTTCAGTTGCGACCAGTGATGTCAATTGATGACCGAGAGAACAGATACCACAGATTCTTGAAGTGATGATGGCGGCTTCATGAAAACTGCGTCCCTTCATCATAGCTTCAAAAAACCGGGGAGGTTCTACGATGCTGAGGTGAGCTTTCTCAAGGACCCCATCTTTCATGTTTACTACGATATTTCCATGACCTTCCACACGGGTCAGGTGATGGACTTTGATGTCAAGATCACGACTCATAATTGAACCTCGTTTGAATTATAGAGCAGCATACGTTTTTTTGCTTCATCCAGACTGATACCATGACTGGTCATCACTTCCAGCATCCCATCAATATTGGGATTGTCCAGAATTCCCCGACATCCTGTGCAGAATTGTCCAAAGCTTGGGCAAACCGCATCACAACCACCTCTGGTGATAGGACCGAGGCAAACCATGCCACGATTGTAAAGACACTCGTTTTCCTTGAGCTTACACTCCACGCATACTGGAGAGCCATATTTGGGGGGTTGTTTTCCTAGAACCAGAGCGATGAGCAGCTTGAGAAAATCTTGCTGGGTCATGGGACAACCACGGACTTCATAGTCCACTTTAACGACGGATGAAACTGCCATGGCAGGCAGGGTGGCAAACAGGTATTTATCCTCCCCATAAACCGTTTCACGGACTTCATCAATGGGATGAAGATTCTTCATGGCATTGACACCGCCATTCACAGCACAAGAGCCAAGCGCCACTAAAACATCACTACGACGACGGATATCATGGATGCGTTCCACACAGGATGGTGAAGTAATAGATCCTTCAATAAAGGCGATATCATAGTGATCTGCCTTGTCATCCATGGCCTCGCGGAATTCAACTATATCTACATGTTTTAATATATCGAGTAGATCATTTTCAAAATTGAGTTTATTGAGCTGACAACCTTCACAACTGGTAAAATCGAAAAATGCAACTTGTGGTTTCATTAGAGAGCCTCCTCCAATGGTTTGATATCAACATAGTTGAACACAGGACCATCCTGGCAACAGTAGACACCGTTTATCTGGCAATGTCCACATTTACCAACACCACATTTCATGCGACGTTCAAGAGACAGATATATCTGATCATCAGGAAGCTGTTTTGACTTGAGTGACATGACCACGAACTTGTACATAACAGGGGGGCCTGTGATGGCGGCTATGGTGGTATTCAGCTTGAGATCCAGAGAGGGAATGAGGGTTGTGATAACACCGGTATTGCCTTTCCAGGTCTCATCTGGTTGATCTACAGTCACATGTAATTCCACATCATCTCTGTCTTTCCACATTTTTAGTTCATCTGTAAAAAGAAGTTCAGAGGGAGTTTTTGCACCATAAAGAATGATAAGGCGGCCAAAATCTTTTCGATTATCCAGAACATAATTAATAAGAGATCGAAGGGGTACTAGACCAATTCCACCTGCTACTACCAGGATATCCTTTCCAAAAAGTTTTTCCATGGGGAAGCCCTTGCCAAAAGGACCACGAATTCCCATGCTATCACCGGTTTCATAGTTCTTCAATACGTTGGTCAGGGTTCCAACCTGGCGAATACAGAGTTCGAACTTACCATTCTTTGATGGAGAGCTGGAAATGGATATGGGTGCTTCACCGATTCCGAATGCGGATACTTCCACAAACTGACCGGGACCATGACCTAAACTTTGTCCCTCCGGCATTTCAAGCTCATACCATTTTTCCATTTCGGTTATCTGTTTGGCTCCAATCACCTTACACATCGTGGGGTAGTAGAGATCTTCGGTTTCGTGATGTTCTACATCTTGTAGGCGTTTCATATTCAGCCTCCTTCTCTATACCCGGACAGTCCGGTGATATTGGGCTTTCTCGTCTTCTTGAATAAGCTCATTGACAATATCTGGCATTGAGATCCCAGCAGGACAAAAAGCAGTGCAGCGACCACAACCAACACACCAGGGCAAACCCTCTTCGTCTGTGATGTATTTGAATTTTCGGTAGAGACGATGACGGGTTCGATTGATAGTCTTCTCTCGGAAGTTCTCTCCACCAGCAACCTCAGCGAAGGTGCTGAGCATGCAACTATCCCAGCTGCGTTGACGGATACCGTCTTCAGCGGTCACTTCAACTTCATCTTGAACATCAAAGCAGAAACAAGTGGGACAGGTCAGTGTACAAGCACCACAACCCACACAGCGTGAAGCCACATCAGCCCAAACCTCAGAATGATAGGCGTATTGAAAAACACGTGGGAGTCTATTATAATGATATCTGATTTTTTTCTTAAAGTGACGACCTTCAACTATTTCAGGTTCTGTTATATTGATTTTATCAAATCCATTTAACATTTCCTGACCATTCTCTGTGAGGACATAGAGTTGAAAATCACCATCGACTTCATTGAGGAAGAGATCAAAGCCTTCCATTTCTTCGATGACAATACCCACACTTTCGGAAAAGTGGAATTCATCTGGCTCAAACGAAATCCCCACAAAACGGGAGGACTGGCGTCGTTTGAAATAATTTGATTCAGCAGATCCGGTCAGCATGCTATGGTCCAGCCTAAGTATGGATTGCATTTCATAGCTATGTACACCAAAGAACACTCTTGATGTGATGGCCACATCTACTTGCTCATAACTCTCATTTTTGAGTGAGAAACCCATCAATTTTTCGACAGGCGGGAGAAACATCTTCTTGAGCGGTAATAAGGTACGGTTGTAGTCCAGCACAACATCACAACTGTCCTGGACAGCCTCAAACGAGTACGAGACATCCCCTTTCCCATGGGGGGCGATTACCTCCCCAAAATCCCCGAGGTGATCAATCAGGGCTGGGACATCAGACCGTAATAGAGAAAAACACTCCATAATGGCTTCCTTCTATAAATGATCGGTTAACAAATTTTTCAACATTCATCATTCCATCATTTGCAAAGCACATGCCAAGACATCTGTTTCCTAATGACAATTATTTATCATATCATGTATAATTGATAAAGTCAGCAGAACACTTTATTAAAGACTGATATAGATCAATTCAGCACTTTGTAAGTAATTAATTTGAGCATTAAGTGCTGGTGTGAACCATATAATTACCCCAACCTTTAGGCTGGGGCTACTAAAAATACCTAATTTTCCGGGCTTTAGCCCAAACTGTATTTATTATTTCGTTTTAGGTTGTCTCAGAACCTGAGGCGGCTTTTTTCTTTTTAGCCACGGATTACACAGATTTGTGTAAAATCCATTCTCAAGGCGATTTTTCAACCCTAAAAGGCTAAAAACAACTCACCAGAGACAGATAAACGACTATTTCCTGTTCCCACGACTGTCTTCGACCATAGTTTCATCAGATTAGGGGCAATAACAACCAACCCGAACTCAATATTCACCTTATCAAGACCAGGGAGTAAAATCCTGATGACCAATGCAGGGGAATCTGCTAAGAAGCGTATCCAGTTCCATAGTATCGATCACCTTGCTGACCAGAGGAATCAAGTGGTTCTTTGGTATCCATTCATCTAGAGTAGAGGGAAAGAGTTGCGACTGATGTTGTTAGTAGGCTGTAAAGCTAACTTTTGGGGATAATGGCTCTGCATAGACAACTATCATCTTAACGGTCTTATCTGCAAGAATATTCCTTTATACCTCTATAACAAGCTCCACATAACCCAAGAGGAGGTCGCCCTATTTGGACAGCCGACTTTGAATATCGAATATCGAATAAGAATTTTTGAATCCTGTATTTTGATAAATTTCGTAAATCTTCAATCGGTGTTCCTTGTTCTTAAATCAAAAAGAGGCCGCTCTTTGGGGACAGCCTATTTTCTCAGAGAAATCTAGACCCCCACGCTGAAGCATGGGTAATTGCGAAGACATGAGACCAAAAATTTGGTTTTAAAAAATCTATTTAAGTGAACACGATTTAGTTCAGTGAGATATCATCCGTAATTCTGGGATCTACACGTTTAAGCAATTCAATGGTTTCGATCTGATCATCAATAAGCCACAGAATGCGATTGGCACGTTCTCGGACAGAATCCATTGAGAGGAGCGCATATTGCTCATCGTTTTTTAGAGGCAAGGTGCGGGCTACCAGATTCACAAGTGATATAAAAGATTCCTGTTCCCCCAGGATGGGACTAAAATCGAGAGTGTCTGGAGATTGCTCTACCAGATAATTAAGACGCAGCAACAAGTCTTCGCGTTCATCAATAAAATCATTTTCAGAATCTGATTCCGGTAATTCGATCAGCTCAGCTACGCGGAAGGGATTGTCTTTGACTATTTCACCAAAGCCAACCCTAAACAGGCCTTCCAGAACAATATTGTATTTCCCATTCTCCAATTTCTCATAGGACTGAATTTTACCAAGACACCCCACCGGAAAAATTTCCGGGGTACCATAATAATCTTCCTCATAACCGGGTTTCAGAACACCCATGGCCAGGAGACCATCCCCTTCCAATACACTTTCAATCATCTCCACATATCTTGGTTCGAAGATGTGGTAACTGGCTGTAGTTTCAGGAAACAGATTTACCGTTGGTAGAGGAAAAATGGGGGCGTGCATATATTTAGCCTCAGTTAGGAACTAAGGTTATGAATTCCAGGAGGAGCCGCAATTTTCAGAACGGTCAACTGCTCATCGCTCTCATTGATGATGCCTGAGCTGACACCCATTTCCACCAGGACTGAAGTATTGCGTGTGAGTACCAGCACCTCATCCCCCACTTCAAAAACACCCTCTCCACGCAATACGAAGTAAATGATGTCTGAGATAGGCTCCACCACAGGTGAAATGTATTGATGAGTATTCAATAACAGCACATCCATCTGCAATTGGTCACTTTTGAACATACTATTTATATTGGCAGCATCTTCTGAGAAGTGGGCGACCTGTTTTAAGTCTTTTACATTATTTTCCATGAATCATCTCTATAATTTTGTTGACCAGTTTTTCTATTCCAGTGGCAACCTCGCTAATTCTCATATCCAACATATATGCTGGAGTTGAAACCAGGTTTCTTTCTTCATCAACCACAAAATCGTCTACTGGACAGTTAATATGAACTCCACCCATTTCATTGATGGCAGCCGCCGTATCAGCATCTGATCCGATGGTCAGTTTGGCATCTGCACCATATATATGGGGTATCATCGCTGGAGCAATACAAACAAAACCCATGGGTTTTCCAGTTGCAGCGAAAGCCCGTGAAAATTGAAGTACATCGGCCTGAACAGTGCTTGCGGCACCTTTGACAGCAAAATCTGAGAGGTTTTTTGCAGCACCATAGCCGCCTGGAAAAATTACTGCATCAAAGTCGTTGGGATTGGCTCCAGCGATATCAATGATCTGGGTCCTGGCGATGCGAGCTGCCTCTACCAAAACGTTTCTCTGTTCTCCCTCGGCAACTTCACCAGTGAAATGGTTCACCACATGCATCTGTTCCATATCCGGTGCCATGCATTGATAGCTCGCGCCGGCGCGATCTAGAGCAAGCATGGTGATCACACTTTCTTGAATCTCTGCACCATCTAAAAATCCCGAACCTGATAAAACCACTGCTATTTTTTTCATATCACCCTCCCCTTACTTGATTTTTTACCAATCAAAAGCTGATGTATCGAAATCATCTTCTTCTTTTTGAGCCACGGGCTGCACCCATAATTGTTCAGCTCTCATGACGATTGGATAGGTCTCCAGCCTTGTGTAGCTGGGTTTGATTCCCTTACCAGTGGATACACTGTATTTCCATCCATGTAAAGGACAAGTCAACGTATCACCGGTTATTTCACATAGTTCAAGTTTGAAGCCATTGTGCTTACAGAACCCTGAACGGGCAATAAAACGATCTGGTGTGTGAAATATGGTAATTTCCTCACCATCCAGATTCACATTAAGCGCACCATTCTCGGGTACTGCAGATGCATCGCAGGCATAGATAAAATCAACTTCTGACATAAGCTTTCCAATCTCCACTGGCCAGTTTTTCAGCCCAGAACAAACCCACCATGGTTTTCGCGTCAGTAATTTCACCGCGTCTTAACATTTCCATGGCTTTGTCCAGAGGCATTTCAATGATTTCCAGAAACTCATCTTCATCACGGTCTATTTCCTGCATGGTTAGATCGCTGGCAGCATAGACTGCCATTTTTTCATCGGCATAACCAATGGCGGGATAGAGATGACTTATGAATGTCCAGGTCTTTGCTTTATATCCGGTTTCTTCAAGGAGCTCACGTTTGCCAGTAGTGAGGAAATCCTCTCCTGTGTCTGTTTTGCCAGCAGGAAGCTCGTAAAATATCTCATTGGGGTAATATCTGAATTGCCGTTCCATTATCAGCGTTGAAGCATTCAAAAATGGAATAATGACTACAGCACCAGGATGTTTGATGCCCTCGCGGACGCTGGTCAACCCGTTGGGAAGTTTGACCTCATCCCGGACCACATGAAGAAGATTCCCCTTAAATTTGGTCTCAGACGATATTTTTATTTCACGAAGTTCTTTAGAATTCATAAGGCTTTAATCATAGAATGCATCAGGGTTAAATGCAAACGAATCCTTTGGCAATCCCAGATATTACTTCTTTTACCCCGTCCTTTAGGGCGGTGGTTTGGCGTTCCTTGAGAAACGGGCTTTAGCCCAAACTGTTAGGACTAAAGTCCTACTTTTCAAGGTTTCATTGCCCCCGGCTTAAAAGCCGGAGTAACTCCAGTTAATTTGATTAGTTATCTATAACTCGATGATAGTGATTGATACCATGCCAAAATATCCAGAGCCATCATCTACCGTAGATCTGGAAAGATCCCTACCCACGTCGGTAGTACTAAATTGTCATCCCGAGCGGAGTCGAGGGAAAACAATCAATCCTACTCCAAACATTCCCAGATGGGTTTGTTCTTTCGAACAAGGCATATTTCTCTCCCTCGACTCCGCTCGGGATGACGTAATCTAGATTGTCTACTCACAATCCGATTATCGTGATTGCCACTGACCCAAAACACCCATAGCCACCACTCACTGTAGAACCATCGGGATGATAGGTATTGGGAATGAATGAGATAGGGCTGTTCCCATAACGAGTCAAGTTTTCATCAAGAGCTGTAAGTCCCAGGTAGAGTGGTGAACCATTTGAGGTGGGAAAGTTCCATTCCACTTCAATAATATTTCCATTGGTTGGTTTGACCACTTTATCCAATACGCTTGCAGCAAAGAACAGATACAGCTTGTATTCAAAGGCACTGCCATGATGTTGAATCTGGAACGAAACCTTATCAGAGCCTATTAGGAGTGAATTTGCGACGAGCTGAGGTTTGTTAGGAATGATGGTGTGTCCTGTGAGTGTGGGAAAACCAGGCGCGCTGATTTCCAGATCATACACTTCACTTGCTCCAACACTCAGTGTGGTATCGAAATAGCTCCCCCAATCGCTGGTATCTTCACTTCTCACGAACTGGTAATCAGCACCTGAGTCAATTGAACTCACTTTAGCATAGTTGATCTGTGGCGAAAAATTCTCTATGGAATCTGAATAAATTTCCTCTGTGGTGAGTGCTCGATTAATATTAATAAAAGATGTCCCTGCTTGATCATCTGCCCGGAGAACACCCATAATATTTAGACCAGGTTCGAATTCTGTTTCTACAATTTCTGTGGGCATGGGGCATGGTTGATGAGGTAGGTCACAGGATATAAATTGACTCGAAAATATGATGACTATTGCGAGACAAAGTACTCTCCACCACTTATTCTGAAAGTCATTGCACCTCGACGAAGCCTGTCTTGAGTACCGTCGAAAGGCTCGGTGTGACGAACGAGAGTAATTTGGCAGGATTGAATTCATTGCATTTATAGTTAGCATCATATCCATTCCCCTTAAAACTGTAGACTGTATCCGAAAGATATTGATGGTAAATATTCAGCCCCAAAACCATAGTAACCATACTCAGGGATATAGAAGTAATAGATGGGGTTGCGATGTAGAAATAGCAGGTTCCTGATGGTCATGGTCATATAGGCATCCACGCCTCCCAGATATTCAGCCAGATTAAACCCAAAGCCTGAGCGGAGTTTTTTCTTCCAACCAATATCCCAGGCGAATCGAGCGGGATACCTGACATTGTTGCGCTCTGGAGTGATATAGGTGGCAAAATATCCAACGGTATTTGTCAGCGGATCATAGGTTCCATGCATCCTCATTCCCGTTTCCCAGGTACGTGGAAATCCTGAGGTAATTTGCAATGTCGAACTGGCCACAATATCTGGTGTCAACTTGTACAGAAGAATGGACTTGAGATTATGGGGCTGGTCTGCATCAAAGAGACTTGTCTCACCATCCAGAATGGAGGGATAGCGACGAAATCCTTTGGAATAATTATAGCCCAACCAACCCGACAGACGGCCAAATTCACCTCTCAGTAGAATTTCAAACCCATAGGATTCTCCAGAGCCTCCTTCGATAAGGGCTGAGCTTTCCCCCGCTACAAGGGTATTGCCATAAGTTGCCCGATAGAGTTGCTTCAAATCTTTATAATATGCACTTACCTCATAAGCGATGTCACCAAACAGGGGACCGCTAAGGCCTACGATATAGTGGACGGAATTGAGGGGCTCTCGATTCTCAAGTGACTGGTAATAGTCCAGGAATTGGACAAATTCATCACCCTTAGAGTCCATGGTTGTGAGATATTGAAAATATTTCCCATAAGCAGTCTTAAGCTGGTGACCACCGGGCATCCTGAGACTTGCTGAAGCCCGCGGTTCCATATGCCACTCACCTTGCGCCTGAGACCTGGAATTTCGCAATCCCAGCTTAAATTGGAGAGGACCCAGTTCAATTTTATCCTGGACAAAGAATGATTGGAATTGTGCACCGGATTTATTGGGATTTGGGTCGGCATCGAAACGTCCCACCTCATTGGCAAAATAGATATCATTTATCTCGAAACCCAGTTTCAGGGTCTGATTCCAGAAGGCATACCAGGCCAGGTTCGCCTTTCCTGTATTCTCACCGATGGTATTCTCAATATGAGTTTTATAATCGAGAGCAGCCGTAAAATCTTCAACCGTATCGGTTATGGAGTAATTGAAGTACGTCAAATTGTCCACTGAGGAAGCTGAATGATAGACTTGACCTTCCAGGGTTAGGGTCGGAAGGAGAACGGAATTAAATTTGACACCCAGCGCCCGATTGGTGGTGTTGGTGACAAACCCCTCACCAAAGGATTCAAATAAACCCTCAGGAAAGAAAAGCATGAGATTGTCTACACTATAGTCCATATAATCGCGGGCAAAAAACCCGGAAAACCTGAGACGCGTCTTGCCAAGTAATACCTGATAAGCCGCATTATAATCCATGACCAGATTTGGTGAGCCCATCATGACTCGGAGCATAAAATCGGTATAAGTTCTACCTGACACCATGGCCGTCCCATTTTTGCCTGCAGGGAATTCAATAGCCCCACTGATACCTGAAATAGATGGCCGGAATTCACCATGGATTTCTGATTGATGACCCTCACGAGTGGAGATATTCATGATGGAGGCATTGCGTCCCCCATACTCGGCATCGAAGCCACCCACCAGCATCTCCACATTCTTGATGGAATAGGGATTAAAGATGGCACTGGAGC
>JABMQQ010000250.1 GCA_013202495.1 Fidelibacterota bacterium | reverse complement strand
GCCCGAGCCGATCAGGTCACCTGAACGTCCGGGCCGTTTTCACACCACCAACGTGCGGCCGCCCATGACCACCAGCCACCCGGAACCGGAGAGCGCCTGGGAATACGTCACCGCGTTGGCGGGCGGCCTGGCCCATGAAATCAAGAACCCGCTCAGCACCATCAAGGTAAACCTCCAACTGCTCGCGGAAGACTGGGGCGAGCCGCAAACGCCCAAGGAGAAGCGGACGGTCCGGAAGCTCCAGGTCCTGCAGAGCGAAGTCCAGCGGCTCTCGCAAACGCTCGAAGACTTCCTCCGGTTCACGCGCGTCGAACGCATGGAACTTCGGCCGACCGATCTCAACGACGTCACGGCCGAGGTCGCCGAATTCGTCGGCCCCGAACTCGACCGCGCCGGCATCGAACTTCGGGAACAATACGCCCGGAGCCTGCCGCTCTGCATGGCCGACGCGAAGCTCCTCAAACAGGCGGTCCTGAATATCATCCTGAACGCGCAGCAGGCCATGCCCGACGGCGGCGAACTCATCCTGCGAACGTCGCTCGACGACGGCCACGTCGTCATCGAGATCATCGACACCGGCAAGGGCGTGCCCGAAAAACTCCGCGACAAAATCTTCGGCCCGTTCTTCTCCACCAAGAAAGACGGCTCCGGCCTCGGTCTGGTCGTGACCAAGCGGATCATCGACCAGCACGGCGGCGCCGTCAGCTTCGTCTCCGAGCAAGACACGGGGACGGACTTCGTCATCCGCATTCCGCAAGCCCCTGAAGACACGGACGGCCAGGCAACATGAGCCAGCAGACGCGCATCCTTGTCATCGACGATGAGCCCGGCCACTGCGACGCCACGGCCGAAGCCCTCACGAAGGTCGGCTACGAGTGCGTCCAGGCCAACTCCGCGTCCGCCGGAATCGAAGAACTCAAGAGCGACGCCATCGACGTCGTCGTCACCGACCTCAAGCTCGGCGAGGAACTCGACGGACTCGACATTCTTCGCGAGGCCCTCCGGCTCCACGGCGACATCGAGGTGATCGTCGTCACCGGCCACGGCACCATCCCCAGCGCCGTCGAGGCCATTCAGCTCGGCGCCGCCAGCTACCTCACCAAACCGCTCGACATCAACGAGTTGCGGGCCGTCGTCGCCAAGGCCGTCGCCAACCAGCAGCTCCGCCGCGAGAACCGCGAACTCCACACCGCGCTCGACAAGCGGTTCAGCTTCGAGCAAATCCTCGGCAACGACCCGAAGATCCTTCGCGTGCTCGACACGCTCCAGCAGATCACGAGCACCGACGCCACCGTGCTCATTCACGGCGAAAGCGGCACCGGCAAGGAACTCATCGCGAAGGCCATCCACCACAACAGCCCGCGCTGCAACCGCCCGTTCGTCGCGCTCAACTGCGCGTCCCTGAGCGAGGGCATCCTCGAGAGCGAACTGTTCGGCCACGAGAAGGGCTCGTTCACCGGCGCAAGCGACCGGCGCGTCGGCCGATTCGAGCACGCCGACGGCGGCACCCTGCTGCTCGACGAGGTCGGCGACATGCCCATCAGCACCCAGATCAAGCTGCTCCGCGTCATCGAGGAGCGCCAGATCATGCGGGTCGGAAGCAACGAGCCCATCGACGTCGACGTCCGCCTCCTCGCCGCGACGAACGCCGACCTCCAGCAACTCGTCAAGGAGAAGAAGTTCCGCCAGGACCTCTTCTTCCGGCTCAACGTCGTCGCCATTCGCATGCCGCCGCTCCGCGAGCGGAAGAGCGACATCCCCCTGCTCACCCAGAGCTTCATCAAGGAATTCGCGCATCGGCACGGCAAGGAGATCGCGGGGATCGCGCCGTCCGTCAGCAAGGCCCTCGCCCAATACGACTGGCCCGGCAACGTCCGCGAACTCCGAAACTGCATCGAGAGCATGGTCGTCGTCACCAAGGACGCCGTCCTCGGCGAGGACGATCTGCCCAGCCACATCATCCCCGGCCGGCTGGCCCTGCCCGCGCCGAGGGACCTCTCCGGCATGTCGCTCCAGCAGGCCGAGCGCGAACTCATCAGCACCACGCTCGATGAGTGCAACGGCAACCGCAAAGAGGCCGCGAAGAAACTCGGCATCGGCGAACGCACCCTCTACCGCAAGCTCAATCAATACGACCTGAAGGTGTGAGGACACAGGAGGATATCTCGTGAGCCAAATCGGTCTCGTGCGCATCTATGCCGACACCTCAATATTCGGTGGCGCGTTCGACGCTGAGTTCAACGAACCCAGCCGGGCTTTCCTGGACGAGGCAATTGCGGGGGCGTTCCGCCTGGTCACCTCAGCGGTCGTCCAGGCTGAACTCGAAGCAGCGCCGCCCAAGGTAAGGAGGCTCTTTGAACGTGTGTTGCCCTCGACCGAGATCGTCGACGTGTCCGCAGAGGCCCTGCGACTTCAACGGGCCTATGTGAAGGCGAACATCGTGTCCGCGAGGTGGTCCGACGATGCCCTCCACGTCGCGTTGGCGAGCGCTGGCGGATGCGGGGTGATCGTCAGTTGGAACTTTCGACATATCGTTCACTTTCAGAAGATACCGTTGTATAATGCTATCAACGAGGTCAACGGGTACCGGCCGATCTCGATCTATTCGCCGAGAGAGGTGATCTCATATGAAGACTAAGGCATTTGACTGCGTCCGGATGAAACGACGCGGGGCAGCCAGAATAAGCCGACAGTTGAAGAGCATGACCGTGCGCCAAAGACTGGCATACTGGCGGCGGCGTTCCGAGGCCCTGCGACAACAACAAGAGACACTGCAGGACCGTCAGCCGTCTGCGGCCCATCGAAGGGCTGCCCGGGTCTAGCGCGGTCTTGCAGAGCCGCGAAGAAGCTCGGCATCGGCGAACGCACCCTCTACCGCAAGCTCAATCAGTATGACCTGAAGGCGTAGCCGGACGGGCCAGCCGCGGCGTGCTGTTCGGGCAACGTCAGGGGCCGAAAACGTCGCGTTCCTGCAACGTGAAAGAGGCCGCTGCGCGGTGACTGCACGGCTAAACGCAACATTTGCGCGTGCGTAAGTCACGGCGTAGCAAGGAGTTGGGGGGGGGGGGGGGGGGGGGGGGGGGGGGGGGGGGGGGGGGGGGGGGGGGGGGGGGGGGGGGGGGGGGGGGG
>JABMQQ010000204.1 GCA_013202495.1 Fidelibacterota bacterium | reverse complement strand
GTACAGAAGAACTAAGGAACCAATATCTTGAAGAACTTCGTGGACTTAAGAATTCAAGATCCACTCGAGGACTGCAGAAATTTGCGTACAATAAAATTGTTGCACATGATAATAGTGATCAGAACAACCTGATATTCGATGTGGATGAGCACCACTATCTACTTTTTGAAATCACCCTGAATCCAAGAGTAGAGGCAGGGAAAACAGCTGCCCTACATTTATTCCTAAATTTGTATAGTCTCCATATAGAGATTCTAGTAATTGATACCAGCTTCCAGTCCCCAACGATCAGAAACGAGAATAAAAGGTTTTTGCAAACATTGCGACCTATGACCACTTACGCTAAAGCCAATGAGTTCTTTCTATGGCATGAGAGCCTTTCCGACGATCTCAGATCTCAGACCAAGCGGGTATTCCTGGAATCTTATGCTTCAGAATTGTTGAATGAGGACTTTGCTGATATTTATGGGGACAACAGATTATCATTTGGCGTGATAAACGAATTTTTTGAAGCGAAGATTGACTTCAAGTTGGGTTTTCTAAAAAGCCTCACGGCTACTATCGAGGATTCTCGGGAGTATAATTCCCAAATTGGGAATGCGGGAAGAATTGCACTGGATTATTCAATCGAGAAAATACAGGAACTGGTGAACGACTATAACTCTGAAGAGACACCAAAGAATAGACCACCAGGTAGTCCCTGTAATCTTGAAATTAACCGGGGCACGATATTGCGTGAAAGTCCTGTTACAGTGCGATCTGATTTAATTCGTGAGTGGCTAAATAAACACAGATGAAACCAGCTTTATCATGCCTATCCCCTCAATTTCCCGGCTAGCATTTCTGTAGCAGACCTAGTACCTGCATAAACAGCTATCCTGCTTGTGGCGATCCCTGCTATGGCAAACAGTTTATGAACGATATAGGATGTGATATTAAGCATCACAGAGTTGCGGATCTTTCTGAAGTCGAAAAAAATATCGACTGTCACCATTATTTTTGAAACCGAATTCCACACACAGATCGCATTATACGGCGGTTTTTTGCCGAGACGATATCGAGTCCCATAGAAACAAGTCTACTGGTGCGAAAATATCTACCGAGCATCGCATGCTCAAACCTCTACCCTGGCGCATTTCTATTTTCTAAATACAATAGAAACAAGGGGTGTGATTTGAGCGTGTATTTTGTTTAACGCTGATTTGTTACAGGATCACTTGAGTTGAAGTGAGGTGTTATCAATAATCCCTGACTTACGGGGCTGTGAAGTGGTATGCCAGCTATGGCAAATGGGACACTTGTACGACCTGATTGGGACCTTCTTTTTCTTGTTACGATTTGCTTTGTACTGACACGACTGAACAGTGAAGTCAGCCATGATTTTACTGGGGTATGATTTCTTGGTACACGCCCTATGTGCTGACAACAATTCTCCTTCCTAATATTCCTTATCGAAAAACGTCTCCTTACCATTGGAGAGTCTCTTGATACCAACAATCCATTCGAACCCATCGCCATCAGTTTTAGTTATCCACTCACAGCGTTTTCTGGCAACGAGGTTACGGTACTTACGGGGTGGCTTGGATGCTGATTGACTTGGAGTATTGTCTATGCTGTCGAAGGATCTCTTTTCGGAGTCAGGTTTCGTCTTACCGTCCCAGGTATAATACTTACAATCCACATTGCATGTACCCATTGTGCAATACGAGCATCCACCGTGTTCATTCTTGGGTGCTCTCTCCTGGGAACAGCTTCTTTCACCCCAGCTCATATACTACTCCCATAAGCCCTGAACTCTCTCCAGTGGCAATGAATACATTCAACCGTATAGGCTGTGCTCCAAAAGGGATCATCTATGACTACGAACTTGTGGTGACACCGTGTTGGGTTTATCATCCCTCTTCCTCCTTATCGCTTTCACAGACAGTTATGCCTAAATATTCTTTAACAATATTCTCTCTCTGAGTATCAAGGCATCCACTTGAATAAAGTTCTTCAATTACCTCATTAGCCCTGTCTAATTCTTCATCGAGTTCAACTGCATATTTAGCTTTACGTTTCAACGCTTCCGCAACCTTCGCCTCTGGGGATTGTGGGGGAGTGGCATTTAATCTTTCAACTTCTTCATTCGCTACCTGAAACATGAGCATATCGTCATGGTGTGCTTTTCGTGCTTCTTGCACCTTTCGAGCAAGTTTGGTGACAACCCTCCTTGGATAGAATCTATCACCAAGATGAGCTACTCCGATTTCAACATCAGTCATCAAAAATATCTGGGATTCATATTTTCGTTTCATAATTATATCCTTCCTAACAGTAATCAAAATCATAAACATCATACTTGCGACAAAGGGCATCGACCTCTGGGATAACCTTGGAGTCATATATATGTCCCTCACAGTTTGTTCCCGTGACTCGCATATACTTCTGACCCTTCTTTATCTTCCAGTTATTCATTCTCGCCTTGGCAAGGATACGCTTCTCGGCAAAGGTTAGATCCCCAATGTCTGATAGATAATGGT
>JABMQQ010000203.1 GCA_013202495.1 Fidelibacterota bacterium | reverse complement strand
GGACATTGATGGAGCTCTGGTAGGTGGAGCAAGTATGACCCTGGAAGCATTCAAGGGGATTATCGACGAAGCCGGAGTCATCAACTAGGAGATACACATGACATTGTTGTACATTATACTGGTTATCATTTCATTATTACTCATGATGGTGATACTCATGCAATCCAGCAAGGGTGGCGGTTTAGCCGGTACTTTTGGTGGTGGTAATACTGCAAGCGCTCTTTTTGGTGGCGTCGGCGCAGGAAATTTCCTCACCAAATTGACTGGAGGATTAGCTGTCGCTTTCATGGTTATCATTATTCTCATTGGCGTCCTGAATAAGGGTGGTTCATCGGGTCAAAATGATTTCCAGAAAGAATTACAAGAAGAAATGATTGTTCCCGGGACTCAGTTTGAAGCAGCTGCGCCTGCTGAATTGGGATTACCTGGTGAAGCAGCCACAACTCCTGCTACTACTGGAGATGCTACAACCGACGAATAATATTTTTGGCCGAGGTGGTGGAACTGGTAGACACGCTGTCTTGAGGGGGCAGTGAGCTAACGCTTGTGCGGGTTCGAATCCCGCTCTCGGCACAAAAATCCCTCATAAGAGACCTGAGCAATCGGGTCTCTTTTTATTTGTAGCAAGGTGGGGGACATTGAAGCCTTCGAAATGTCCTATTATTCTCAAACTCTTTTATTGAATCCTGAATCTGTAAGCAGGGTTGGAAATATTACATGGTTAATGAAAGTAGATTTTGATATGCTCAGTCTCCGGACATTGAGGCTCCTTGTGAGGGCGTAGCTCTTGGAGCGAAGACTCTTCGAAATGTCCGTCTATGCTTAGATATTTCAATCAATCTGAATCAATATGCAGCGGAGGATTTAATATGTAGCTATGGACATGAGACTTCGACAGGCTCAGTCTCCAGAGGTTGGCTACAGTGGGTTACCGTTTACGGACGTACACGACTTTGTGATAAAAGTGAACCGCTTCAGATTTTACACTGAAATCAGCTGCACCACCCTCATGCCGAGTGAAAAATAAATTGTCCTCAGAAAATTGGATCTTCCTGGAGATCAATCGTCCATCACTAAGTCGCGCAATAACATGATCACCATTTTTTACACTAGCAGCTGGGGAAATAATCATCACATCACCATAGCGTGAATAAGGATCAATCAGCGGATTTTGTTCCTCATCGATGATGATGGAATAGGCTAGCGGATCTTCAACATCTGGAATACCCTTTAAAGCATGCACGGGTTTCTGGCTAATGGTGCCATTCCGTCTGAAAAAATCAGACTGGCTGCTTTGACTCCAGGTATAGACTTTAATCGTCTGGCGTATGTTCTGCAATGGGACATAAGGTCGGAGATTACTTGCATCCTCATCCTGCCACTCGACTGTGATATGGTCCTCAGATTTTACAAAGCGGACCTGACGACCAGCCAACTGGGCGAGGTGCCTGAGGCTGTTTTTACGAGGGACTGTTTTACCAGTCCGCCACCGGCTTACTGAAGAGCTTTTTATCCCCGTAAGCTTGGCAACTTCATAGTCAGACAAACCGAGCTCATCAATGGTATTCAGTGCAAATTCTCGAAAATTATTTTCCATGATTTTAATCTATTGAGACTCGATTGGTATAAAAGAAAAATTTCTCGCTGTTCATAGCAGAGATCTAGAAAATTTTTATCGGTTTAAAAATCTGTCTGATCCTAAAGACCTACAACAAACCATCCCATAAATAACGCCCTCAGCTGCTCCTTAATGTCCACATGAAATGGAATTGTTATGCGGCGCTATTTGATTTATTTCTGCAAAATATCGAGCAAAACACAGGCCTGTGTGAATAACTGGAACTCAGTTCTGGGTCCTTGTTTGGCTCAATAAAATCAATGACAAAGGCAAGCTCGTCTACTATATTGCACGCCACTTTATGGCTTGATCTGTTGAGTTCAGGCAACTTGTGGAGTGAAAGTGAGCTTTGACTCACCACGAAAATGATAAGGACCTTTCAATAGGTTGATGGACTAAAAGGATAAACGTAAGATGAAAAACCTCGCTATATCTGCACTCATATTTGCATCATTGTTTGGTCAATTATTGGCCCAATACCAGGATGAAGTATTGGTAACCCAGGCACGTGATGCTATTCAAAATTTCAATATCGTGACTGCTGATAGTGCCTATAAAGCTGCTATGAAAGCCGCTCCCGAAAAGGATCGTTACGATGAAATTCAAGCAGAATGGGCTATCCTTGAACAAATCAATGTTCGTTTGACTGATGGTGGTCGCGCCCTTGGTCGCAATGAATATGATGATGCCTACAAAAAATATGGCGAAGCCATTACTCAAATGGGCGCGTCTCCTCTCGAAATCTGGGGTCGCTTTAAAGCCGAAGCATTATTTAGTCAGGGTATGGTACATTTCCGTAAAGAGGAACCCATCAAAGCAGCCGATAAATTTCGCGAAGCTGCCACCCATGATCAAACACAAGATAAATATGGCAAATCTATTGAGATGGTTCGCAATAAGCATTATTCCGAAGGTCATAAATTCCTGAAACGTAAGGATTATGAGTCAGCTCGCATTGAATACGAAAAGGCAGTTGCTGTAGATCCTACTTTCGCAAGTGGCTACTATCAATTGGCATATATTGCTAAAAAAGATGGAAATTTAAAAGCCGCCGAAGGTTTTTACCTTGAAGCAGTTACCAGTGATGGTACCCACTACAAAGCCTGGTATGGTCTGGGTAATCTTTACAGCGCAATGGGAAATAACACTAAAGCCATTGAGAGTCTGAAGAGATCAATCTCAATCAATCCCAAATATGAAAAAGCCTATTATGTACTTGGCAAAGTGTATGAAAGCCAAAAAAGTACGAATCTTGCCATCTCAAATCTAAAAAAAGCCATTGAGGTGGATAAAAAATATTCATTGGCCTACGAACTTCTAGCTAAGATTTATATCGACCAGGAGAAGTATGACACGACTGTCTCTCTTCTCAGGAGTCTTACTGGATCAACAGTAACCTACAAAACATCATATCACTTAGCTCAGGCGTACAATTCTAAAGGAAATTTTTCTGCTGCCCTGACTGCGTCTTCCACCTCTCTTGCCAAAGCAAAGAAGAAGAACTGGGCACCTGCTCAAGTTGAAAAGGGTGATGCGTTAAAAGGTTTAGGTCGAAATAAGGAGGCTATTGCCTCATACCGTCTGGCCTTGAAGGATGCTAGATGGAAAAGTCTTGCTCAACATCGCATTGATGAGCTCATGAAGGGATAATGGCTGAATAGCTGATTATCTCAGAATAAATTATTAAGGGCTGTCCATGTGACAGCCCTTTTTTAATTCTATACACTCAATCCCTTGGAAATTCGGGTCATTTTATAGATTTCTCATCATCGCAAATTCCACTTTTTCCAAAGGTCATGAAGTATAAATTGAGGACTCATGGCAGTTCGTGGAATAGGTAGTGATATCGTTGAAGTCAGTCGCATAAGTCGTCTGAGAAAAAGCTATGGAACTCGCTTCCTTAAGCGAGTTTTCACAAAAGGTGAGACCGCTTACTGTGAGTCCAAGGAACATCCGGAAATACATTTTGCTGGTCGCTTTGCAGCCAAGGAAGCCATTGCCAAAGCCGTCTACCAAAGCGGTTATGATAAAATTATCCCCTTCTCAGATATTGAGATTCTAAATGATATAGAAGGACGTCCTCAAGTATCCCTGCTGACACACATCCAGGGTACTTGTCTGGTCACCATCTCACACGAACATTCAATGGCCATAGCCTTCGCTATTCTGGAGTATTGATTCATTGCGGGCTTTTCTCACAATGGCAGCCAATCGAGCTGTAGATGAATATGCCATAAATACTTGCGGAATCCCTGGTCGCCTACTCATGCAGAACGCCGGCGATGCCGTGGTTCAGCAGATGGTCGATCGGGGTTATCTAGATAATTCAACAAAAGTAATGATCCTAGCAGGTCATGGGAATAACGGTGGTGATGGTTACGTCATTGCTGCAGGCTTATTAAAGCAGGGGACATCTGTCTCAATAATTTCTACATCCACTCCGGATAGACTCAGAGGAGATGCACTCACTCATTTCAACAAGCTAAATGATCCCGGTATGTTAGTAGATTCCTGGAAGGATTCTGAATCGCAGCATAATCAGATTCTGGAGGCCGATATTATCGTGGATGCCCTATTGGGCACCGGGATTTCAGGAGAGATCAGATCTCCTTATGATGTGCTGATAGCACTCACAAATCAGAGCCAGGCCAAATGTATTGCAGTAGATGTGCCTTCTGGCATCACAGGAGATCAGGGTGAAGTCCTGGAACCTTGTATCCGCGCGGAGCTAACCGTGAGTATGGGTTTTGGCAAACAGGGTTGTCTCTTTGAACCAGCTCGATCATTTTCTGGAACCGTAATACCAGTAGACATTGGATTCCCTAAGGATAGTCTGGATCATGTTACTGGAGAAGTCCTTAGACAAAATGAGGAAGCTGACTATCCAAAATCTAAATACAGTCGACTTAGCCATACTCACAAGTATACTGCAGGAAAAGTATTCATAATTGCTGGATCACAGGGGTTTACGGGAGCAGCTCTCCTGGCCTCAACCGCTGCTCTACGATCTGGTGCTGGATTGGTCAGGTTAGCCATTCCTGAATCATTGGGTTCGATTGCTGAAGCTCACTCGCTTGAAACCGTCGTGGATTATGTATCAGAAACCGAAAATCATGGAATTGCCTTATCAGCATGGAATGACCTGCAGAGAGGATGTGCTTGGGCCGATACAGTCGTTATTGGTCCTGGATTAGGTCGACATTCTGAAACCATCGAAATTGTAAAAAAAATAGTAAAAGAGACGGAGCAACCCCTGGTGATTGATGCAGATGCCATATTCGCCTTGAGCGATGACCCTTCCAGTCTGCATTCCAGACTCGGTCCCAGCATACTTACTCCCCATGCTGGGGAGTTTAAGCGACTTATTAATAGGACCGACGATTATAAACCATCCTGGCAGGATGCCCAAAAATTTGCCAAGGAATATGGTGTCTCACTCCTGTTAAAAGGTGCCCCCTCACTCATAGCAGGTCCTTCAGGTGAGATCATCGTTAACTCAACTGGCTATGCCGGAATGGCTACTGCAGGTAGTGGTGATGTGCTCAGTGGAGTTATAGCTTCATTGTGGTCACAATGGATGAATCAACCTGACGTTCTAAATTTCGCCATGTACATCCATGGTAAAGCTGCCGAACTAAACCACCCCTATAAAGGTGTCCTGGGATTAATCGCAAGTGATATCGTGGAAGCACTTCCAGAGGCTTTGAAGGAGTACGGTGACCTACCGAATTAAATATTATTCTCCTGCGGTTTTGTATGTGATCCTCATTTTTGCACTATCCAGTCTGAATCAGCGCATGGTATCCAACTATTCCTGGGGTTTTGATGATTTTCTCCTTCATTTCATAGAATACCATTTCTATGGTGTGACATTGATCTGGGCTGTCATGAGAGATAAACCTGGGAGTGAACTAAAATCATCTTATCGTCTTGCTGTGAGTATCGGTGCACTTTCAGCTATGGCTGATGAATTCTATCAGTCTTTTATACCTAGTCGCTACTCTACCTTAGAAGATGTAGTTGCAGATATATTTGGTGTTATTCTTTCCATTATTACTTTCTCCTTACTCATGAAAATTCCATTTTTGGAGCGCATAAGAAAGCATGCTTAAAAGTCTACATATTGAGAACTTCGCCATCGTGGATGAAGCCAATGTAAGTTTTGACACGGGCTTGAATGTGATTACCGGTGAAACCGGTGTAGGAAAATCACTCATTGTTGATGCCTTGAGCATTGTTCTGGGGGAGAGAGCCTTCAAAGATTTCATACGTGATGGCTATCCCAATGCTATTGTTGAAGCAGTTTTTGAAGTAAAACCATCTGAATTAAAAAAACTAGCCTCCCAGGGATTCGATTTCAGCACCATCACAGTAAAGCGAGAGATTCGACTTCAAGGAAAGTCTAAAGTCTGGATCAATGGCCAATCTCGCACAGTTCAGGAACTCAAGGAATTGGGTGATCTACTGGTGGACCTCCACGGTCAACACGAGCATCAATATCTGCTTAATGAAGAACACCATGTTGATTTCTTAGATCAGTTTGCCGAAAGCAATGACTTAAAACAATCCGTTGCAGATAAATATCACACCCTGAGTGGTCTGAATCGAGAATTGCGCGAAAGAGAAAAAACGGCTTCGAGTAGAAATGAACAATTTCAACTCTATGCTTTCCAACTCCAGGAGCTGAATGAAATCAATCCTCAGCCTAATGAGTTGGATGAGCTGGAAAAAGAACGCCGTGTTCTGGAAAATGCGTTGACGATCAGCGAACAAGCCTCTGCTCTGTTTAAGGAGGTTGATGGTTCTGATGGCTCTGCCCTGGAACGCTTGAACACTATTATTAGACAGTTGGAGGGCTTGAGTACCTACACCGGAACTGCTGCCACATTTTTACCTGAAGCACTGGCTGCCCGTGTCACTTTACAGGGTATTGCTGACTTTGCATCTGAATACGAAAAAGAGGTTCAGGCTGACCCGCAACGCCTGAGCGAAGTTGAGTCTCGCATCAGAATATTGGGTAGACTATGCCAGAAGTACAATCGATCCTATCCTGAATTACTGGCCTATTGGGAAGAAATTCGAATTCGACTTGAAAAACAGGATGATCCGGATTGGAGCAAGGAAGAACTCACTCAATCAATCAAGCAACACTCACAAGCTTATTCTAAAGCCTGCCATGCATTGAGTGACCATCGCAAAAAAGAAGCCTCAATTTTATCTAAGACGGTCGTGGAAAAATTGAGCCATCTTGGCATTCCAAGGGCACGGTTTGAAATTGAAGTGAGCCAGGAAGAGCAAGAAGGTGGACTGATTGAGCTTAAAAGTAAGCAATTCAAAGCTGATGTTACTGGGATGGACAAAATTGTTTTCTGGATGCAGGCAAATCCTGGGGAGCCTTTAAGACCGCTGGCCCGCATTGCATCAGGTGGTGAGATCAGTCGCATCATGCTTTCCATTAAGTCGGCCATGTCTGGCAAAGATGGGATTGGAACTGTCATTTTCGACGAAATTGATACGGGAATTTCCGGTCGCATAGCCCGCGTAGTCGGTGCTGAGCTCAAGGATCTGGGGCGCCATCACCAGCTCATTAGTATCACACACTTACCCCAGATAGCAAGTTTGGCAGATAGCCATTTCCGGGTTGAAAAACATCTCATCAATGAGAGAACAGTTACCCGGGTTAAAAGACTAGATGAAAACGAGCGGATAAATGAAATAGCTACACTGATCGGTGATGGAGCACCTGGAGAGACGACTCTCTTGGCTGCAAAAGAATTACTAATACAAGGGGATTGATCTCACATGCGCCTGAAAATTAGCTTACTTACCACGACACTATTAATTTTTCTATCCTGTTCACAGGAAGTTCAAAAAGTTGAATTGAGTAACCCTGGTTTTGGGGTCACAGCTTCCAGTATTGATGCTGCTGATGAAGGAGTTGATATCCCTGTCTTGATGCAAACAGATGATATTATCAAGGGCATACAATTCACTCTCACCTGGGACCCAAATGTTGGCCAGGTAATCAAGCCCACCCTAACAGCAACAAATCCAGGATTCACCATTTCATCTAGCGAGGGCGGACAGGGTGAGATGAAAGTTCTCATATTTAGTATGACGGGTGATGTGTTCAATACATCCGATCCCACCATCATGACGATCCCAGTGAGAATTACTGATCCAGATGCGCCAGTTTTTGCAATGGCGTTCAAAGATGCCATTTTTGCTGGACCCAGCGCCATTGCCTATGAAATTCCTGTTTTACACGCAAAGCTGAAGATCAATCGCTAATGAGTTATATCGATCTACGATCTGATACGGTCACGCGTCCCACTGGGGCCATGCGAACTGCCATGTATCAGGCAGAGGTTGGAGATGATGTTTATGGAGAAGATCGTCTTGTAAATGAGCTTCAGGAACGAGTCGCCAATATTCTGGGGAAAGAAGCTGGTCTTTTTGTACCCTCAGGGACCATGAGTAATCAGCTCGCTATTCGTAGCCAGACCCAACCTGGCGATGAGGTCATTTGCGAGTACTCCTCACACATTTTCAATTACGAAGGTGGGGGACCAGCACTGCTAAGTGGTGTCCAGCTACATCCCCTTCTTGCAGACCACGGCATACTTACCTCGGAGCAGATTGCCAGGGCAATGCGACCAACTGACCATCATTATGCCCAGACCAGCCTCATTACTTTGGAAAATACTCATAATCGAGCAGGCGGAGTGGTCTATCCCTTACCGGTCATTGAGGATATTGCCGCTTATGCGGACAGCCAGAATATTCGCATGCATCTTGATGGCGCGCGTCTCATGAATTCTGTCATAGCAAGTGGTCTTGATCCCAGTGCCTTCGGGGATCACTTTAATTCAGTAAGCCTTTGTTTATCGAAAGGTCTCGGGGCACCGGTGGGCTCTGTTCTGGTAGGTGATGCTGAATGTATCAATAGGGCGCATCGATTTCGAAAAATGTTTGGTGGTGGAATGAGGCAAATTGGTATTCTGGCAGCTGCTGGATTATATGCTCTCGATCATCATATTGAACGCCTTGCTGATGATCATCAGCGTGCTAAAACTCTGGCGGAAACCTGTCTGGAATTGGGATATCTGGAAAATGATATTGCCTGGACCCAGACGAATATTGTTTTGTTAGCATTTCCAGATGGCAATACAGCAGAGGTGGAGCTGAAATTCAAGCAAGCTGGTTTGTTGGTGTCGGTGGTCAATGATCATCGAATCCGTCTAGTTACTCACCTCGACTTTCACGAGGAACAGCTGCACCGCTCCATCGAAATTCTTAAACAAGTGTTAGGTTAATTATGAAAAAGAAGATTGTCATCGTCGGTGCTGGAAGTGTTGGGTTTTACCTGGCCAAAACTCTAGCTGAAATGGGGAATGACATCAGCATTATTGATATTGATCCTGAAAAAGTGCAGAGAGCCAAGCAGGAACTTGATGCCCTGGTAATCGAGGGTAATGGCGCTCAATCCAATACCCTGGAAGATGCTCAGGTGGCGAGTGCTGATTTATTTTTAGCTGTAACTCGAATCGATGAAATCAATATAATCGCCTCTATGAAGGCCAATAAAATGAATCCTGATGCCAAAATATTGGCTCGGGTCCGAAGTGGCGACTACCAGAAGAAAGATGCTCTCCTCGATTTGGCTGATCTAGGAATTGAAAAGGTAATTAATCCTGAGCAAATCGCAGCCCGGGAAATTCAACACCTCATACAGCATGCCACAGCCCAGGAAATCATGACGTATAATCATGGTCGGGTCTACATGGTAGCGCTTACCCCAACTGATACCTGCGACTTAATGCATAAATCTCTGAGGGAATTGGGAGCTACATATACCGAGCTACCCTTCCGCACTGTGGCTATCGATAGAGACGGAGAGACCATCATTCCTGGTGGCGATCATATTTTTCAACCTGGCGATAAAATATTCATCGTCTGTTTGAAGGATAAACTCAAAGAAATGTATCGACTTTGTGGTTTTAAGCAGAAGAAAATGATTAAAACAGTTCTGATCATGGGAGCTGGAAAATTAGGTCGGCTCGTAGCTGCTAATTTGAAGGATCAATTTAGCGTTCGTCTGGTAGACCACCGCAAAGAGAAATTACTAAAAGCTGCTAAGGAATTGCCTGATGTGCTGCTCCTTCACGCAGATGGCCTGGATGTAGATTTTCTTGAGAGTGAAGGTATTAGCGATTTTGATGCACTGATCACCTTGACTGATGATGAGACAACCAACTTGTTTGCCGGTTTGATCGCCAAGAAGAAGGGCGTAGACAAAGTTATCGTCCATATTAATTCACCTGACTATTTACCGCTTGTAAAAGGATTGGGAATAAATTCTGTAGTCAGTAAAAACCTTTCAACCGTTGACGCCTTTATGCGCTATGTCGTGAGGGGACAAGTTCACTCTGTCATGATGCTGGAAGGTATTGATACAGAAGTCATCGAACTTTCACCCTCGCCAAACAGTAAAATTATTGGTGTTCCCCTGGAACAGATTGATTTTCCACCAGATGCCGTAGTTGGGGGTATTATTAAGGGCGGGTCCGAAGAAATTGCCACTGGGCGAAGCGTTATCGAAGAAGGTGATCGCGCCATAGTATTTGCCAGAGCTTCAAGAGTAAATGATGTCGAAGCACTTTTCAACTAAACGTTTTAGCCTCATCCCAACACTGAATGTGTTGGCTGCCCTGACCCTTTTTATCGGGTTATCCATGGGGCTGTCGCTATTGGTCGCCTTAGCATACGGTGATGGAGATAGTGTAGCTCTTTTCGAATCCATGATCATCACACTTTCCATCGGTGGTCTCGGGTACATTTTCACCCGTCATACACATGTCCTGGCTCCTCGACAGGTCTTTCTGAGTGTTAGCTTGAGCTGGGTATCTGCCTCGCTCTTTGGTGCCCTACCCATGTTTTTTGCTACCGATATGTCCTATACAGATTGCTTTTTCGAAGCTATGTCAGGATTCACCACTACAGGAGCATCCATCCTGACAGATATCGAGAGTTTACCCCATGGCATACTCTTCTGGAGAAGTTTTACCCATTGGTTAGGTGGGATGGGGATTATTGTTTTTACCGTGACAGTCATGCCCCTATCCGGAAGAAGTGGCACGTTACTATTCGCTGCAGAAGCTCCCGGTCCAGTGAGTGACAAAATTACTCCCAGGATCTCTGATACAGCAAAATTACTCTATTTTGTCTATGCCCTCATCTCAGTAGCAGAATTTATTGCCTTGTGGATTGGTCCCATGAATTGGTTCGATTCAGCCTGCCATACATTCGGTACCATGGCCACTGGAGGCTTTTCAACTAAAAACGCTTCCATCGCTCATTTTCAAAGTGCTTATGTAGACTGGGTGATCATCTTTTTCATGGTTCTGGCAGGAACCAACTTCTCACTTCACTATTTTGGGCTGCAGGGCAAGGTCATACGCTATTTCAGAAGTCGTGAATGGCAATTCTGGATGAGCATTATGGGCATGGCCCTGGCTTTTATGTTAGCAGATTTCTATCTCTCCTCTTTTTATGAAGGGGAAAGTGCAGCGATTCTGGCTTTCAAAGCAGAACCCCTCAGACAAGCTGCTTTTCAAGTCGTTTCTATTATTACCACTACTGGGTTTACAACAGCTGATTTTGAACAATGGTCATATTCCGCCCAGTTTATTCTATTTGGACTCATGTTTGTCGGTGGTATGGCCGGATCGACTGGTGGGGGTATTAAAGCCATTCGGATTCTACTATTTACCAAGATGGCTATCACGGAACTTCGTCGGATGATCCATCCCCGAGCATACTTGCCTATCAAACTACGCAATCAATTCGTTGATGATGATGCCGTTCGTAATACGACGACATTCCTATTATTCTTCATGGTGATATTTGTAGGGTTTGCATTTTTCCTCACAGCATTCGGTCATGATTTAGTTACTAGCGTCACAGCTTCTATATCTATGTTATGTAATATTGGACCTGGTCTGGCAGATGTTGGACCCACAGATAATTATTCCTTCTTTAGCGACTTTGAGAAGTGGGCTATGGCTTTTGTGATGATGCTGGGACGTTTGGAAGTTCTTACCGTAGTAGTCTTATTTAATCGTCATTTTTGGAGGTCCTGATGGAATTCGTAATGGTTGAAGTAAAAGGTGGAATTGCGACAGTAACTCTTGACAGGCCGGAAAAATTGAACGCTTTAAATGCAGTGGTGCTCGATGAGCTGGAGGAAACGTTCCAAGGAATAAAGGGCAATGACGAGGTTCGCGTTATTATCGTTACTGGTGCAGGTGAAAAATCATTTGTCGCAGGAGCAGATATAAGCCAGTTTCCTTCTCTGTCACCTGAGGAGGCTCATGAATTCGCAAAGCGTGGACAGGCTGTTTTCTCGCTCATCGAATCAAGCTCCAAACCGGTCATTGCGGCAATCAATGGATTTGCCCTAGGAGGTGGTTGTGAGCTCGCCCTGGCCTGTCATCTAAGATTCGCTGCCGAGAATGCTATGTTTGGACAGCCCGAAGTAAAGCTCGGTGTCATTGCAGGATATGGTGGAACCCAACGTTTACCACGTCTAATTGGTAGAGGCAGGGCATTGGATTTACTGCTTTCTGGCCGAATGATCAAAGCTGATGAAGCACTGCAAATGGGTCTGGTCAATGGTGTGTTTCCCAGGACTGAATTGTTATCAAAGGTTGAGGAATATGCAGAATTGCTGATGGCCCAGGGTCCCCAGGCTCAAGCCCTAACCATCAGGGCTGTCTATCAGGGAATTGAAAATACTTTAAGCGAGGGTCTTGAGGAAGAAGCTTTAGCTTTTCGAGATGTTTTTAAAACCGAAGATCGAATAGAAGGTGCCACTGCCTTTATCGAGCGACGCCCTCCAAAATTTAAAAATCGCTAAGTCATCTCATATGGATCAAAAACGACGAAGATTAGTACTCTACGCCCAGAATCGTCTCCATGCTCTTGGCAGCAAAACGGCCAATGGACTGATTCTATTTCGAACAGATGAAGTGCAGGTTATCGTCGATGCCAGCAAAGCCGGACTGACAGTTCAGGATGTTCTGGGTTACGGTGGTGCCATCCCCATTGTCGCTCACATTACAGAGGCTATGGCGTTTCAACCGGATACTATGGTTATTGGGATTGCTCCTATTGGGGGAGCAGTTGAACCTGATTGGATACCAGAAATAAAAATTGCCCTGGAATCTGGATTGAATGTTTGGGCGGGATTACACCAGTTCCTCGGCGATATCGAAGAATTACAACCGTATCAACACCTCATCTGGGATGCTCGCAAGGCACCTCCTGGTTTAAAGATTGCTCAAGGACATTGGCGCGAGAGAAAGTCCAAGATCATTCTCACGATTGGCTCAGATTCTAATGTGGGAAAAATGACAACAGCGCTCATGCTTCAGCGGCAATTAAAGACGCTGGGACTGGAGTCCATCTTTGTGGGAACCGGTCAAACCGGGATGATGATCTCGGGTCGCGGAGTGGCTGTTGATGCTGTTGTTTCTGATTTTGTAAATGGAGCCACTGAGGCAGAGATTGATAAAGTCGATGGACAGGCACCCCTCATTATTGTAGAAGGTCAGGGGGCAGTCACCCACTTAGGCTATAGTGGTGTTACCATGGGTTTGATTCATGGTGCCATGCCCGATGCCTTTGTCCTGGCTCATCAACCCAGCCGTCTTGTTGATGACTACGATCATCCCCTGCCTGAAATACAGGAGGTCATCAGTATTCATGAAGCATTAATGCGTCCCTTCAAGCCTACTAAGGTGTTGGGAATTAATCTTTATTCCAAGGATCTGAACTCTGATGAGAGCCAAAAGGCCTGTGAAAATATTTATGAGAATACGGGACTACCTGTGGAAGATATGGTGAAAAGTCCCAAGGGAATTGTCGCCGAAAAAGTACTTCGAGATCTTTTTCCCGAAAAGAATATCTAGGAAGGTGAGGTAGGAAATGTCACTGTCTCTTAAGTGGTCAATCCAACGGATTACAACCAAATTTGAATTTAAAATCGCCCGGAGCGCGGAAAGCTATTATGATGTCGTCATCCTGGAATTGAGTGATGGTGAGTTTACAGGTTTAGGAGAAGCTGCCCCTTCTAAGCGCTATGAAAAAGGTCCTGAGGCAATATTGAAAATGTTGTCGGCCAAAAATAATCAGATTCTTAAAATATCCATAGATGATGCCGAAAGCCGTCAGGAACAATTGGAAAACATGTTTCCTCAGAGTTATTCACTCCAGGCAGCCCTGGATACAGCCTTTTGGGATCTGTATGGGCAACGCCAGGGGACACCTCTCTGGAAAATATTTGGAGCAACCCAGGAGTTGGTTACATCCTCTTACACTATTGGTATCTCTGATCTCAGCATTATTCCGGAAAAAATTAAAGAAGCCGCTCCCTATCCAATTCTGAAAATCAAACTGGGTACCGATTATGACCATGATATCATGCGTGCTATTCGAGCCGAGACTGACAAAGTCTTGCGTGTTGATGTAAATGAAGGTTGGAAGACTGTGGATCAGGCAAAACGTGGGACCGAATGGCTGGCTGAAGAAAATGTGGAATTTCTGGAGCAACCCATGCCATCAAATCAATTGGATGATATCGCTGAACTCAGGGAATTTTCTCCCTTGCCTCTGGTTGCAGATGAAAACTCGGTTCGGCCCGAGGACCTACCAGGTTTAGTAGGTGCCTATGATGGAATAAATATCAAATTGATGAAATGTGGGGGTCTCACCAATGCCCAGCGCATGGTTGAGCTTTCTCTTAAACACAATTTTGATATCATGATGGGTTGTATGGTTGAAACCTCAATTGGAATATCTGCCATGTCTCAACTTGGATCATTCGCCCGCTGGCTAGATTTGGATGGCAATGTTCTGTTGGCAGAAGATCCTTTTAGTGGTGTGGGAAATGAGGCTGGTGAAATCATTTTGCTTGATAAACCTGGTCTCGGTGTTGAGAAACGATAATCGGTATTTTTAAAATATAAATTCTGTTTGAACAAGAAATGTTCAGGAGCCTACTGTGAAAATTTCAACTCGATTCAGCCTTCTCCTTCTTATGAGTGTAGTAATTGTAAGTTGCACTACCCATCCCCATAACGCTACGCCACTTCCCAAGCATCAATTTCTGCGCAGTGCTCAACAGCAAGTAGCCTTTGAAATCGACACGCTGTTGAATCATGCGCCTACTGATATGGGCTGGTGGGGAGTAAAAGTGCAGTACGCAAATACGGGTGAGGTGTTTTACGAGCGCAATAATGCAAAAATGTTTATGCCAGCTTCCAATGAGAAGATGTATACCACAGCAGCAGCTCTCTGTCTGCTGGGGCCTCAATACTGTTATGCCACAGATTTCGTCACCAATGGGAATCTGGATGAAAATGGAATAATAAATGGAGATCTGATCATCAAAGGCAGTGGTGATCCATCCTGGTCATGGCGTTTTTATGATAAAAACTATGATTCAGTCATGGTGAAATTTGTTGATTCATTGAAGCTGAATGGGGTAACAGAGATCAGGGGTGATATCATTGGGGACGACAATATTTTCGATGATCAGTCCCTGGGATATGGGTGGTCCTGGGATGATGAAACCTATTATTATGCTGCCCAGATTTCAGGCTTATCCTATAGCGAAAACTACATTGATTATAAGCTCATTCCAGATACCCTGAATTTGGGTAGTCCCGTTATCATTGAACCCAACCCACGCACCACATATATGAATTTGCGCAATGATCTGGTCACGGTGAGCAGCGATACGGCAACAAGGTGGACTTATGACCGTGAGCGGCAGACCAATAATGCTTGGTTTGAAGGAGACTACCGTGTAGAAAAGGGGGAAGTTGAATCCACCATCACCATCCATAATCCGACCCTTTTTACCGCGCATGTGCTCAAGGAAAGATTGGAGGAAGCAGATATCTCAGTGAGTGGAAATCCTGTGGACGCTGATGATCTGACTGATTCCCTGGATTATGAAAAGACAAACCTACTATTTACCTACTATTCTCATCCCATGTCTGACATAATTTCCAAAGTCAATAGACCCAGTCAAAACTTTATCGCTGAAATGCTTCAGAAAACTCTTGGTGCAGAATATGGAGAAGAGGGTTCATCCAGAGCAGGTCGAAAAGTTCAAATGATGTTTTACGATTCACTTGGGATGAATATTGAGAATTTGCAGTTACGGGACGGCTCTGGATTATCACGCCATAATCTCGTCTCTCCCAATACAACTGTTTCATTGCTGGAGATGATGTGGGAGCATCCCTATCGAAGCTATTTTATAGAATCACTACCTCTCTCCGGATTGACCGGTACGATACGTAAGCGGATGATAGGGACAGTTGCTGAACAAAATGTAAGAGCCAAGACCGGCACAATTGGATATGTGAGTTCACTATCTGGATATACTTGGACCCAATCTGGTGAACCGATAATGTTTTCAATCATGGCAAATCATTTTACGATTCCTACCAGCCAGGTTAGAAATATACAGGATCAGGTTGCCAGCATCATCTCAGAGATGGAGTAAACCTAATGCGCGTAAAGAAAATTAGTCATGTAGCGGTTGCTGGCTCAGACCTGGAGCAGGCAAAGGTTCTATTTCATGATATTCTAGGTCTTGACTTTAGTGGCTCTGAGAGAGTGGAACATGAGGGTGTTACAACGCATTTTTATGAGGCTGGTGAGTCCAGCATTGAGTTATTGGAGCCGTTTTCAGCAGAAACCCCAGTAGGTAAGTTTTTAAGCAAACGGGGACCAGGTTTGCACCATATCGCTCTGGAGGTGGAGGGACTGGATGACTATGTTCTGAAGTTGAAAGAAGCCAGAATTGTACTCCTAAGCGAAGAACCCCAATTAGGTGCTCATAATATGCGTATCATTTTTATTCATCCCAAATCAGCTGGTGGTGTCCTCATAGAGCTTTGTGAAAAGAGCTAGCACTAATACACCTCGCTTTCAGCCAGCTTCATTTTAGATTTTCAGCATGAGTACAACTGAAGCCCCCTATAAGGCCAAACTCAAAGATTTGCCAACCCAGCCCGGGGTTTACTTTTACTATGATAAAAATGGCAAGATTATTTATATTGGCAAAGCCAAGGTATTAAAGAATCGCGTAAAATCATACTTTACCGGAACTCCAGATAGCCCCAAGACCGCCCGTCTAATTGCTCGTATCTGGGATCTTCAGACTCTGGTAACCCGCACAGAAGTGGAAGCCTTGCTCACAGAAGCAAATCTAATCAAACAACATCGTCCAAGATTCAACATCGATTTACGGGATGATAAGACCTTTCCCTATATCCGTATCACCAATGAAGATTATCCCCAAGTATTCGTAGCTCGTACCATCGTTAAAGACGGCTCCATATATTATGGTCCCTATACAAATGTGAAGGGCTTAAGAGCTGCTCTGACTGTCATTAAACGCATATTTACCATACGAAGCTGTAACTATCGAATGGATGATGAATCTGTAGCAGCCAAAAAAGTTCAGCTCTGCTTAGACTATCATATCGGTAAATGTGATGGTCCCTGTCAGGGTTTGATTACTAAGGCTCAATATGCAGAAATGATTCGAAGGGTGGAAGATTTCCTGAAGGGGAGAACCGACCCCGTAGATGATTACCTGGGTGCCCGGATGCAATCTGCAGCAGAAAATATGGAATATGAACAGGCAGCACGCCATAGGGATCAGCTGGAAGCAGTTCGCTTATACGTGAGTCGGCAACGTTTGAAAACCAGTGATTTTGAGGACAGAGATGTACTAGGTGTTGCTCGGCAAGACAATCTGACCTGTGGAATATTGATTCGAATCCGAGCAGGTAAACTCATTGGCAAAGAACAATTTCGCTTTCGAGGAACAGAGGACGAAGAATTACCCTCCATTTTGAGTCGTATGATAACCAGGGTGTATGAAGATGCATCATTCATCCCACGGGAAATATTGGTTCCCGATGAAATCGTAGATGTAGATATGATCCATGCCTGGCTTAAGGATGTTTCTGGAGTGAAAATCACATTCAACACACCTCGTATTGGTGAGAAGAAGACATTGTTGGATCTTGCAGAACGGAATGCTGAACTGGTCCTGAAAGACTGGGCACTGGAACAGGCACAACGGATAGAAATTGTTCCTAAAATGGTTCGATCCCTTCAGGAGGACCTCAATCTCACTGCACCACCACGGCGAATAGAAGGTTTCGATATTTCACATCTGGGTGGAACTGAAACTGTAGCTTCTTTGGTCTGTTTTATTGATGGAAAACCAGCCAAACGTGAATATCGCAAATTTCAGATCAAAACTGTGGATGGTATCGATGATTTTGCCAGTATGAAAGAAGTTGTTCATCGACGCTATACAAGAGTAAAAACTGAAGGTCTATCTGAACCTGATCTCATTCTCATTGATGGTGGTAAGGGGCAGCTTAGCGCGGCCATTGGAGCTCTCGAGAGGATAGGCATGGCGCATATCCCCATTCTTGGTCTTGCCAAGCGTCTGGAGGAAGTTTTTCTACCAGGTGAGTCACAGTCTTTGGGTATACCTAAAACCAGTGGCTCAATCATATTACTTCGGCGCATCAGGGATGAAGCCCACCGTTTTGCCATCACATTTCAGAGAAAACGCAGAGGGAAAGCCATGGTGCATTCTGCACTTGACGATATTGAAGGCATCGGCCAATCGCGTCGTGTCGCTTTGATCACATATTTTCGATCTTTGAAAAATATTAAAAATGCGAGCGTGGAAGAGATTGCCCATGTTCCAGGGATTTCACTCACCATGGCAACAAGAATAAAAGAAGGGTTGGCGTAGCATGAAAATTACATATTCATTCACTCAAACTCATCAAACTCATCAAACTCATCAAACTCATTAAACTCACAAACTCACAAACTCAATTCCAAATTGTATTATCTTGTCTGTACAAAAATGTCATCGGTAGAGAATCATCTTAAGAGGGAATTAGACAATGGCCTTTGATTTTACTGAGAAAGAAAAAGGGATTCAGCCACGTACCATCTGGTGCCTGGGAAGAAATTATGCCAAACATGCTGAAGAACTGGGAAATGCCGTTGAAGCCAAACCCCTGGTTTTTCAAAAGGGTCTCAATGCTCTGGTACCCATGCAAAGAACGCAACCCCTGTTTCCTGGTCATGGTGAAGTCCACTATGAAACCGAAATTATTGCACTCATGGATCGCAATGATAATGGATCCTTCATCGCAGCCGTTGGATTGGGTCTGGATTTAACCCTACGTGATCTTCAAAGTGAACTTAAAGCAGCCGGCAAGCCCTGGACATTGGCCAAATCATTTGATGGGGCTGCCATCGTCAGCCGATTTATTTCAGTGAATGAAATTCCATCCCTGAATCAAATACGTTTTACCATGCTCTTAAATGGTGAAATCAGACAACAGGGAGATAGCAGCCAGATGATTCTCCCCTTTGAAAAGATTCCAGCCTATCTGGAGGAATATACTGACTTGCAACCCGGCGATATTATCTTCACCGGCACGCCTGAAGGCGTGGGTGCCCTGAATTCAGGAGATGAAGTGAGTTTGGATCTGGCTGGTCATCATATGGGAACTATCCGGTTCAGTTGAATATTAGGTCCACTCCTCGTCATCCCGAGCGTCATACTGAGCATAGACGAAGTGCGAGGGATCAGGAAATATCCCAACTCCGAATTCTGTGCACCTCGACGAAGTTTATGCTGAGCGGCGTCGAAGTGCTCGGTGTGACGACCATCGAGTTTGGTTTGAAACAAAATAGAAAGAAAATTTAAGATATGGCTCCATCCCAAGTACGCGTCCGTTTTGCCCCCAGTCCCACTGGCTATTTACATATTGGTGGGGTGAGAACTGCCCTGTTTAACTGGCTATTTGCTCGTCATCATGGAGGCAAATTTATTCTTCGTGTTGATGACACAGATCAGGCCAGAAATGTCCATGAAGCCTTGCAACCTATTATGGACGGATTCAAATGGCTGGGTATTGATTGGGATGAGGGTCCTGGCATGGGTGGACCCCACGCTCCCTACTTCCAATCCCAACGATCTGATATTTACGCAAAAGCTGTGGAGAAGCTGCTTCACAATGGTTATGCCTATAGAGATTTCTCAAGACCGGAAGAGTTTGCAGCTGAGCGTCAAGCTGCTGAGAAAGAAAAACGCCAGTTCATTTATAGTCGGACCTGGATGGCTGAAACAGATGAAGCTGTCAAGAAATTTGAGGCAGAAGGTCGAGAATCCATCGTTCGTCTCAAAATGCCCAGAGAGAGCAAATGTGAGTTTCATGATATGGTTCGTGGTGATATGTCCTTCGAATGGGGTGGGGAACAAGATCATGTTATTCAACGCAAAGATGGATCCTGTCTATATCATTTGACCAGTGTCGTGGACGATGGTGCATTTGAAATCAGTCATGTGATTCGAGCTATCGAGCATTTACCCAACACACCGCGTCAAATATTTATTGCCCAGAGTCTTGGGCTTGAATTGCCCATCTACGCTCATCTTCCTTTTGTGGCTGAGCCTGGAAGCTCTAATAAACTGAGCAAGCGAAAACTGGATAAATATTTAAAAAATAGAGACTTCAAGGTTTTATATGATCATGGTGAAAGCATAGCCGAGAAAATTGGTTTTTCTGCTTCTCCTGAAACTTTCAACCCTGTGATTGTTGATTTCTATCGTGAAATTGGTTTTCTCCCTGATGCTATCGTTAACTATTTGCTTCTTCTTGGTTGGTCTCTGGACGATAAGACTGAAGACTTCACCCGTGAAGCCATGATTCAAAATTTTAGTTTGGATCGAATCAATAAAGCACCAGCCAGTTTTGATCCCCAAAAACTTACATCATTCCAGAGTCGTTATATGTGGCGACTTGAGATGGATGAAAAGCTGGAGATGGTTCTGCCATATCTTGAGAAAGCGGGACTCATACTGACCCCAGTCTCTGTGGAAACAATGGGCATGGTCAAAGCGATTCTCGGAGCTGCTAGTGAGCGGATTTCATTTGCAGGGGATATCCTCGATTATGCGGAGTTATTTCAAACTGACGATGCTCTTGAATACGAAGAAAAAGCATTCAGGAAACGTCTGGTCAATGCTGTCGCTCAGCGAGAATTACTGGTTAAACTGAGAGGTGTCTTACCTGAAGTTGAAGATTTCTCGGCTGAAAACCTCGATCAATTCCTGCACACTTTTGTCGAACAGGAAGGTGTGGGAATGGGGATGATTGTCCATGCTATCCGCGTGGCAATTACAGGTAAGGCTGTAGGCTTTGGTCTATTCGAAATTATGTCCATCATTGGGAAAGATAGCTGCATGAATCGCATTGATCGAGCACTCAAACTGGTTGCCCAACAACAATAAATCCAGCACAGGATTCAGTAAAATTCATCATGGCTAAGCTGTGGATGAATATGTATGTTATTTGCTGATTAGTTTTTTTGACCAAGCCCTGAAAAATCAGGCTACAGATATGAGGATAGTATGGGTGTGAACCTGAACGCAGACACCAGCGAAAGCGCTGCCACAACTCCAGAAAAATCACTGAATTTTGTTGAAGAAATCATTAATGATCATTTAGAATCCGGTCGTTTTGACCAGACAGTCCATACACGATTTCCCCCAGAACCCAATGGCTATCTCCACATTGGACATGCAAAATCAATTGCTCTAAATTTCAGTCTGGCTGAAAAGTATGGCGGGTTGTGCAACCTGCGCTTTGATGACACCAATCCCAGTAAAGAAGAAGAAGAGTATGTTCACTCCATTAAGGAGGACATCAAGTGGTTAGGCTTTGATTGGGAAGATAGAGAATATTATGCCTCTGATTATTTTGATCAGCTCCATGATTGGGCCGTTAAGCTCATAAAAGACCGACTGGCTTATGTCTGTGATCTTACACTCGAGGAAGGCAGGGAGTACCGTGGTACTCCAACAGAAGCTGGAAAGCACAGTCCCTATCGCGATCGCTCAGTAGAGGAAAATCTGGATTTATTTGCCAGAATGAAAGCTGGTGAATTTCCAGATGGTACCCGGACCCTGAAAGCCAAAATTGATATGGCCCACCCCAATTTTCACATGAGAGATCCCGTCATTTATCGAATTCTTCATGGTCATCATCATCGAACTGGTGATGATTGGTGTATATATCCCATGTATGATTTTACCCACGGACAATCCGACTCCATTGAAAAGATTACTCAGTCCATCTGTACCCTGGAATTTGAGAATCATCGGCCGCTCTATGACTGGTTCTGTGACAAGCTTGAGATTCACCATCCTCAGCAAATCGAGTTCGCCCGTCTAAACCTGACATACACGGTGATGAGTAAACGGAAGTTTTTAACACTTGTGAATGAGGGCTATGTGAACGGTTGGGATGATCCCAGGATGCCCACCATTTCAGGATTGAGGCGTCGAGGCTATACACCTGAATCCATTCGTAATTTTTGTGAATATATCGGTGTGGCAAAACACAATAGCGTAGTTGATGTGACCATCCTTGAAAATCATGTGCGGGAGCATCTCAATGCCATCGCGCCACGCGTCATGGCGGTTCTAAATCCTCTAAAGGTGGTTATTGAAAACTATCCTGAAGGCAAGGTGGAAGAACTCCAGGCTGTAAATAATCCAGAAGACGAGAGTGCTGGTATTCGAAGTGTGCCTTTCACCAGGGAACTCTACATTGATCACAATGACTTCATGGAAGAACCCGTGAAGAAATATTTCCGACTTGCCCCTGGTAAAGAAGTGCGATTGCGCTACGGCTATATCCTCAAATGCGAAGATGTAATCAAGAATGATACTGGCGAAATTATTGAACTCCGTTGTACCATAGATCCTGATACTTTGGGCAAACAGCCCACAGATCGACGAGTGAAAGGTGTCATCCATTGGGTTTCCGCTGAGAAGAGTCTGGATGCGGAAATTCGGCTCTACGACCGCCTATTTAGTGTTGAACATCCTGACAAAGTTGAAGAAGGTCAGGACTTTAGATCCAATATTAATCCTGATTCACTTGAAATTATCAAGCATGCAAAAGTTGAACCTGCACTGAGAGCCGTTAAGTCAGGCGAGCGTTATCAGTTTGAACGGGTCGGCTATTTTAGTGTTGACCAGGATAGTACGGATGATCATCCTGTTTTTAACAGGATAGTATCTCTCCGGGATAGCTGGGCGAGGATTGCCCGAAATACCCGATAGGGTTTTGAAAATCTATTTCTGTAATGTTGCTTGCAAACTTGACGAGCAAAGAATTATTTTCTTGGCAAGTAATCTGAATAATCTGGGGAGCTTATGAAT
>JABMQQ010000202.1 GCA_013202495.1 Fidelibacterota bacterium | reverse complement strand
TTAAGCAGCTAGTGCGTAGTTAGATTCGCCGTTTATAATTGGCGTCCAATTTTTTTAAGTGGTTTTGGGAAAACACTACATGCAGCCAATGGTCTTCGTCATCCCGTCGAAACCAGGTCGCCCCCATTTTCAATAAGCAATATCAATAAACAACCGAAACGAAGTAAAAACCAGTACTTTGTTATACTCGCAGTTGGCTGTTTTTAATTAATAATTCATGTTATCCGGGCAGATTTTGGGAGTTTAATATGCACCAGCTGATTCAGTTTATCAGAATCGACAGCTGTGAAATAATACTATTTATCTTTTCCTGGATGTTTTTCTAAAAGTGAAAAATTAGAATTAGATATATTATGGAGTTAATATGTATAATATATTTTATACTATAATGAAATCGAAATCATACAATTTGAGTCACAGATGGCTAACGGGGCAGAAGAGAGTGGGTCGGGGCTTTTCCCTGGTAGAATTAGCAATTGTGGTACTCATCACCCCTGTCCTCGCCGGGATTGCTGTTCCCATTTATCGAAATAGTGTTGAAAGATCAATCCGTTCTGAAGCAGTGGCTGCTATGGGATTTGTTAAGAATTATCTGAACATCTATTACGGAGAGTATAGTCATTATCCAATAAATGCCAATTTCTCAAAAGTGGTTGGGCAGGATTGGAATGATATTCCGTCGGGAGGTCTCAGGGGAACCTACTTTCGCGGGGTTAATTGTCATTATAAGTGTTCTGACTGGGTTGAATACACGCTAAAAGTTTATAAACACGGCGACTTGACTGAAGATTTCTGGATGAATGAAAAGGGTGAATACAGTTGGGAAATCTCTGAGTAGGAAGGGGGGAGGCAACTCCAGGTGAGCCATACTATAGGAATCCTGATTGAAGTTAAGAATACTCTTATTGCCATCGCTGCTTTTGTCTATTTCAATTTTTATAGTAATTGGTTTGAAGGACAAGTGTTCAATTATATTCAACGCGTAATTGGGACCTATTTTATATCATTCATGGTCGTCGCTCTGATACTAACGATCATTCAAAAATGTCCCTGGGGAGTCGATAACCTCCTGGCGTTTAAACGCATTATTATAGTTAGTTTCCCTGCATCGATGACAGCAACTGTGAGCGATACAGTTAAGTAGAGGATCAATTGGTATGTTAGAAAAGTACACTGAGGATTTTGCACTTCTTTTCGATTTGTTTCGTGAGTGGTTCTTAACCAATATCTTCATTTCACACCACCTTTATCAGCTAGGTGTAATCCTTATTCTGGTCGGGATTGCATGGCTGGTAGCCCGCAGGGTAAGATCCTTTCTTACAGAAAATATTTCCTACCTTGCTCTCCAAAACCGATTGCTCATAAATTTAATAGACGCATTTGTCATCCAACTAGTGGGTTTCCATCTCATCATATTATTGTGGATTTCCAACCTGGTATATGCCCAGTTGGGAATTGAAGCATTAGTGCTGGAATTAATCGCCACTCTTGTCACCGTATGGGTTTTAATCAAACTGGCAAGCGCAGTCATATTTGATCGGTTCTGGTCTGTTGCTGTTTCCATAACTGCCTGGGGAATGGCTGCCCTAATCATCCTGGATGTATTTGACCCCATGGTTACGCTTTTGGAGAAGATCGCTTTTGATGTAGGTGAGGTTCATATATCGGTACTCTCATTGCTAAAAGCCGGTTTACTCTTGCTAGTCGCCTTGCGATTTGGGGGATGGCTAACTGGATATATTGATAAACAATTACATCGGATTCCACAACTGACTGCTTCTGCAAGAGTTTTAATCAGCAAAACGAGCAGTGGACTCATTTATTTTATCATTGCCCTGGTTGTTTTTAACAGTATCGGTATCGATTTTACCGCGCTGGCTGTATTTGGTGGCGCGCTTGGTGTTGGACTTGGATTTGGATTACAAAAGGTGGTATCCAATTTGATTAGTGGCATTATCCTCCTTAGTGATCGCTCCATCAAACCTGGGGATGTTGTCCAGATCGGTGAAGTTTATGGATGGATATCCAGTTTGCGTGCACGCTATGTGAGTGTAGTGACCCATGATGGGCATGAATATTTGATACCCAATGAAGATTTGATAACCCAGCAGGTTATTAACTGGTCCTATTCTGATACCAAGGTAAGGGTCAGGATCCCTTTTGGTGTCTCTTACAACGCAGACCCCCATCAGGTACAATCACTGGCCCTTGAGGCTATGGAATCCATTCCCAGAATTATTAAACACCCCTCACCGATATGCCTATTACGGGGCTTTGGGGATAGTTCTGTGGATATGGAGTTATTGGTCTGGATAGATGATCCCAAGAATGGTATGGGGAATATTAAAAGTGATGTTCTGTTCAAGGTCTGGGATGTCCTTAAAGAAAACAATATTGAAATCCCCTTTCCTCAACGGGATCTGCATATAAAAAATGATCCTGAGAAACTTCTCAGCTAATCCGTACTGGAGTTCGCCGTTTGAAACTGCGCCCTATTATTTCAGCAACCTGTCTTTTCCATCGATTACATTATGACATCATGATAAGAATAGCTCTAGAGAGCCTATGGTGGCAGAAGTAAAAATTATTCGTTTATCCTGGGCAAAAGGATTTTCACTGGTTGAATTGCTCATTGTAGTACTCATCATTGCCGTACTCAGTGCTATTGCTGTTCCTGTTTACAGGAACAATGTTGAAAAGGCCAAACGTTCTGAGGTCATGGTAACCATGGGTTATGTGAAAAATTTCCTGCAAATATATAAGGGTATGGAGGGGCATTATCCCCTGGCTCCGATTTGGGAAAATGTAGTTGGTTCCGATTGGAATGATGTACCAAATGGTGGACTTAGAGGTAAGTACTTTCTCAGTAAGTACTATGATTACACATCTGTGGATGGAGAAGAATACCGGATCAGATGCTATTGGAATAATGGTCTGGATGCAAATTTCTGGGTGGATGAGGCTGGCCGATGGAGTTGGGACGTTCCCATAGAGGAATGGTAATATGAACCTGCTTCAAATGGTCGAGAACTGAAGTACTTCACCAGTAACCAAGTCATCAATTGCTATCTCTTTGATACCGCATAATTTCAAGCATGAAAAAAATATTTAACTATTCGAGAGATGTCCAAGCCGCCCTTGGCAATGGGGATCCTGTTTTAGCTCTTGAGTCCACCATCATTGCCCATGGAATGCCCTATCCCCAAAATCTTGAATTTGCCAGAGAAGCTGAGCAGACAGCCCGGGATTATGGGGCTATACCAGCTACGGTTGCCATTCTGAATGGGGAGGTTTGCATTGGGCTGGACGAAAACCAACTTGCTATCCTCGCTTCTGATAGAAATGTAAAAAAAGTCGCAACTAGAGAAATAGGGGGGACATTGGCAACTGGTGGACATGGGGCAACCACCGTGTCTTCAACCATGCGTTTGGCTCACCAGGCTGGTATCAGGGTTTTTGCTACTGGAGGGATCGGTGGAGTGCATCGTGGCGCCGAAAAGGATCTGGATATTTCGGCTGACCTCATAGAACTTTCCCGTACTCCGGTCATTGTTATATCGGCTGGAGCCAAAGCCATACTTGATTTACCAAAAACTCTTGAATATCTGGAGACCATGAGTGTCCCAGTTATCGGTTATAAGACTACCGATTTTCCTGCATTTTATTCATCTCGATCAGGTCTGGAAATATATCAATCTCTGAACAGCCCGGATGATATTGCCACTGCCTTTGATGCCCAATGCAGCCTGGGGATTAACTCAGGGATGTTGATAGCCAACCCGGCTCCGCCAGAGATTGAAATCCCTTTGGATGAAATGAGTGCTATCATTGACATTGCTCTTAAAGATGCAACCAGGCTTGGAATCATGGGGAAGGAGCTCACTCCATATCTTTTGGGGCGAATTGTGGAGTTGACAGCGGGCCGAAGTTTGGTCACAAATCGTGCTCTGGCTTTGAATAATGTTGAGTTAGGAGCGAAAATTGCGGTGAGCCTTGCAGAACGGGCTTGAAATCCCTTTTTCACAAACTATATTCATGCCGCTTTTAGATAGGATGATTCAGTATTTGGTTATGCATCCCTCAAATGGACAGACCCAAGACAAATCATTGGAGATTTTGGATTGACCTCATTTAGCCCGTCGTCGCTACCTGCCGGTAGCTATGCCGAGGCTCGATTGCAGTCGAGTTCAAAGTTCAAGTCTCACTGAAAGCCGCAATCGAGGTGTGGCGCAGTCCGGTTAGCGCACCTGCTTTGGGA
>JABMQQ010000201.1 GCA_013202495.1 Fidelibacterota bacterium | reverse complement strand
TGGTCTATCTCAGCCTGAATATAGTCCCGTGTTTTCTCCGAAATGTCAAAATGTCGGGCGACGATGTTTACCTTCATTGGCTCCTCCTGCTTTATGGTGTGTTGTTAACATACTATTTTTTTTCTGCCCGTGGATGGGCCATTTGGAAAGCTTTCTTCATTTTGTCAACTTGGACATGAGTATACACCTGAGTGGTTGACAAGTTCGCATGACCTAGTAAATCTTTAAGAGCCATTAAGTCAGCTCCTGCATTTAAAAGGTGTGTGGCAAAGGTATGGCGCAAGACGTGGGGGCTCATCTTTTTTAACTCAGCAATTGCTTGAATGGCTTTTTTTACTCGCCGGCGTATTCCATCGTTGCCCAGAGGCGTTCCATTCTTTCCTAAAAACAGAGCTTCGTCTCTCTTTCTTACTCCAAATTTATGTTTGGTGGCATATTGATAATTTTCAATTGCCTCCCAGGCATATTGCCCAACGGGAATGACTCGTTGCTTTGAACCTTTCCCTAATACCGTTACTGTGCTTTTCTGAATATTCAAGTCGCCAGTTTTGAGGCCAGCCAACTCGGAAATACGCATTCCGGTTGAATAAAACAATTCAACGATGGCGAGATCGCGCTTCCCCATCCAACTATCTGAAGCTCCCAACCTTTCCAAAACCGCCACGATTTGATTCTCTGACAAATAGCTTGGTATAACTCCTGGAAGTTTGGGTGTATGCACATAAGCTGCAATGTTCAATGTCACAACACCTTCACGATGCATATACTTAAATAATGATTTGAGCGCAGCCAGCTTTCTCGCAACTGATCGGGGTTGCTGATTCAATTCTCCAGATAAATAGCCCAAAAAACTACGAATCACCCCTCGATTTATCTGATTAGGCTTGTTCAGGCATTCCACGTCATAATCGGACAGGAATTGGCAAAATTGTGTGAGATCAATCTGATAGCCCCTCAACGTTTCTGGGGAATAACGTTTCTCCACCTCAATCCATGCTAAGAAATGGTCGATTTGAGTAGTCAAGACTGAACTCATACGTACTGGCTTTCTTCTCTCAGAACGCTTAGGACCTGCTCAAAGTCATCATGCATGGGAGCTCGCAAATCCATAACCTCATTTGATATGGGATGTTTAAAAATTAAACGGCGGGCGTGTAAAGCCTGACGATTGAGCATTCCCAGGAGTTTGGCTGCCAGTTGTCTATTGCGCATGTTCAGGGTAATAATTTTTGAATTACGGCCCCCATAGTAAGGATCACCAAAAATTGGGTGGTTAACATGTGTCATATGTACTCTGATTTGATGGGTGCGACCAGTTTCAAGTTTGACTCTTACAAGGGTCAGGAATTCAAATCGTTCGACTACCTCATAAAGTGATAGTGAAGGTTTGCCTGTATCAATCACAGTAAATTTTTTTCGGTTCTTTGGCGAACGCCCGATGGGAGCATTGATTTCACCCTTATTCTCATCAAATCTTCCCCACACAAGGGCATAATAATATTTTTCTATGGTACGTTTTGAAAATTGAGATCGGAGATTGCCATGGATTCTATTGTCTTTAGCTGAGATGAGTAACCCTGAAGTGTCCTTATCCAGACGATGAACGATTCCAGGACGCAGTAACCCGTTGTCATTAGAGAGGTGTTCACAATGATAAATCAGGGCATTAACCAGAGTACCGGTTGAATTTCCTGCACCTGGATGCACAATGAGACCGGGTTGTTTGTTTACAACAATGAGACAATCATCCTCATATACGATATCCAAAGCGATGTTCTCAGCGTACAGTGTTGGAGAATATGGCATTTCATACTCAACAGTAATGTGCTCACCAGGTTCAACGAGATGGCTGGCCTTTACGGGCTTCCCATTAGCCTGGATCTTACCAGATTTAAGTAATTTCTGAACCTGATTCCGAGTGATGTGCGTAGGTAAGCGACTTGACAAAAATTTATCAATGCGGACAGGCCTTTGCAGGTTGTCTATATTTACCTCAAAAGTCTCATTGGTCGAACTGCGTTGATCAGTCTGATTAATCAGCTTTACTCATTCCTAACTAGTTTTGAAATTGAGTGGGTATTATGGAGATGGCTATTTTCAATATTTGCACTTAGAAATCGCTGTAGCAAATATAGCGTGAAGGCTTCAGAATAGAAAGATTATTGAAAGAATTCTTTTTATAAGATTGAGGCTTAGGATACTGAAGATTCTTGAGCGTCAATCCCAGTGTCCATGTGATCAAGGCGTTTTTCTTTGCCTTCAACAAAAAAGACATACCCCAAATACAAGATCATTCCAACATTGACAGCACTGTCGGCAATATTGAAAGTTGGCCATCTGGTAAAAAAGAGCCAATCCGGCCAATCAAAACTGATAAAATCAACGACGTATCCGCGAATCAAACGTTCGGGTATGTTGCCAAAAGCCCCCCCCAGAATAAACGCAAGACCCACACTTGGCAATACATGCTGGTCTTTATACTGATAGAGGAGATAAAAAAGCAGACCTATGGCACCGATAGCCATGACATTTACCAGTGGCATCGGTATAAAGGTCAGACTAAAAATCATATTATAGTTTTCAGCATAGTCCAAACGGAAGAGATTTCCATCTGCCGGCCAATAGTGCTGCCCCTTTAAGGCCACAATAGCCCAATATTTGGTAGCATGATCCAGCACAACTATGATTGCTGTGAGACTCAAAAATTTAAGCATCTGTTTAATAGCGTTTAATCCCTACATTAAAAGTGCTTTTCCCGATCTTGAATTCAGCCTGGAAGCCATCATCATTTCTGGTAAAACTGATTTCTTCAGCCAGGGTTTCAT
>JABMQQ010000200.1 GCA_013202495.1 Fidelibacterota bacterium | reverse complement strand
GGGGATTTCATTTTTATACTACTTTTCCTTCCTATCATATTACCGATTCCTATTCCTAGCTTCTTAGACTGCGAAGTATACTCCGCAGCGTAATTGATAACAAGGATTTTTGAGCATGATAAATGGTATTTTAGAGATGATTTTCAATCTAAAATATGTCCTCTTTAGTCCTTATCCTCCTTGCTCTCTTCAATCTCTACAGTCTCGGCTTGAGTTTCTTTCTCTTTGATCTCAATATCCAGGTCTTTAATCGATTTAACCAGAGCCACATAGTTTTCATGCTTAGCTAAATCTTTAAGCTTTTTATCTTCGCCTAAATTGAAAACCAATTCACCTAATTCAGAAAGATTTTTGATCCGACTCCGATTTAGCTGGTGTATATCCAACTTAATTTTACCCAGTTTCGTGAGCTCTTCTGCTTTATCACTGGCAATTTTTCCATATTCTTCAGCTTTGTCTAGGGCGGCTGAACCAAAATCACGTAAACCCTTCATCATATCGCCCATCAATTTTGATCCACGATCTGACTTAACTTTTTCTTCTTCTTGCTCCGGTTGTTTCTCTTCTTCAGTCATCTCGATACCTCTAAAGTTTTTTCATGGGACAGATAGACAGTCTCTCCTTCCCCTGAATACAAAAATTATTTAAAAAACTGTCACCCAAGAAAATAGCACGTCTTGATGGAAGAAATACTCTTTAATTTCTCAATGATTCCTTCAGAGGGAGCTGAATCACATTTAATCAATGAGAGTGCAGTATCGCCCTCCAGACGACTTAGCGAATACTCTGCAATATTCACTTTATTGTCACCAAGCAGAGTTCCTACCTCCCCAACAACCCCAGGAACATCATCATTCAAGATCATAAGCAAGGGACCATCTAAAAGTACATCGATATGATAATCATTTACTCGAATTAATCTTTTACCACCATGTTGGTCTACATACCCTAACATTTCCCAGACCGCCCCATCTGCTGATTCCACCTTGACAGCCACTACATTCTGAACCTGGCTAACATGCGGATCGGAAAGTGTACTCAAGGCAATGCCACGAGATTCTGCTACAGATTTGGCATTAATGAGGTTGATGATTCCATCAAAACGGTCATGCATAATTCCTTCAAAAGCAGTGTAAAGTAAAGGCTTGATATGCTCAGAGTCACCGTTGTAGCTAAGTCGGATGGATTTGATCCCAGCCTGGTGGAGTGGGTGTTGTAAACTTCCCAACTTATACGCTAATTCCAGTGAGCCACCTATTGTTTTTAAGATGCTCATATCTGATATGGGCAAGTTGATGGTATTACTCAAATGATCGTCGATGAGGTATTCTTTTAGCTGGGTAGCGACTTGAACAGCTACATTCTCTCCTGCTTCACGAGTACTCGCTCCTAAATGAGGAGTTAGAACTATATTTTTTGCTCCCACCAGTGGATTATCGACAACAGGCTCACTTGTGTAGACATCCACGGCAGCACCAGCGATGACGCCCTCATTTAGCGCAGTAGCCAGATCAGACTCATTCACCAGGCCACCTCGAGCACAATTAATGAGTGTTGCCGACGATTTCATTTTCTCTAACTCCGGTGTGCTGATCAAATTCAGAGTATCTTCAGTACGAGGTAGGTGGAGTGAAATCACATCAGAAGCCAGGAGGACTTCCTCAAGACTCTGCACTTCAATATCTTTGACAACCAGCTGATCTTGAGCGACATAGGGATCATAGCCGATCACCTTCATCTGCAAACCCAAGGCTCGTCGCGCAACTTCCTGGCCGATTCTTCCCAGACCTACCAGACCCAGGGTTTTGCCATTTAGCTCCGTTCCAACAAGTGCCTTGCGATCCCATTTACCAGCCTTCATTGAGCTATCACCTGCTGGAATGTTTCTGGCCAGCGACATCATCAGAGCGACTGTATGCTCTGCAGCCGAGACTGTATTGCCACCGGGAGTATTCATGACTACCACCCCATGAGAAGTAGCTGCCTCTATATCAATATTGTCAACCCCTACGCCAGCTCGGCCAATAGCCTTTAGCGAGGTAGCTTTGCCGATCTCTTCGGCACCAATTTTTGTACCGCTGCGAATGATCCAGCCTTCAACCTCAGGTAGAACCGCAGCCATTTTTTCAGCGTCCTGATCCAGGATTTCTATCACTTCAAGACCAGCATTCTCCAGGACTTCTTTACCTGCAGGTGAAAGTGGGTCAGTAATCAGAATTTTTTTTGTCATAAGGATTCAATGACCTCGTCTAAAACACCAAGTACATCGTTAATATCTTCCATTCGCAGATCTCCCATATGGGCAAGTCTGAAAGTTTTTCCCTTCAAATCACCATATCCACCTGAAATGAGATAATTCTTTGATTTCATTTCAGAAGCGAGTGCTATCAAGTCCATGCCAGATTTATTCCCAAAACAGGTTAGAGTATCAGATTCATAACCAGGCTGAGCGAAAAGTCCAAACCTTTCTCTCCCCCATTCTCGTACGGTTTGTGCCATTTCTCTATGACGAGCAAATCTATTTTCCAGCCCTTCAGCTTTAATTTTGTCCAATTGTTTTGAGAGCCCATATAAATGAGGGATACTTGGTGTGACTATGGTCTCAGACTTTTCACCAGCTTTATGCATTCTAACAAAATCGAAATAAAAACCCTTCTGAGAGTCAGAAATCGACCGACTGCGTTCCAGCGCCCTATCCGAAAGCGATGTAACAGCAAAACCAGGTGGCAAAGCCCAGGCTTTTTGCACACTTGCTAAGGCCATATCAACACCCCACTCATCGACCTTTATGGGAGCCCCCATCATACCGCTTACAGCATCAACCATGAGAAGTACATCGGGATATTTTTTAACGACTTCACCAATTTCCTGTAGAGGATTCATTACACCGGTGGATGTCTCATTGAAAACAACCGTAACCAGGTCATAGTTACCTCTGGCGAGAACACTATCCACGAAATCTGCAGTAATCGCCTGTCCCCACTCAACCTCAAATACATCCTGATCCAGACCACAGATTTTGGTGATCGCTGCCTGTTTCTTTGAAAATGCGCCACAAACAAAGTTAGCGACTTTCTGTTTACTAAGATTACGGACACCAGCTTCCATAAGACCTGTTGCTGAGCTGGTAGAGACCAAAACGGATTGATTTGTATACAAACACTCCTTAATTCCTGACACGACCTTGTACTGCAACTCTCGATAGTCAGATGTCCTGTGGCCGATAGGATATTGGGCCATTGCATCCAGCACATCCTGTTCCACGTGAGTAGGTCCCGGAATAAATAATTTTGGTTTCATGCCTTACTAGTCCTCCAATTCTCTAAAAACAATGCCCGTGGGTAGTTTTGGAAAGAAATAGGTACTTTTCTGTGGAAGTCGAAGACCTCGTCCCCCTATCTCAAATAAAATATTGTTGTCAGGATAATTCATGATCCATCCAACCTGACTCCCTGAGCGCAAAGCCTCCCAGTAGCCATCAATATCTCTATGGTACTCGATATAGCGATGATGCTCAAGATCGTCATCCGTCAGCTTGAGAATTCCCTTCAATACGATTTCTTCAAGGATAACCGTATCCATCTCTGCCAGGATGGGATCAGCGAGACGATGACGTAGATCATTGAAGGCTTCCTCTTTGAGCCTTAAAGCAATAGGCTGCCCTTCTGCATTGGCCATGATGAGTGTGCGATGGTCATGTCCTAATTCCACATCGTCAATATCCATTTTAAGGATATCAAAATATTCGAACAGCTTGTCCATGAGGATTTGATATGAAAACTCAGGCAATCCCCTCAGCGTTCTGTGGGTTGGATAAACTTTCAATCCTTTATCCTGTGAACATGAGAAGTAGCCCATGATGTAATTCGCATCGATCTCTGAAAAACCTGTTTCATCCAAGCGCTGTTTCTGATATTGGCTATGGGTTTCATAGCGATGATGCCCATCTGCAATGAAAACAGGTTTATCGTCCATCATTTCCTGGACTTCTGCAATAACATCCTCATCTTCAATCAAATAACAGATATTTTCCACACCGGTGGCTTCGTCTCTGCCATCTAATTTAAGTACTGCTTTAGACAAAGATTCATCAAACAAGTTGATGATTTTATTGTCTGTATCCTGATAAGTGAAAAAGATTTGAGAAAAATTTGTTTTGGTGACCGTGGTTAATCGAAGTCTGTCTTTTATAGCCCCAGCGTGGGTTTTCTCATGAGCCCTTACTGTATCCGCCCCATAAGGAGCTAGCGGCATAAGTGCGATGAAGCCCTTGCGGATATGTTGTTCTCCATCAGGACCAGTAAAAAATTGGTGCAAGAAGAATAGTCCGGGTTGTTCACGTTTGCACAAAGATCCATCTTCATGCCACTTCTTCATCAGATTCCGAGTTCCTTCGTAGAACTCATCTTCGAAATAGTCACCACTCTTTTCATCACCCAGGATGAGACGAGCACTATTAAACCGTGATCTGGAAAGGAAAAATCGTCTTTCTTCAGGTGTGATTACATCATAGGGAGGGGCTATTACATCGGATAGATTCGGAAATTTTTCAGGGTTATAAATCGTCC
>JABMQQ010000199.1 GCA_013202495.1 Fidelibacterota bacterium | reverse complement strand
ACCATGAAAAACAAGTCGGCAGATTTGCCGTGATCAGATAAGGAGGGTATGATGATGGATTCAAATGTTTTATACGCTCCTGCAAGGACTGCAAAAATGAAAAACTCATTCAAGTTGTTAATCATTTTCATGCTCCTTGTCCCCAGCCTCATGCAGGCACAAGATACAAGACAGGACTCATTGAATACGGTTTACCCCGGAGATGATTTCTCCAAGGTAGCTACTTCAATTGGTCAATTTCTTAAACTAGAATATGGTGCTGCCGGTGCCGCCCTGGGAGGTGCCTACACTGCACTGGCTCATGGGCCACAGTCCATGGCCTGGAATCCCGCCGGAATTACCACCACCGTGGGACCCGAACTCTATATGAGTAATAATGAGCTCTATGCTGGTATTACCAACAGTTTCTTAGGCTTCACCATACCAATTGGAGGAGGCAATACCCTGGGTATTGTCGCTCAGTATATGAATTCCGGTGATATGGAAGTAACGACTCTCGATTTCCCTGATGGGACAGGAGAACAATTCCAGGCAACCGGTTTGGCGTTGGGAATGGCCTTTGCCCGTCGCCTTACAGATAGACTTTCTGTGGGTGTTTCGGCAAAAATGATTCGAGAGACGATTTATCGTGAATCTGCCAGCACTTTCGCCTTTGATATCGGGTCCAATTTTGATCTGGGTATCTATGGTATGGTCCTGGGTATGTCCATTCAGAACTTTGGTGTTGGGAGTAGATTCGATGGTCCAGATTTAAATCAACCACTTGATGTGAGTGATGATTTTCAGAGTAGCCCCGTGGTTACCACACGTTTGCTCACTGAAGAATGGCCACTTCCACTGGTATTTAGAGCTGGTCTGCGTATGGACCTGCTGGGTGGCAAAAGCCCCTGGCTACCTACGCCAGTGCACCGTTTAAGTCTCCTGGTTGATGCCAACGATCCCTTTGATGCAGTTTTAAGGGGTGCAATCGGCTTTGAATACAGTTTCGATGATATGCTCTTTCTCAGGGGTGGTTATAAGTTGAAATATGAATGGCCCGTGGAATACGAGGAATTCGAATATGTTCTCAATGGTGAGTATGATCTGGGAGAACCCTACATCGACTGGAATGACAATGGTGTACGTGATGCCAACGAAGACTTTGAAGATGGGCTGGCCGTAAGAACTGCTAAATTCACCGCCACCAGTTGGGATAGTTATTATGGCTCAGATAAATACTCATTGAGACGCTTTTCCATTGGAGCCGGTCTAAATTATAATCTGTATGGTACGAAATTGTTATTTGACTATTCATATTCAAATTATGGTATATTAGGCATGGTTCAGCAGGTATCCGTTGGATTTGGTTTTTAGAAGAAAATTAAAAGATTATTTGAAATTGGTTTGATCAGAAATATAGGAAAAAAAGGGAAAAAAGATGAAGTCGCTATTTAAAGTTTTATTGATTACGCTAGTAGCCTTGTCAGCATTTGCTGGTTCGATTGAGGGACTCAATCATACCAACAATCAGTTAATGATAAAGGGTACCCATCAGGTTGCAAGCAGTGCAATTCAAGACCATGAAGCAGGCGCTTTAAGAGACCTCAGAAATGGTGATTTTGCATTAGCCTGTCAAGATGAAAACATGACCCTTATTACGAATATGCTGAATTACATGTATTCTCCAGTTATCACATTACCTGCTGGAAATACAGTATTTTTTGACTTTTTTATCCGTGGAAGTTTTACTGATCCTGATGCTTTTCCAGATGTTGACTATTGGGGATGCGAATTGACAGTAGATGGTGGTAGTACCTGGTATGCCATTTCCAATCCTTATGGTGATCCTGATGGTAGCAATTATGTCTATACAGATGCTCCTGGCGATTGGAGCAGTTTTGTACAGAGCTATACCGTTGATGGACTCTTGAATGATTATGCAGGTGGCGATGTCCAGTTCCGCTGGTACATGCAAACCGATGCAGATACTCCAAGTGGTGAGGGAATCTTCCTTGATGATGTTAGTGTTGATGTAGATGGTGCTTCTGTTTTCTTTGCCGATTTTGAAGATGAAGATTTAACTGGTTGGGTATCTGTTGATGGTACCGCTGAACCAGCTCACTTTCATCAGACCACTGTTGGTGCATTTGCTGGTCAGTCCTGGGCTATGAATGATCCCGATATTGGCACAGCTGGCGGATATAATGACCACTGGTATCAGGTTTTAGACTCACCTGCGCTGACCTTACCAGTCGAACAGGTCAACACCGTTACTTTCAAGCAGAATAGAAATGTTGAAGATCCTGCTGGTGCAACCACTCCCTACGATGGTTGGGATGGCATGAATGTTCGAATTTCATCAGATGGTGGAAGCTCCTGGGAAGTATTGAATGATGTTTCACCAGTTTATAATTCATCATCACTTTATAGTTTTGGTTCTGAATTTGGCGAAGGACCCGGCATTGCTGGCTGGGGCGGAGCATCTGCTGGTTGGGAAGATGTGACCATTACGATTCCCTCGAGTTATCAGAATCTTGAAGTAATAATTCGTTTTGCATTTGCTTCAGATCCTTCTTATAGCACTGGACAAAGTGCTGGCATGTTTGGTTGGATCATCGATAATATTGATATTGCCGGTGTTGTCACCAACGATGGTGAAACCAGTGAAGGTTGGGTTGCAGCCTCAAATGTGCCAATTGCTGGCGATTTATGGCACCTCGTTTTTGTAGGATCCTTACCCGTTCCTGATGGCTTAGCCGCAGACCCTGGAGATTCACAAGTAGCGGTGAGTTGGGCCGATCTAAATGAATCACAGGAAGTTACATTTTCCTGGGGTGATGAGACCATGGAGTCTTTTATCTCAAGTTCAGTACCATGGGTTGGTGGTGAAGTTGCTGGGTCAGCGTGGGCTGCACATTACAATGCTGCACAGACCACAACCATCCAGACCTTTTCCTATGTTTTAAGTAGTGGGAATACAACAACTCCTGGCTCCATTTTACCCATAATTGTAACTGTCTGGGATGGCAGCTCACAAATTATCTATGAGAGTGACCCCGTAACAGCCGCCGCCATGGATGAGCTTCAGGTATTTGACCTGAGTGCAGCTAATATCAGTGTTCAGGGTGGATTTTATGTTGGATGGGCTTATACAGATACCACAGCTCCTTTTGTAGCTCTTGATTCAGATAGTGAATATGCTGGTGAAGCTTATGGATGGCATCCAGAAGGTACCATGCTATCACTCACCGGTACTGGCATGGACGGAAATTATGCCCTCTATGCAGCTGGTATAACAACTTCAGAAGGTGGTTTCACATATAACGTGTATCGTAGAACAGCTGGTGCTGCTTTTGGCTTACCTCTAAATACTGCTCCACTCAATGTGCCCTTCTATACTGATGATACTGCACTTAACGGTATCATGTATTATTATGCTGTCTCTGCAATTTCTGACGGCATGGAAGGACCCCTTTCTGATGAAGTATCAGGCATGCCTGAATCACAGACTGTGATTGAAATTGCCTATGATGATGGTACTGCTGAATTTGGATTTAATATTAATTCTGGAAACTACCAGGCTGTTAAATTCACACCCGAAGGATATCCAACACTTCTTAAACGTCTCAAGGTGTATATTCATGATACAGAAGCCTTCCCTTTTATTGGTCAGGTCTGGGACGACAACGGTCCAAATGGCACTCCTCACACATCGCTGAAAATTTTTGGCGAGAACGCTCCTGTAACAGGTTGGAATGTAGAGGACGTGACCACTGATTCGATCTGGGTAACTGGTGGTTCGGTTTATTTTGGTCTTAAAGAATTGCCTGGTGCTGCTTCAGTTGGTGCTGATACTGATGGTGGCTATAGTGGTAACTCATACTACGGTCTCACTGAAACAGATGGCAGCATCACCTGGGACAATATGTCCGGATTGGGTCTTGAATATAACTTGATGTTCAGAATTGATGTGGATACCGCCTTTGTTCAGGTTGGAATTGAAGCGTTTAATCAGGGTGTTCTACCTACGGCATACAGCCTGGACCAGAACTATCCCAACCCTTTCAATCCCAGTACCGAGATTGCCTATACTCTACCCGAATCCGGGAATGTTGAGTTAAAGGTATTCGATCTCAGTGGCAAGGAAGTAGATGTTCTGGTACAAGAACATCAGAGCGCAGGTTCATATAGACTCAGTATTGACGGGTCCCATATGAGCTCAGGTATTTATATTTATACTTTGAACACAGGCAATGTACATCTCACAAGAAAGATGATATTGCTCAAATAGTAAAAGTTAGTTAAAGACTAAACGAGCTGAAAATCCGGGAAAGGAAATTCAGCTCGTTTTGTTTATTAGGGGATAAGGAAAAGCATGAAAAATTTTATACTCACTAGTTTACTTCTAATGGCATCATTGGTTTATGCCGCATCCCCTGAAAAATCGGCCTATTATGGCGATCGCTTCCTTATCTGTCTGCAACCAGATATTGCAGTTGAACAGATCGATGATAAAAGTGGTGCCCTAGTAACGGGAATATCAAGCCTGGATAGACTTTTATCTCTGAGGGAAATTGTGATCATGGAACAATATCTGCCTGGCTCTACTTCAGACGATATGGATGGTGATGTCATCCTTTCAAACGTATATCGACTCAGCCTGGTTTCTAGACGCAGCGATCTTGAACAGGTAATTGCAAACTTCCATGCTGATCCTAGCGTATTATATGCTGAAAAAGAGGTGATTTATCGTCCTCTCTATACCCCCAATGATTCACAGTTTGGAAACCAGTGGTATCTCCCAAAAATTAAAGCGCCAGAAGCCTGGGATTTGTTTGACATAGCAGGTGGTGTTTTGCCTGGTGATCGGAACATCGTATTGGCCAGCGTTGATACAGGCGTGCAGTATACTCATCCAGACCTGAAGGATCGCATTTGGATCAATCAAGCTGAAGTTCCCGCTGATATATTTGGGACTGTCGATTCAAATTCAGATGGGGTTGTTACTCCTGAGGAAGTTGGTGCTTATGTGACCGATTATGATGGCAATGGTACAACAAATCTTCAAGATGCGCTACATTCATCCTCTCCCTTTATGGATGGTCTCGATGCCGATGACTGGGACAATAATGCCTCCAGTTATATAGATGATTTATTTGGTTGGGATCCGGCAGGGACGACCAGCGGAAATGATCCTGACAATGACCCCATGGGTACCTTTACAGGACCAGCAGATTCTGGCAACAAAATGCATGGTACACATGTGGGAGGCATTCTCTCTGCTACCACTGATAACGGTACCGGTATAGCCAGCACGATCTATAATGGCGCTTTAATGTGTGTCAAGGTGCTGTATGATGAAAGCGATGGAGGTATCAACCTTGGACAAGTTGGGATACTATACGCTGCCAAAGCTGGTGCAGATATCATAAATTTGTCCTGGGGAGGAACAGGTTATAGTGCAACTGATCAGGCCAACGCCAATCTGGTGTATGATACCTACGGTGCACTGATTGTTGCAGCTGCTGGCAATGGAAATGACAATGGGACTCCCTCAGATACACCTCATTATCCTTCCGGTTATGATAAAATTGTCTCAGTAACCGCCCTGGGCAGTTCAGACAATTTTTCCTGGGCGAACTATGGTGATGAAATAGGCAGTCCCGGACAAAATGGATACTTTTCAGGAATCAGTATCAGTGCCCCCGGTGAAAATATTAGGAGTACCGTATATACAACCGCCGGATCATACCAATCCTGGGATGGTACCTCCATGGCTTCACCCCTGGTTGCCTCTTGTTTTGGGTTGTTAAAAGCTACCCATCCAGAAGCATCAAATGATTGGTTGGTCGACAACCTTCTGTCAAGTGCAGACTCCATTGATCAGATCAATCCAAATTTTGCAGGTCAATTGGGTTCAGGTCGAGTCAATATCTTTAACTCCATTGCCCGTCTGACCTCACCACAATTATCATACAATTCATATAGCCTGTCACTGACCAATGACAATGGGGACGGCCTGCTTTCACCTGGTGAATCTGCGCTGATGCGAATAAACCTATTCAATAGCACGGGTTGGCTTGATGCATTGAGTGTAACTGCGGTTCTTCGTAGTAACAATGAGCATATCATGGTTACCGATAGTACTGCAAGTTATGGTGATATTAATAATGGTAATATCGGCGTGAATATTCTCGACCGTTATGGTTTTTCTGTGGATGAAGATTCTCCCTCTGGCCTATTGCCTATGGAGCTCATGGTGACCACAGATGATGGCTCCGATGATCCCTACACTGTCACCTTAGAATTTGGTATCGATGTGAGTATATGGCAGGCGAATTTCCCGCTTACTTCCGACATTATTAAGGGCGGCAATGCCGTAGTGGATCTGGATGGTGACGGAAGCAATGAAATCATTTTTACTGCCTATGATAGCCTCCTGCATGCTGTAAATGCAGATGGAAACGAAATTGCCGGCTTCCCTGTTATGCTGAACTACCTGGCTGAGGCAACACCTTCAGTTGGAGATGTAGACAATGACGGTGATCTGGAAGTGGTCGTAGGTGGTCTTGATCGCAACCTATATGTTGTACAACATGATGGTAGTGCTGAATCCATCCATGTGGCTCCGGGCTTTATGCTCGCACCTGCAAGTTTATATGACTTTGATGGCGATGGAGATCTGGAAATTGTCAGTGTTTCTTATAATGATGAACTGATAGTCATGCATCATGATGGTACCCCTCTGGCGAATTTCCCCATGACTCTGGATGGTAACATGACTGTGGGTGCCGCTATTGGTGATGTTAATGGTGATGGTAGTGTAAATATCGTTGTAGGTACCTGGGGTGATCGTCTGCATGCCATTAACCTGGATGGAACAGAGGCCACTGGATTCCCAGTTATCCTTGCTGACAGAGTTAGATCCGCACCTATCCTGGCTAATATCGATGGCAGCTCTGATGGTTCACTGGAAATACTTTTTGGAAGTGATGACAACAAGCTGCATGCCTATGATGGCGGGGGTAATGAATTGTGGTTTGTCAGTAGTGCCTCACAGAATATTCAAGCTGATCCTGCCGTTACCGATATGGATGGTGACGGAGATCTGGAAATTATCATTGGCGGACTTGACCGTCTTATCTATGCTGTTGATCATACAGGCACATTTCTGGAAGGCTGGCCAGTAAGTACTGGTGGCGCTATATATAGCTCACCTGCTATAGCTGACATTGATGGCGATGGTGTTGCTGAAGTGTTTATCGGCTCAAATGATCGTTTTCTCTATGGGTTAAATCTGGATGGATCAAATATTGGTGGTTTTCCAGTAGAGAATACAGCCAATATACAAGGATCACCTTCGGTGGCTGACCTGGATGGTGATAGCGATCTGGAAATCATAGTTGGTGCAGATGACAACCTGCTGGTGATGGATATATCAAGTAATGGGGAAACTGCAAGCTATTGGCCAACCCACCGCGGAAATTTGCATCGGACCGGAGTACAGCTCACAACTGTTGGCGTTGAGGAGCATGATGGTTTGCCAGTGAATCATAAATTATATGCAAATTACCCCAACCCATTTAATCCAACCACATCAATTGCCTTTGATATTGGTGAAGCGACCCACGTTACTCTACAAATTCTGGATATCAGGGGTAGGGTAGTCGAGGAATTGGTTTCCACTCGAATGACAAGCGGAAGTTATCGCGTTAAATGGAATGGAGAGCCCCGGGGAAGGCCTGCCGATGCAGGAGTCTATTTCTACCGTCTATCCACCCAGAATAGCGTTCTCGTTCGAAAGATGACCCTTCTGAAGTAGTTACAGCTTTTGCCTACGAATAAGGGCACAATAATGGTTAAAAGGGAGTCTGGATTCGGGCTCCCTTTTTTTTGTATCTGGCCCAGCAATATGACTCGAAATTGCGTTGTTAGTTGCGCGGTCTGGATCGTCGGTGTCAAGGTCGCTTCCAAGAGCCCGAACAATTATGCAAAATCATAAATGTAGTATGAATAATTTTCGCCGCCCCTTGGGGACAATTATGTATAGAATATTACCTGGGTATAGGCATCAAATGACTATAGGGCGTTTGAGAGGATTAGGGTATCCAGAGAAAAATCATAATATATATCAGTCTATTCATATAATTAACAGCATGTTACGGTGTTTGCAGGTAGGTTCATTGTTTGGTTGTTAGGTGAGGATGGAAAGGTATTGGTGATATTTTTGGGATAATTTACAAATAATTGTTGTGAAGAGGTGGTAAGCAGATTATTATCGCGCCGCTTTATGACAGGAGACGGGTATCAGGTGGCAAAACAGCCTCAATTTTTTTAATAAAAGTTGAATTTTAGTGTTGCTGAGACATAGGTACCCAAGTATATTTGCGAGCTTTCGAAAATGAGAGCGGAGAATGCAAATATTTCTCCTTGATATTTGAAAATTGGGTATGCACGGTCTAGGTCAATATGAGGTATCTCATTTGACGATACCGACAATTACAATGAGTT
>JABMQQ010000198.1 GCA_013202495.1 Fidelibacterota bacterium | reverse complement strand
CGATTTTCTCAGCATGCTCCTTGAATATTTCAACCGCCTGTTGACCATCATCTGCTGTTAACACATCATATCCAAGCTTATTGATCATGTGTTTGCCAACGGTCCGGACGGCTTCCTCATCATCGGCGATTAAAAAGGTACCCTGTCCCTGCCAGTCCTGATCTTTGTCAAGAGAATTAGCTGTGCGTGATTTGCTGTCCATAATACCTTCAAACAGCGGGAATAATACTTTGAAGGTCGTGCCCTTGCCTTCTTCAGAATACATCTTGACCATTCCATGATGTCCTCCCACAATACCCAGAACGGCAGAAAGACCTAAACCTCTCCCTGTGAATTTAGTTGTGAAGAAAGGTTCAAATATCTTGGCAATGGTACCTTTTGACATGCCCATTCCAGAGTCAGATATTTCCAGAAAAAGATACATTCCTTCAGGGAGTTGTTCTTGCCGGTTAATGTGTGCTTCAAACCCGGTGCCTTCGATATATTCATGATCGCAATACATACTCCCGGTTGTCAGGGAAATCACACCACTCTTTTTGCCTATGGCCTCGGAGGCATTGATTACCATATTCATAATGATCTGTCGAATCTGGGATGGATCGCCTTCCAGGAATACGGGTTCGTCTGAATAATTGAACTTCATGACCACGTTTTTGGTGATGGATATGGCCAACATCTGAGCCATATCCTCAATCATAGCGTTCAGGTTAATGGGCTCAAGGGAAAATTTACCTTTTCCAGAGTAAGCCAGCATCTGCTTAACCAGTGCAGCAGCCTTGCGAGAAGAGTCATTGATACCCTCGACAAAGGTTCTAGCCGGATTGAAGGAGTCCAGCTCTGACAGCGCTAAATCCGCATAGCCCAGAATACCCATAAGAATGTTGTTGAAATCGTGGGCAATTCCGCCTGCCAGAACACCCAGACTTTCCAGCTTCTGGGTTTGGAGGATCTGTTTCTCGAAATTTAGTTTGTCCTGTTCTGCCTGCCGACGTTCGGTGATGTCCCGCATGCTGGTACGCTGGCCGAGATAGCGTTTCTGACTATCGAAAATTGGCTGCCAGGAAGCTCCCATCCATCGAACAGACCCATCTTTATGGGAGATGCGAAACTCGATGTTATTTGTTGAATTCTGTTCAGCTATCGCCTGCTGTAGATGTTCTCCAAACACCCCCTGGTCATCTTCATATACAATGGGGAGAGGGTAGTTGGGCATCTCCTTGCATTCAGTTATGCTGAATCCAGTTAGCCGCTCAACAGCAGGGTTCACCCATAGCAACCCTTCGTCAGGCGCAAACCAACTTTCCCAGTCATAAGTGTAGTCAGCAATAGCCTGCTTCTGTTCCTCACTCTTTTGAAGCGATTCCTCTGCCTGTTTGCGTTTGGTGATATCTCTTCCAATAGAGTTAATGGCTACTGGTGCACCGGCATCATCAAATTCCATATCGGCTGTCCAAAGCATCCACAGAACTTCACTTGTCTTTTTATTGACCTGCCGATTTTCAAAGCCGGACGCAGAGTTATTTGTTCTTGTCCATTCATCAAACCAGGCTTGTGTTGACTCTCGGTCCTCTTCGTGGACAAAATCAAATGCTGGAAGACTTACGCATTCCTTGGGGTTCAATCCGAGTACTTTTTCAGCCATATGGTTTACAAAGATAAATTTTCCAGACATATCAACTCGAGTAACCAGATCGGTGGTGCCTTCGACAAGGTTGCGATAACGAAGTTCATTGTTTTTGGCTGTTCGCATCAAAATTGCAATGGGCAAAATTATCAGTACATTGATAAAAGAAAAAAGCTGGAGCAAGCTGATCTCTGCTCGGAGTGAAAGATTTGAGCCAATATGGCCATCAAAAAAGACAATGGAGATAATTCCAGCTATTGTCATTAAGAATATATAGACGGTGGCACCGACATAGCCAAGCCTCAGGGTAGTGGCTACAGCCAATACCAGCAGGAGCAAATGGAATTGATCCGGAATCAAGGAGAAGGATGCAAAAGTCAGAGCTGGAACGAGAATCACTAAAGAGATGGATTCCCATCGCTTTGAACCGGAAAAAAGAGAGCGTGCCTCTGCAAATGATACACCAACCAATAAGGGTACAATAATGACCAACCCCAACGCATCCGCAATAAACCAGGTCCAGAATAGTTGCCCGATTGGGATTCCGTGCAAGAGATTGAGCGTAAGGCTCGCCAAAAATGCAGCCACGGCAGAACCCAGTACTACACCAAGGAATAGATACTGGGACAGGGAACGAAGTTCAGTCAGGTTGCCCCTATCATGCTTCTGGCCGAGAGAAGCCAAAGCACAGACCAAAATAATTTCAATGGTGTTGCATAGACTCAATATCACTGCTTGTAAGGGGGGATCACCGGTCAACAAATCTGCACTGATATTGCCAATGAATGCTGCAACGAGCCATCCAGCCCATTCTGAAGGGGGCTTCTTTAACAGGACGGCAACGACAAGGGCATTTGCGAACCAGATCGAGGCAATTCTGCCGGACTCTTTGGTGAGCTCAATTGCTAAAAGAGCGGCAATGAAATAGAGTAATGCCAGGCTGATTTGCCGGAGCTGCTTGCGTCTTCTTACCTGATCATTGGTCATTACAACCCCCCGCTTTTGGATTCATTTATCGGGAATCCTCCGAAAAGTATTAAGCCTGTGAAAGCGCAACCTTGTGGGTAACGAAAACTCGCCATTCATCACAATATCAGAGCCTCTGAGAAATGATTTTAGTTCTGATAGGTTGCAAACTTAAGCCGAGCAATAATTCGAGCAAGAAGTATACCACTTAACCAGAACAGTAAAGATGATAGTGCAGGGTGTTAGAGAAACATTTTAGACGCTTGGCTCTTTGTGCGCTTACTTACAAGTACTTTTGTTGCTTCCAAATTAAGTACAGGATCATCATATTCAGAAAGCCAACAATAACTACCCGACCGACATTTCCATCCAGCTTCTTATTAACAATTCCATTCATACGCAGCTGCCCAAATAACATGAAATATTGACGATTCTTTACTTGAATGCTATATATTGTTCCAAATCCTACCATTAAGCCTATGGAGTTCGAAGATGAAATATGAATTTACTCAATCAATCACATTGCAGCACGAAGAGTTGGCGAAAGTGGATATGCACTCCGTGCTCAATATCATGAATGTGCTTGTTGGCCTTTTCTT
>JABMQQ010000197.1 GCA_013202495.1 Fidelibacterota bacterium | reverse complement strand
TGCGATGGCTTTGTATACAACCAATTGGAGGGAAAGGGGCTGTACGGGTTGGGCGGAAAGCTCACCATTCAGCCAGAGTACCAGCGGAACTACATCTATGCGGATGGCGGTGGCAAGAAGGAGGTGGCGGTGATCCATTCGCTGCTCAAGGGATATCCGCTCGGACTGATCTACTTCAACAAAGTCGCAGAGGAAAAGTTCGAGGTGCTGGATGGTCAGCAACGCATCACCAGTATCGGACGGTTCATTACGAATAAGTTCGCGATCATGGATAACGGCAATCCGAAAAACTTTGACAGCTTGGCCGCTGACCAAAAAACCAAAATACTGAAATCCGAATTGCTAATCTACGAGTGCGAGGGCACGGAGACTGAGATAAAGCAATGGTTTGAGACTATCAACATCGCAGGCGTGCCTCTAAACCCCCAAGAGCTCTTGAACGCCATATACTCCGGGCCATTCGTAACGCTTGCCAAAACCGAGTTCAGCAATAGCCAGAACGCGAACAATCAGAAATGGAGCGCATATATCAAAGGTAGTGTAAACCGACAGGACTTTCTGGAGCGGGCTCTAGACTGGGTAAGTAGGGGAGATATTGGCGGCTATATGAGCAGCCATCGCACCAAAGGCAACATCAATGAGCTGAAAACCTATTTCAACAGCGTACTCGATTGGGTGTCAAACGTGTTTATCGATGTCACGAAAGAAATGCAGGGGCGTGTCTGGGGTCGTTTATATGAACAGTATCATAAGAAAGCATATAATTCTAAGAAAGTATCAGCTTTAGTACAGAGACTATATAGTGATCCGTATGTGACTGATAAAAAAGGAATTTTTGAATATATCCTCGGCGATACCAAGGACCACAAGCTGATTAATATTCGTGTGTTCGATGATGCAACCAAAAATACTGTCTACACCATGCAGACCAAAGCAGCAAAAGCCAAGGGCATTTCGAACTGTTCGCTATGTGCCATAGGGCACCAGGCGACCAATAAGAATATATGGAATCTCAAAGAAATGGATGCCGATCATGTTTCGGCCTGGAGCAAAGGCGGAGAAACAAATCAAAGAAATTGCGAAATGCTATGCATTACCCATAATCGGGCCAAAGGTAATCGATAGAATGAAGTACCACAACTAAGCGTGGGCAAGGCCTGAAAACCGGGATCGGCGACCTGTCAAATACTGTGTAATGATGGCAAACGAAGAATGCTGGGAGGGGGGGGGGTGCCCACACCCCATTTGATGAGTTAAAACTTTCGAAGGTGACTCAACGTACTAGAATTAACAACTATCACGACACTACTAGACAAAACAATAGCCCAAGTAGAGCACACTTTGACTCTGAGGACGTTGAGAATGCAGTGTCCCCTTAATACACTGCTGAAGATAAGTTGTTTGCTTTTATGTTTTCAAGTTCAGTCACGTTTTAGACACGGTCGGCCGTAAGTGCAGCAATATAAGGCCCAAGCCCGGGTTCGATTCCCAGGGTGGTATAATCAACTGTAAATAATGGTATAAGAACCATGAAAGGAGATTCTTATGCCGCAATGGATAATCACACCAGATAAATACCTCACCCCAGAGGATGTCAAACAACTCCAGAAAACTTGTCGCGAAGCAGCTCTACTTGTATTCCCACCCATTTTAGTACCAGTTAAAATTAGAGTTTTCAGTACATTTATTCAATCGATACTCCCTGGGAGTTAGCCTACCCAGAGCAGTGTGTGGTCTTTCTTCGTTGTATTCTCTGATCCAGTTATTGGTAATATCCCTTACTTCTGATATTTCTTTGAAAAGATACATATTCAAGACTTCGGTGCGATAAGTTCGGTTAAAACGTTCGATAAAGGAGTTTTGAGTAGGCTTACCAGGTTGAATAAAATCCAGCATAACCTGATTCTCTTCAGCCCAGTCTGCCAGGGCAACTGATATGAATTCCGGCCCGTTATCAAGGCGCATTTTCTCAGGGTAGCCTCTCTGTGACGCTATTCGATCCAGCACGCGGATAATCCTTGGTGCCGGTAAACTAAAATCGACCTCAATCGCCAGTGCTTCACGGTTAAAATCATCAGCAATGTTAAAAGTACGAAAACGACGTCTGTCCATCAGTGCATCACTCATGAAGTCAGCTGACCAGCATTGATTAATTCCAGCAGGTACGGCCAGTGGTTCAGGATTACGGCTGGGCAGACGTTTCTTACCTTTCCGTCTGAGATTAAGCTTCAAAAGTTTGTAGATCCGATAAACACGTTTATGATTCCAGGTCTTTCCCTGTCTCCTCAATACCGCAAACATCATCCCAAAGCCATAGGCCGGTTTTTCTTCTGCCAGTTGAATCAGCGCCTTGATCACAGGTTCATCTTTGCTGTGATCTGGCTGGTAGTTAAATGATGTGCGTGACATAGCCATCACACGGCAAGCTGCCCTTTGACTGAGATCATATATCAACATCAAATAATCAACCAATGAACGCTTTTCAACTGGCTTCAGAGCTTTTTTTCAATGATGTCCTTTAAGGCATCGTGTTCAAGGCTCAGGTTGGCATACAACCGCTTTAATCGGCGGTTCTCATCTTCAAGCTCTTTCAGCCTTTTGATATCAGACGCTTCCATACCACCGTATTTAGACTTCCACCGGTAGTAAGTAGCATCAGCTATCCCATACTCACGGCAGACATCATTGACCAGCCTGCCACCTTCTACTTCTTTCAATATCCTGATAATCTGGTTTTCTGTATAGCGGCTCTTGCGCATTGTAATCTCCTTTTTCAGCTAAAAGTTTAACCGAAAATCTCTCATTATCAATGGCACTGTTATTGGGGATGATTACATACTTGCAAAAGCAAAGGGCATTCAGGCACCAGTTCGTGATGCACTGATAATTGAGCTGGCACTTAATACTGGTCTACGTGTTTCTGAATTGTCAAATCTGAAAGTCGAACACTTGTACCTCAAGAAAGGCCAGAACTCACTGATTGTGCGAAATGGAAAAGGCGGCAAAGATCGTATTGTTCAATTTGGACCTGGTTTGAAAAACCAGATCCTTGAATATATGGATTATAGAACTAGACGATCCGAATACCTGTTCACTTCACACCGTGGCGATCAATTGACCAGCTCGGGAATCCAACAGGTGTTCAAGAAGTATGCGAGAAAAGCAAAGCTTCCATCCCATTATTCAATTCACAGCTTGCGTCACACTTACGCAACGAATCTGTATAAGGCCAGTGGATATAATCTCAGGATGGTACAAAAACAGCTTGGCCATGCCAGTATTACTACAACTATGGCCTATAGCGATGTAATTGGCCAGGATCTAGATGACGCTATCCAAGCTCTTGAAACAGAAGAATAGAGTTCTTTGCTCTATTCTTTTACAATGGTAATTAGATTTTATTTGTCGAACAGGAGAATTTCGCCCAATTTGGGTAATTGGTCAGGAGATAAGGATAGAAATGTGGTGAAATTATCCCTATAACTTTTTTTTGAAAATTTACCCAAAAGTATCACCTTAGCTTTTACATCAAATTAG
>JABMQQ010000196.1 GCA_013202495.1 Fidelibacterota bacterium | reverse complement strand
CGCCGTTTCCGTTTTTTTCCACAAGGCATGTAGCTTCTCCTCTTTCAATGCGGCGCGAATATAAGAGCCCAACCATAGTCCACAAAGTAATTTATTGTAGTATAATTACGCTATTCTCTAGCCATCAGTGAAACATTCACACGATCGCGTAGCAAGCGAGAGGGCTTAAACACTGGGACGTAGCGTGCCGGTAAATTGACGGCTTCACCTGTTCCAGGGTTTCTGGCCTGTTTAGGAGCGCGTTTCTTTACTCCAAAACTTCCAAACTTTCTAAACTCCACACGACGACCATCGACCATTGATTCAGCCAGAGTTGTGAGAAAAGCATCAATCACAGCCTCCGTCTCAACTTTTGTCAAACCGGTTCCGCCTGAGATGATATCCACCATATCTGCTTTGGTCATGCTAGTCTCCTTTGTTAATAGGGGATACGATATTGCAATTTTATACTTGAAGATGATTCCCATCCTGGCAAGGCCGAGGAAACATCATCTTTTAATATGGTCCACCAGGATCTACGTGGCTCCAGAGGATACTGTAATTGGCTGTTTTGTGGTATGCCTGCCCTGATGCAAAGTGCTTTCCTGGCATCTTCGAAAGTTCCAAGAGCATCCACCAAATTGGCTTTGAAAGCTTGTCTACCGGTAAATACTCGTCCGTTTCCCAGACTTTGCATATTTATCTCGTCAATTCCGCGTTCCTGAGAAACAACTTCAGTAAATTGTTCGTAAACATCATCGATGATTCCCTGGAAATAGGCCTGCTCCTGCTCATTCATCTCCCGGAAGGGTGAACCTGCATCTTTGAATTGCTGGGATTTCACAGTTCGCATACCAACACCAACCTTCTCCATCAAATCAGAGTATATAGGAAACTGCATGATGACGCCAATACTTCCAGTGAGGGTACCATCATTAGCAAATATACTGTCAGCCCCGAGGGCAGCATAATAGCCACCTGAAGCAGCTACGCTGGCCATACTTACAAAAATGGGTTTGTCACTATTATCCCGGACTGTTTTAATGGCATGATACAACTCCTGTGATGGAGCGACCTGACCACCTGGAGAATTGATGGGGATAAGAATTCCAGCAATTCTATCGTTTTCAGCAAACTTCTGCAGAGAGGAGACCCATTTACGAGAAGTGTTTATCTCCCCCTCCAGGGGTAATACTGCAATACGCTTTGAATTATCAAACCATTTGCCCTCACCCTCCTTTGTTGAAATCATAAAGAGTAAAACGGCAAGCACAGCAATGACAATCACACCATAAATGCGATTCTTTTTCTTGTATTTGTTATCCACTATTCTTCTTTGTGTAAATCGTCAATTTTTGTCCTGGATAAATGTGCTGCCCATAACTCAAGCCATTCCAATGTCGAATGCGCTTGGCGCTGGTATTAAAATTTTCTGCAATTTGACCCAGCGTATCACCCTTTCTAACTGTATAGGTCTTTTTCGCATAATCAGTTGCCGGTGGTGAAGACTTGCTTGTGGTCTTTTTGCTTGCTGTGGATGCATAACTTTTAGGAGCAGGTATAACCAGTTTTTGGCCAACGGAAAGCCTGTTGCGATTTTTAATGCGATTCGCCTGCACAAGTTTCGTTAGGGAGACATTGTACTTTCGTGCAATAACAGACAAAGTCTCACCGCGACGTACATAATGAACCTGGTAGTCAATTTTATCCGAAGTGGGTATGGATGCCATGGCAGTGGGATTTAATGAGCCCTTGCCTAAAGGCACCTTGAGTTGATACGGTTTTTTGGCGGGCGGAGTGACACCCTGTCGTAATTCAGGATTATATGTTTTTAAATCCTGATAATTAACACGAAGTGCATGGGCGATTTTATCAAGGTCAAGGCTGCGATCAATATCAATGATTTCATATTCCCAATCGGTGAGCTCATCCACATGGAAGCCATAACTCTCCGGGTCACTACCAATAATGGCCGCAGCCAATACGGTGGCAACATAATTACGCGTCTGTCTAGGTAGGGTAATCATGCGCCAGTAATCACGATGTCCCTCCCTCCTAATGGTCCTGCGCACTCTAGCTTCACCAGTGTTGTACGAAGCCATGGCCAGATACCAGTCATCAAATTCATCATGCAGGTCTTTTAAATATTTTGCTGCTGCATGTGTGGATTTAACCACATCCCTGCGTTCATCCACCCACCAATCACGCTTCATGCCATAGCGTCGACCAGTGGCAGCAATAAACTGCCAGGGACCAACAGCATGAGCATAGGAGTATGCCTTGGTGTTTAAGCCGGATTCAATCATCGCCAGATATATCAATTCCTCGGGTAGACCATAAGATGCCAGAATGGGCCTGATGGTGGTGGCATAAAAGGAATAACGATCCAACCAGATCTGGAATTCCTTGTGCTTTCTATGCTGAAAAAGATTAATCATGGTTTTTACGCGGCTATTCAAGATGAGAGGGAGATGACCATCTCTGTCATCCACAACCATAAAACCCACATCCGCATCAAGAGAATCCAATAAGTCACTCATGCGCGAGAGTTGGTCCTTCAATGAGGGTTGACCGAGAAGATCCTGAAGATCCTTGCTGATATATCCTTCAAAATCTGAAGAAGCCAATTCGCTAAGACCAGAAACTGTTTCTCTAATCTCCTCAGGGATGGGATCATCAATCTCTTCGATGGCTGCCAGGGTTGCCACGAGGCGTTCAACTTCAAATTGAACACCCAAAGTATCCCGTGCAACAATCATCAATCTACCATCTGCATAGTAGCGTTTGGCTTCCTGAATAAAATACTCTAACAGAAAATCATCATCTTCCAGGTCGATAGGTGGTTTAATCATTTGCCCCATACTCAGCATGCTGGGAACGGGCATTAGTTCAGCAGAAAAGCTCTGAGTACCCATGAGTAAACTGAGGGTCAGAGCGAACTTTATTATTTGCGAAAAATTAATTGAATTCATAATGGGAGAGAAGATAGAATTAAGATTATTTGATAACAAGCTCAGAATCAAGCTCTTATAACTTTTATATCATCCTGTTATTTAATTGATTTGTGTTAAAGTATGATGGTATTGG
>JABMQQ010000195.1 GCA_013202495.1 Fidelibacterota bacterium | reverse complement strand
TTTGGGAGCAGGGGGCCGGAGGTTCGAATCCTCTCACCTCGACATTAGATAAGCCTCTGACTCATAACGAGTTAGAGGCTTTCTTGTTTTAACCACTATCTGTCAATATTACCGATAAATGCCTGCCAACTATGCCATACTATGACACAATATGACAGGAATACCGTTCCGAAGGCTACGTTTGGGCAGGCTTGATTTCGAGTAGTTACTTCTCCAACAACTAATCCACTCGATTTGGAGAACTTCTCCAGCACAACTATATTACATCATACATTTGTAAACAATAAGGGGGCAGCATGTCAAATCTACAGTCAACAGTGATAATGAAGACTGATCTTGCCAAATTTACAGATCGTGTCGCAATATCTTCAGAATCTGATCTCACAAAACTATTGGGTATCCACAAAAATATTGTAACAGATGTTGTTTCGGGGAGTGGTGGCAGAATTGTTAAGGGTGAAGGGGATTCATTTTGGATTGTTTTTCCCAGTGTAACCACAGCTGCAATAGCAGCTGTGGAAATACAACAGGAGCTCCAAATTGTACAGGCTGGATTGCCAGATGATAGAACACTTCAAATAAGAATTGCGATAACATTAGGAGATGTCTTACATCAAGAAAACGATATTTTTGGTGATTCAGCAAATCTTGCAGCTCGAATTGAAGCAATTACTCCTCCAAATGAAATCTACCTATCACAATGTGCCTGGCTGGCACTAAATAAAGCTGAGATCGGTAACAGTTTTGTTGATAGGTATAATCTGAAGGGTATTAATGAAGCTGAGAGAGTATACAAGATTAATCAAAAACATAAAACACGAATTATTAAAAATCAGTTCATCGTGTTTACCGATGCAGCTCTGTTTAGATCGTTTGTAGACAGTGAGAGTATGGAGCGAGTAGAGGCAGCATTGGCTAAATTGGAACATATCATGCATGATGCATGTGAGGAGTACGGAGGAATTATTCGTCAAACCATAGCGGATGCATTCTTTATAACATTTTCTGAAGCTGATTTTGCTTTTAAGTGTCTCCTACGCTTTGGACAGAATTGGCAGGAATATATAGATAAAAATGATATGAATCTTCACATTCGGATTGGTGTAAGTAAAGGTACGTTGAACATTTTTAGATCATTTATCTATGGAACAAGTGTTGATATTGCTGCAAGGTTAGAATCATGGGGCAGATACCTTTATGCAGATCAACCTCGAACATTGGTGGTACTTAAAAAATCTATTTTCGATCAATGTAAATCGCACGAAATATTGGAAAGAATGAGTCTTGTAAACAAGGATGTAATTTTAAAAAATTATGCAGAGGTAAATAATATTAGCCAAGATCAAGCACTGAAATGGTTTAACTTCACTACAGAAAAGTTAAAAGAAGATATTTACGAGTTTATTATTTCCTGAATGTAAACAATTATGAGTTTTCTGACCACTATAGTCAGGTACCCATAGATATTAATTTAAAGCACCCCTCCAACTGTGCCATAGTATGACACAATATGACAGAAATACCGTTCCGCAGGCTTAGTTTGGGCAGGCTTGATTATTACCATCTTCAATCTGGTTTTAGATTAGTTGCTAATAGACAGCCATTACACTATCTTGCAAACACTTCAATACTATATCTCAAGTAGTATTTATTCCCACTGATTCTCAGGGCTGCTTAAAATTAAATTTTCAGCAAAGGGGAAATCATGACGACAACTCCATTACGCAAACTTGCTGCTATCATGTTCACAGATATTGCTGGCTATACAAAAGCAATGTCAGCAGATGAAGAATCTGCGCTAAAGACTCTCAGAAAAAAGAGATCCATTCTTAGACCACTAATTAGTGATTGTAATGGTACATTCGTCAAAGAAATAGGGGATGGCACCCTTTCCTACTTCCCCTCAGCCATAGATGCTGCAACCTGTGCTGTAAAGCTCCAACAAGCCACCTATGACGATGATGATATGAATCTGAGGATAGGTGTCCATGTAGGAGATATTGTCTTTGATGAGGAGGATGTGTTCGGAGATGGCGTAAATGTAGCTGCCAGGTTGAAGAGCATGGCTCCAGTGGGCGGGGTCTGTGTATCCAAGTCAGTCTTTGAAGAACTTCTTAACAAGAAAAAGATTGATGGGATTCCGCTGGGTTTGCAACAGTTGAAAGGGGTTGGAAGATTAATTGATGTCTTTGCTCTCAAAGCGGAGAACCTCAATCATCCTGACCCCAAAGAATATGAGGAACACAAAGTAGAGCCACACCCTGACGATGAAGTTCCATCAGTTGTTGTTCTTCCTCTCAAAAATAAAGGAAAGGAAGATGATGCTTTTTATGCGGATGGAATTACAGCTGATCTATCAAGGGCAGGCAAGATAAGAGTCGCCAGTATGGATGATATTGAAACCGCTGATGCGGTGAGTCTTTCATCAACAAAGGAATTTGGGGACGCAGAAAGGTTTGGCCGTGCACATAGTACCATCGGAGAAGCGTACTACAATCACGGTAATTTTGATAAATCTATTAAACATTTAGAAAAAGCTATCGCAATTCAAAAAGACTCTGAAACAGAGAACAATGAGTTGTTACTTGTAGCCAATACCTATCTCTTCCTCTCATACAAAAAAACAGGAGAAGTATTTGACTCAAGAGAACTACAAATACTCATTGGAAAAACTAAAAATATTGAGTTCAACTTAAATTTCCGCATCTTTGAGCTTTTAGAGGACAAATCCTACCTTGAAGCTGCCTATAAACAAGTCCAAGAAAAAGCAGATGCTCTTGAAGACAGTAAGAAATTCCTCAAATATCCCATCCCCAATAAAATCGTAGAAGCGTGGGAATCTATTGAGAAGTAATTAAGCCATTAATCATTCTTCCCGCCAACTATGACACAATATGACAGAAATACCATCCCGCAGGCTACGTTTGGGCAGGCTTGATTAGACGCACCCGGGTACGACAGAACAGAATAAGCCTACATACCTTCAGACATACTTATGTCTATAACATGTTGGCGAAAGGAATGCCAAAAGAGGTGCTTCAAACATTCTTAGGTCACCGCTCTATCCGAACAGCAGAGATTCATGCAAATTGGATAAAGTGAGATGATCTTATAAAGTGGGTGAGTTAGACGTAGTGAAACGATTCTGACAGTTTACTTTTGCAGATGTTCATTGTTGAATTATTCCTTGGTTTTGTTGAATTATTGGGCGGTTTATTTCGGCCATTCAAAAAAGACGAAAAGCGTCCGAATAAATCTGTGTCGAAAGAAATTGGCAAACGTTTATTACAGTTTTTGGTAGTTATTGTTCTTGGCTTTTTTGTGTTAATTCTTGCCTTAGCAGCAGTTTCTGGTGTGTGAGCGTAATTAATGTTTGGGCTCTGATAGGCGAAAATATGGTGTGGCTGTATTCTTGTTTTATATAGACTCTGCCATATTTACCTCTAAATACCCACCAACTACGCCATAGTATGACAGAAATACCATTCCGCCTGTCTACGCTCCGCCCGCTGGAGCTACGACAAGGCAGGCAGGCTACGTTTGGCCCGTCTCCGTTTTACTCCGCTGCGACAGGCAGGCTTGATTATTACCATCTTCGATCTGGGTTTAGATTAGTTGCCAATAGACAGCCATTACACTATCTTGTTAAACTTCAAAACTGAAATACGAATAGTATTTATTCCATCTGATTCTCAGGACTGATTGAAATCAATTGCTTATTTAGAGGAGGAATCATGAAAATACTTCGACACATTGGTTCGCTTGCTTTTGTGCTCGGGCTATTCACGGTGATCTTTGTTGGGATACCCTGGTACGTGTACCATGAACCCACACTACCTTGGTGGCTAAAGGATGCGATCTACTGCCTTATGGGAGGTATCCTACTGGTTCTGATTGTGGTGGGCATCAACCAGCGAAAAGGCATAAGTCTGGGTGAGAAACTCCCCCCAGTTGAATCTCTGCAGCGCATACGGCTACAGAGTTCCATTGAAACCCCTGGCCATGAGGTCACTGAGGTTTTAGGTTTAGTCAAGGGACATACGATATATGCCATTTGGCTTGGAAAGGACCTCTCAGCTCTCATGAGGCTAATTCTCGGCGGTGAGTTGACTGAATACACAGAGATGATGGGCCAGGCTCGTGAGGTAGCGACTGATAGGATGATCAGTCAAGCTGAAGCGATAGGGGCTGATGCGATTATCAACGTCCGCTATATGACCAATAGTGTCATAGCCAGTGCTGCGGAACTTCTGGCATATGGCACAGCAGTTAAGCTCAGGAAATTAAACACTTAATGTAAGTCAGTGATATGCCCACCATGCCCTTGACTCGCAAAGACTCAGGGGATTACAGCAAGACAATCAAAATGGTTTATTTGAAATAGGATTTGATTATCCAATGTATTTGCCACTGCTAATTTCGTGGAATTCTAATAACTATGATCTTAATATACACAGATAGTGTTGAGTAATTACATCTTACAGGAGGTGGCAAAAATGGCAGAGAGCGTTTACAAAGTGATTGAGCTTGTAGGTACGAGCAGTGAATCATGGGAAAAAGCAGCCTCAGCTGCAGTTAGTAGAGCGGCTGAATCAATTCGTGATCTCAGAATAGCTGAGGTTTCCACGCTTGATTTGCAGCTCAAAGACGGAAAGATTGAAGCTTTTCGCGCAAAAGTCAAAGTTTCATTCAAATATGAAGGTGGTCAATAAAAACCTCACTCTTTAACAGAAGTAATTGCAGTATACTCTGCGCACTGTTGAAGTATATGGAGAATACGAATACACTAACCAATATATTGTCTTAATCCCCTGATGCTTGGATGGCATTTACCCCCATCAAATAAGCGAGTATCAGAAAAGATAGATAGTTCCGCGATCTAGTGATTACACCAAGTAAGGATGAGAACCTCGGTTCGAAACGGAGCTTGTACAGTGTACAAGCGTAGTAAGACGAGCGACCCTGATCTTGTCGAAGGGGAGTCGAAGTCAATCCTTTCACCTCGATTCGTCTTCGTTCAAAGAACTACGACGTAACAAGCATTAGATAGGCCTCTGACTCATAACGAGTTAGGGGCTTTCTTGTTTTATATAGACTCTGCCAATATTACCCATAAATACCTGCCAACTATGCCATAGTATGACATAATATGACAGGAATACCATTCCGTCCGTCTTCGCTCCTTCGAGCTATGACGGGACAGGCAGGCTACGTTTGGGCCAGTCTACGCTCGTTGAGCTTCGCCCTGGCAGGCAGGCTTAGTTAAACCCTATCTCACCCACAATTGACTATCACTAATTTGGAGATGATCTCCCATATTCATATATTGAATCATAGAATTTCCCTCGGTTTAGTGGACGCTTGGTAAGCTAAAAAGAATGAGATGTAGACATGTTAACAGAAATCCACATTTTCCTGACCTACAAATGTACTTACGAGTGTGATCATTGTTTCCTTTACTCAAATCCAGAAGCAGATGGTACCATAACGATACAACAGATACGTAATGTCCTTGAAGAATCACAAAAGATTGGTAGTGTGAAATGGATATACTTCGAAGGAGGTGAACCATTTCTTTTTTATCCTTTATTGTTTGAGGGAGTAAAACTCGCTCGGAACATGGGATTTCAGGTCGGGATTGTGACCAACGCATATTGGGCAACATCCCAGAAAGTCGCAGAACTTAAACTAAGGCCTCTTCAAGAACTTGGATTGGATTTCCTCAGCATTAGCGACGATATATTTCATAACCGAGGACGAACAGATAATTTCGCCAAACGAGCGTTGACTGTAGCACACAAACTTGGTATACCGAGTTCTCCGATTTGCATCCAGAAGCCTTTTGTCGAAGCATTGCCCGGTCAAGGACTGGAAAAGGGAGCCCCTGTAGTAGGAGGGGGTGCGATGTTCAAAGGAAGAGCAGTTGACAAATTAACAGAGGGATTACCTCAAAAACCCTGGGATAAACTAATACAATGTCCTCATGAAGACCTGCAATCTCCTTCCAGGGTGCATCTTGATTCACACGGTCATATCCACCTATGCCAAGGCATCAGCATGGGTAATATTTGGCAAAGACCTCTTTCTGAACTGATTGACGAATATAAAGCTGGTGAGCACCCAATATGCGCTCCACTTACTATGGGGGGACCTGCGGCTTTAGCGAGGCAATATGAAGTGGATCATGAGGAAGAATATATTGATGAATGCCACTTCTGCTATCTTACTCGTCGGGAACTTATTGACAGATTTCCCATGTATCTCGCTCCGAGGCAGGTCTACGGGCTTGATGCAAAAGAATGATTCACAAGCAATCTGATTCTCACAACGATTCAAAGATATGGACATGGTCTCACAACACGCCTGCCACGGAAATAGTGTGGGCCAGAGGCTCGAAACGGAGACCCGTATAATGGGACGTTCTACCTTAATTGAGAGAAACGAGCCGAAGCCTGAAAAAACCTGCCATACAGACGGAAGCAAGTGAAGGATGAAATCCTACTCAACCCTCGAGATCAGTCCCATTTTGTATCAGGTATCTGAATGTTGTTTCAGGTTTCTGAAACATTTCTGAGCTCGGATCATGTACGAAGCAACAAACACACATATTTTAACTACTTTTGACCCCCGAAAACGATATAGGCTCTCACTTTTAGTAACCCCCGGTTCGTAATCCATATATGGTGGCATGTGATTTGTCCCCATTAGGATAGCATGAAGGTACTGCGGTTTTGTTGAAGGGCTAAGACAGATACGCTCATTTACAAGGCTCATATTGGATTTTGGTAGAAATGATATCTTAAAATATTTAAGGGGAACGATTTATTCTGCTTACAGTTTAATTCACATTGGAGGGAAACTAATGAAGCTATTAAAAATCACCGTCTATTTGATCCTGATAATAATTTTGGTGCCACACCAGCTTGATGCCTGGTATCCAAAATACAGCGTGTTGGCAACCGATTTTCCAGTACGCAACGATTTTTTACGCCCCTTGTCCTTGCGCTCCGCAGCTCTTCAGGGGATGGGTGAATACTTCCAGTACCTCTATCCTGTTCAACCCGATTTTCGCTTTCTAGATCCCACATATCCTCTCGCAGCAGGACGCCATTTGTTTTATATGGATCTGGGATCAGAGCGCTTGAAGGGGTCGGAAGAATCTGGGAGAGGGGGATCACCGGGTTATTACGGAGAAAGCTCTTCCTTCATTAGAGATTACGGTTTTTGGAGCCCCTACAGAGAGCTTTCCCATGAGCAAATTCCCGAACCTTCCTTCCGTTTGTTCTACTTGAATCGACTGGGCGATTCAGAAGGAGCGTTGAATATCGGTGGCTCCTATTCATTAGCCTATGATGAGACCGTATTTTATAAGCCCTATAATTATTACAGTATGATAACAGTTGGTTCTGTAGGTAACGCATACGATAGAACTGAGGTGTATGAAGATTATCGACTCCGTGAAGCAGGGGACGATGAGAGTATCAGCACCGAACATCAGCTAAATCTCTTCCTCTCGAAGGTCCTCTCTAAAGGTCTGTCCGTGGGTGCTCGGCTGGGTATGGTCCGTTCTGAAGTAGATGGCAATTTACGCGATTACCAATTCACGGACTTTTCCGACTGGGCTGATGTGTATGAGCGCTATTACGATAATGACTTAAAGCGCAACCAATCTCAGGAGTTGAATGACTTCAATATTGGATTCGCATACGAGACTCCGCTCCAGGAACGAATCGCCATCAATGCTGGACTAACAAGCGGTAGTTTGGAGCGCGATTTAATGGAGCTGGATACGAGCCGCTATATCTCGATTTGTTTGAATCCTGATGCCAATGATAGCACACTGGATACGAACATATATAGGTCATCATCATATTATAAAAGTAACAAAACCTGGCTTTATGAAGGGAATGGATACTATATCAGATTTATTTCAGAACATCCACAATCGGAGGGGTTGAAGTATAGATTTGGTGGCTTGATTGAATGGCGCTCAGCTGATCTGACAGAGTCTGAAAGTGAGTATCGTCGAAGAAAATACTTCAATCAATATTGGCGCACATATGACAATACCCAGCGTAGGTATTCAGATCGTTCTAATTCCTCAGTGGAGCGAACGGGGAGTGGACAATTCACATCAAAATTCTATAATTTGAGCGGGGGTGTAGAATGGGAGCTCCAGCCCATTCTGAATTTCTATGGCGGAATATATTTTGAACATTTCGACCGGTTTCAAGATTCGCGAGAGCCCTTTGTCGGAGAAAAGAGCTCAATTAATACGAGAGAGGGTTACACCTATTATAACTACACAAACTATGAGGCTTATCAGAGCGATTCAAAAACCTATTTATGGGAGCAACATCAGTGGCGGACAACACTTGCAGTCCCAGTGGGTGTTGAGTATCAGGTAAGACCGAGCATCGGACTGCAGGCGGGGCTGACCAAGATTTTCCAGCGCACGCGGGTGGAAGAAGGTTATGACGTCATTATAGAAGCATTTCACTTCGTGGAGACTGAGGATGGTGTCATTGTTCGTGATGAAAACGATAGCGATTACGTGGATGGTTATGAGTATCCTGTCATCAAGGATTTTAGTGATCGTTTTGATTTCAATGCAGGGTTGAATTTGCGTTCTGGAGATCGACTACGTCTGTCAGTCGTGCTCACAAATGTAGGACGCGATGCATATGCTGCCAAAGTGGGTGGATCAATTTCCTGGTAATTCAGTTCAAGGACCCCAGTAGTTTAAACTATGCATGAATGGGGTGATTGATTGACCAGTGGTATACCATTTCACAAGGATAAAATTAAAAGAGCCCATCACGAAGATGGTGAGTTCTTTTGTTTTACTAAGAAGCTGCCATTATTACCGATAAATACCTACCAATCTATGCCATAGTATCGACAGAAATACCACTCCGTAGGCTTAGGATGGGCAGGCTTGATTAGACCCCTTCCACCTTTCTGGGGAACCCACTTTATACATCTAATCTGCCGTTCTTGCACACCTGCGATTTTTCACCAATAGTTGCTAATAGACAATATCTGCATTATATTTTCAACACTCCTTACTCGAAAACAACCTGTTTTCATTCCCACTGAATCTTAAAGCTGATTGAAGTCTTAGATAGAGGGGAAAATCATGAGAAAAATACTATTAGTTTCTACATCGATGATCGTGAGCATAAGCTTAATATGGGGATCAGAGATGAAAGTAACCGCTCTCAACGGGGGCGCTTCTGATTGGTTTGGATATTCGGTATCCATTTCAGGTGACTATGCCATTGTTGGAGCATTTTACGAAGACACCGGTGGTAACGATGCTGGCGCAGCTTACATTTATTATCGTGACCAGGGTGGGGCTGATAACTGGGGTCAACAGGCAATGTTAAAAGCATCCGACACAACTGCTACAGATCATTTCGGATATTCGGTATCTATATCTGGTGATTACGCCATCGTTGGTGCCCGTTACGATGATCCCGGAGGCATAACCAATGCGGGTGCAGCCTATATATTTATCAGGAATGGTGCTGATTGGACAATGCAACAACAAATAGCTGCTTCAGACACGAGTAATTCTGATCACTTCGGATGTGCAGTTTCCATTTCAGGTGATTACGCCATTGTGGGTGCAGATTTATCACAGGCGACTGGCAGTAGTGAGGGTGCAGCCTATGTCTTTGTCAGAAGTGGTACAAGTTGGACGGAGCAGAAAAAACTTCAGGCCTCCGATAAGCAGTCTACAGATTATTTTGGCAGGTCTGTAGCAATATCGGGGGATTACGCCATTGTGGGTGCGGAAGGTGAAGACACCGGCGGCAGTACCTCAGGGGCTGCTTACCTATTTTTTCGTAATCAGGACGGAGCCAACCTGTGGGGACAGCAGGAAAAAATTTCTGCCTCCAACGCATCATCAGGTGATTATTTCGGACACTCCGTAGCAATATCGGGTGATTACGCCATTGTAGGTGCATACTACGAAGACGAGTTCGGCGGCAACGCAGGTGCAGCCTATATTTTTATTAGAAGCGTGGCTGACTGGACTCAGCAAACAATAATTTCTGCATCTGACGCTCAAGCAAGTGATTTTTTCGGAGTTTCGGTATCAATATCCGAAGATTACGCTCTTATAGGGGCGTACTATGAAGATGAACAAGCCTCCGGTGCGGGTGCCGCATATTCCTATCTGCGAAGTGGTGTAACCTGGACAGAAAAAGCTAAAACTACCGCATCCGATGGTCAGGGTGATGATTATTTCGGTAACTCTGTTGCAATATCAGGTGATGATATAATTGTTGCTGCGTATCAGGATGATGACAATGGCTCCTCAGCAGGATCGGCTTATATTTATTCATCCAGTGCCGATTTCTCTTTGCCCGTGGAACTTTCATCATTTACGGCCAGCGTGGATCGAAACGGTGAAGTCCTATTAAGTTGGATCACCGAGAGTGAGATCGAAAATCTGGGCTTCATACTGGAACGCCGGACAACAACCTCAGTCCCAGGACCTGTTGAAGGCTGGATAGAGATCGCCAGCTATTTGACAGATAAGTCTCTGGCAGGTCAAGGCAACTCTACAGCCAGAACTGAGTATAGCTATGCTGATGAATCCATTAAAGCAGGTCTAGCCTATGAGTATCGTCTGGCCGATGTCAGTTATACCGGGGAAATGGAATACCATACACTAACAGTGCTGGTCACAAGCTCCGCTGTGGAGCTGCCAACTGAATACATCCTCCAACAAAATTACCCGAATCCCTTTAATCCAGTGACCACCATCCGTTATGGTATTCCAGAAGAGTCAGCTCTTGAACTGATCATCTATGATGTCCGTGGTGCATTCATCTCCCGCTTTTATTGGCCATCACAGCCAGTCGGTTGGCACGAATTTGTATGGGCGGGAATCAGTGATGATGGTAACGCTGTGAACACAGGAGTGTATTTTTGTCGATTAAACGCTGGATCATATAGTCAAATTATTAAGATGGTGTATTTGCGATAAGGAAGGTCTTCCGGTAGGTTAGTTCTACAAAATCGGAGATACCGGCGGGATAAACCCATAACTAAAGGAGATATACAATGTCAACTTTCATCATGTTTGGAACCTATTCAGCAGAGGCAATGGACGATATCAGCTCAACCCGTACCGAAAAGGCTGTTGAGATTATCGAAGAGCTTGGCGGCAAGGTTATAGCAATGTATGCACTACTGGGAGAGCCAGATTTAATGATCATTATGGATATGCCATCTCCCGAGGCAGCCATGAAAACATCTATCAAATTGAGCAAGGAAACCGGGATAGGGTTTATTACATCTCAGGCTGTTTCTGTAGGGGATTTTGACATTTTGTTCTCATAATCTTTGTAGGATTGGATACACAATCGGGGATGCCGGCGGGATACCTATTTCTTCACTACCCTGTAAATGCTAAGAGATAACTGTTTGAGCTAATCCGTCAATTGATTCAATATCAGTTGCTCTTGCCCCTCGCCGTATCAAATCCATGATCATTTGCCAAAAGACAAATAGTGCATTACATTTAAGGCACACTACATTGATCCACAGGTCGCATTTATTCCTTCTGAATCTGAGATTTGAACAAAATCTTTTCTGTTAGGAGGTATCATGAAACAGAGCGGGTTTCAACTTTGGGACCTATTGTTTTCAGGATTCGCGATCATATTCTTTTGTTTCCCACAACAAACTGTGACCGCGCAGGAACTCGGTGCCATGACTACCGCTTATCATTCCATCGTCCTGCATGCTGATGGGATTGTATGGACTTGGGGGAGTAACAGCAACGGGCAGCTCGGTGACGAAGACCCGCCCAATCCTGCCTTGCCCAACGAAGTGTTGAAGGGTGAATACTCGGGGACAACCTACCTGGGTGATAATGGGAATAATAAGATCATTGCCGTAGCAGGTGGTCGACGGCACTCCCTTGCCCTGGCTGCGGATGGAACAGTCTTCGCCTGGGGTCATAATGTGGACGGCAAGTTGGGGGACGGGACAACGACCCAAAGGACTACACCGGTCAAAGTGCTGAAAGGTGCATATTCCGGGGCAACCTATCTCGGCGATGATACGAATAACAAGATCATCGCAATTGCTGCCGGAAGATATATGTCAATGGCCGTCGCCGAAGACGGGAGAGTGTATTCCTGGGGTGGTAATCTCAATGGCCGTTTGGGTGATGGGACCACAACTGCTCGACATACGCCCATACAAGTTGTAAAGGGTGCCTACAGCGGGACCACCTACCTGGGTGATAACAGTGGAAATAAGATCATTGGACTTGCCTGTGGAGAGGGGCATTCACTCGCCCTGGCGGCTGATGGTACTGTGTTTGCTTGGGGTTATGGTTTATCAGGTGCCCTTGGCGATGGCAATACAAGCAACAGTTATTTACCCGTATTTGTCCAGGATGGTGAATATTCAGGTACATCAAATCTGGGGGATGACTCAGGGAATAAAATGATCGCGGTGGCTGCTGGTTCCGGTCATTCGGCTGCCCTGGCGACAGATGGTACTGTTTATACATGGGGTGCGAACAGCGTCGGTCAGCTTGGAAATAACTCCACTTCGACAAGTACGACTCCTGTCCATGTTCTTAAAGGTGCCTACTTTGGGACCACCTACCTGGGGGATGGTGCCAGCAATAAGATCACCTCTATTCGACTTGGATTATATTTTTCTGCGAGCCTTACTGAAGACGGACAAGTTTACACCTGGGGTCAGAATGGTTATTATAATCTTGGTGATGCCACTGCAACAGATCGCTGGACACCTATTATCGTACTGAAAGGTGCTTACGATGGGACTACCTATCTTGGTGATGATACCGGAAACCTGATCCAGGCTATTGCGCTGGGAGCCGACTTCTGCCTCGCTTTAGCTAATGATAATAAACTTTATGCCTGGGGCTCGAACGCGTCTGCCAATCTCGGGGATAATACTAACACCAATCGATCGACACCCATCATCGTTCAGAATGAGAACAACGATAGTGACTTCTCCCTTCCGGTAAAATTAGCTGCTTTCAGCTACAGTATTGATCACAGCCAGATCCTTCTCCAATGGATCACCGAAAGTGAGACCGACAACCTGGGATTCATTTTAGAGCGCTGCACCCAGAACGAAGCATGGGTAGAGATCGCCAGTTACATTACACATCCGGAACTTGCCGGTCAAGGCAGTACCATCCGTCAGTCAAGCTACTCCTTTACAGATGGAGCTGTCAAACCCGGTGAAGTCTATGACTATCGTCTGGCTGATATTTCCTACGTCGGAGAGAAGGAGTATTACTCACTGATGCTGGTGGGCGTTAGCACTGAAGCTCATATAGCATGGGATCTTACTTTAGAGCAGAATTATCCTAACCCTTTCAACCCAATAACAACCATCAGCTATGATCTTCCAGAGCAAACAACAGTTAACCTGACAGTTTTCGATATTCGTGGTAAAGAGGTAACAACACTTGAGCAATCCGACAAACCTCCAGGCAAATATGAAGTGCAATTGAACGGATTAGATCAGTCAGGAAATCCAATGAGTACAGGAGTGTATTTTGCCCGGCTGCAGGCTGGGAAGTACAACGAGACGATTAAGATGGTTTATTTGAAATAGGATTGGGCAGGTTCCATTTTCGCAGGTGAGAGGGAGGGAACGAACGCCAAACTGAACGAAATGGAGTAAGAGGAGGACAAGATCCGACTCAATCCCGGCAATCACCCGCCTAATTATTTATTATTAATTGAATTATAATATGTCAAAATACCAATATTTCTATATATTCTGTTAATCGTTGTGGGGAGAATGGAGAATATAATGGTTAAATCTATATCCTTTCTGCTGCCCTTCCTGATGGGAAGCCTGGCAATAGCTCATGTAGATCTTGATTATCCTGTTGGTGGTGAAACATTCTTTATAGGCGATACCGTCCTCATTGAATGGCATCCCAGACAAGAGCATGACCCCAATAACTGGGATATTGAATATTCCGACGATGGTGGTTCTACCTGGAGCATTATCGTCGAGGATATACCCGTCCCACAGGAAAGCTATCTATGGGTTGTTAGCCAGGATGAGGCGGATGAGGCCTACATAAAAATCATTCAGGACAACGTTGGTGCAAATTATGCTGGCGTAAGCGGCCCTATTACTATTTTGGCTGAACCAGTCAATCTCTTCGACAAGAATTCACCTATCATGAGCTATGCTTTAGAACAAAACTATCCCAACCCCTTCAACCCCACCACAATCATAAGCTACACGCTACCAGAGCAATCTATTGTAAAACTGACGGTCCTAGACATTAAGGGTCAGGAAGTCACCATTCTAAGTGATTCAGATAAACCACCCGGAAGCTACGAAGTTCAGTGGAACGGTATGGATCAATCTGATAATCCTGTGAGTACAGGTGTGTATTTTTGCCGAATTAAGGCGCAGAATTTTAGACAAACTATTAAAATGGTTTACTTGCGATAAGATATACAAAACCGGGGATTCAATCGGGATACCGATTGATTGACCTTCTCTTAGAACCTATGACGGTAAGGGGCCGAGTGCTTATCGCAACTGACTATATATCAATTCTTACTCGACTTAAAGCAGGTTAACTGATTGCCGAGCGAAAACAGGTTTCAGCCTCTATCGGGTTGATGCTTATCCAACGATAGAGCAGTCCCCAGGCTTGTTTTTCGCTTCCAAAGGCATATACATTTTCGGCATCTTTCTTTTTTGAATGAGCAGAATTACATACACTTATGCAAAGCCTGGCTGCTATGAGATAGTATAAAACGGTTATCTCATTTTCTTCAATTGCTATTACCTGATGATATGATTTGAGAATAGTAGAAGCCCATTCTAAAGGATTCTCCTTGTCAAAGCACGCATAGGCTATGGCTACAGCCAATTCAGTAATAAGCGGAGAGTATGCGAGGTCTCCGAAATCAATTAACCCAGATACTTCTCCATTGCTCACCAAAACATTCCACTCGTTGGCATCATTGTGAATAATAGATTTTCTTAATTGGTGAAGTACTGGGGAGACATTTTCTTCAAACTGCTGAAAGAAATAGATTATAATATTCCGGTCTTTTGAATCATCAATTTCCTTTATATATTTTTTGTTCAAATTTAAATACTGAATGCCCCATTCCCATTGTCTGGCCTCAATGGTGTAGTTGCTAAACGACTGAAGTTCCAAATTCATTTGGGCCAGAAAGACCCCCAAAGATTGAAATAAGATTCTTGAGTGTAATACATCTCCAAAACTTTGCCCTTCAAGAAAAGAGAGCATTCGGCATGTTGATTCTTGCCCCTCTATTTGGAGCACTTTAATCAACGAACCATCTATAAACGGAATCGGTTTGGGAAACTGATTGTTACTTCTGCTCTGCAAAAACAAAAGCGTTTCGTTCTCTGCCTTCACCAGAGCAATAGATTCTGTGCTTTTGGGGTATGTTTTAAAAATATATTTTCCACATTCAGTTTTGATTAGATAATTTGCATTATCATAGCCATCGAGTTGTTTTATCTCAATATCTTGGAAACCATAATGTTTTTGTAGAAATTTGTTCATATTTCAATGTATTACAATGTAAATGTATCAACAACAATATTACCCAAACTGGTAGATCATCTTAAACCAAAAACTTTGATTCCACTTCAATTCACTACGTAACGCTCTTTCTGCATGAGTGCGAGGGGTGTCTCATCTTGACAGATGATGGGGGTGGGGATAACTTGTGTCTCAGTTAATTCAAGGGACTATTCATATGAAACATGTCATCATACTATTTATTTTTTTAAGCGGCTTGGTATTTTCACAAACATATGAGGATGTGGTTTATTTGAAGGATGGCTCGATAATCCATGGAATGATAATAGAATATGCTCCTGACAGGCATATCAAGATTCTATCAGGACGAAATGTTCTGGTTTATCAATTAGACGAGATTGACAAATTCACAAAGGAGCCCTTGCCAGAGGAATTCGTAGCGAAGCGCCCAGATTTATCTAATAACACTTGGTCCCTTCATTTGGGTCTGGGGAATCCGCGCAGCCTGAATCTCATCGGGATAACAAAGGATTACCGAACGGGGGAGAAGGGGTCATTTTTCCTCACAGCCGGCCTGGGTGTGGATCTAATTGGCGTGGGTTATTCGAGGCAGAGCAATTATAACAATAATGGGTTGAATGTGTCCGGAACCCTGGGGTATACAGGAAACTCTTTAGCACTAAGCAGCGCATTAAGCTACCAGTGGAGAATTGCTAGTCAGGGGTTCATATCAGCAGGACTGATCGCTGGAACTTTTGAAAATGAAGAAGGGAAGAACAGCCTCATCTTACCCAGCCTTTCTTTTGATTACCGTTTTTAGTTTGATGCAAATCTTTTGAAAATTTTGGATCCCCCGCAAGATGGGGAACCCAGTCACTTCATATTATTTCCCATACTGAGCCAGCAATTATTCCTCCTGATTATCGAGGCTGATTGAAATCAAAGAAAAGGGGGTATCATGAAACGAAAAATCTTGTTGATCCTTGGGATTACCACTGGACTTTTTGCCACAATAATTAATGTGCCCACCGATTCATCATCGATTCAGGGTGGCATTAACGGTGCTATAGATGGGGACACTGTACTTGTTCAACCAGGTACGTATTTTGAAAACATTAATTTTAATGGCCAAAATGTGATCGTAATGTCAGAAAATGGTGCAGACAGTTGCACAATTGAAAGCGCTGCAGGCGTGTTTGAGAACGGTACAGTTGTGATATTTGAGAATGGTGAAAACCACACTGCGGAACTAAAGGGGTTTACGATAAGTGGTGGAAATGCTGAAAGTATGGGCGGTGGTATTTTATGCGAAAATTCATCACCAGTATTGAAAGATTTAAAGATCATTAACAATCATTCTGGATATTCTGCAGCATGGGATGGAATTGGTGTCGGAGGGGGAATAGCCCTAATTAATTCTGATGCCTATGTATACGACTCTATTATCTCTTCAAACCTAACTTCAGGGGGTTGGGGTCACAATGGGAGTGGTGGTGGTATATATTGCTCAAATTCAAGTCCTACATTTAGCACAGTATTAATCGCTGATAATCATTCTGGAACTGGTGGTGGTTTGATGTCAAACTCGTCAACTATCATTATGCTTAACTGTACAACCATCGATAATGATGCGAGTAAAATAAATTCCGAAGTTGGGAATGGGATTCAGCTTAATAACTCTGTACTGACTGTAATCAATTCAATTATTTGGGGGAGTGATTCATTACAGGATATTGTTAGTCTCGATAGCAGTATTATTTCAATGTCATATACTAACTTTCATCACGGAATGGATGGCTCGGGAAATATTAGTGATGACCCACTTTTTGTAGATCCAGATAACGGTGATTATTGTCTTCAGCAGGGATCACCCGGAATCGATGCGGCAGCTTCACTTTTTATTTGGGAAGGCGATACAATGGTTAATATCCCAGATTCTTTATACAATGGAAATGCCCCGGATATGGGTGCCTATGAATCACCATATACGGTTGGTGCAGTAAATGATCTTGATGTATTGCCAGATAAATATGCCCTAAATCAGAATTACCCCAACCCATTCAACCCTACCACGGCCTTTAGCTACACACTACCTGAACTTGCCTCAATCAAACTCACAGTTTTCGATATTCGGGGTCAGGAAGTCATCATTCTTAGTGAATCAGACAAGCCGCCAGGCAAATATGAGGTCCATTGGAATGGTAAGGATCATAACAGAATTCAAGTGAGTACTGGTGTGTATTTCTGTCGATTACAGACTGGATCATTTAACCAGACTATTAAAATGGTTTTCCTGAGATAAGATTTATCAATCAGTCTCTCTGTTAGGGTGCAGATTGCTGGTGTACTTGTGGTAAATGACAGGATTGTTTCCGGGTGTGTTAGTCAGCTCCGACCTATATCCATGTATCTTGCAGATTAATTGAAGTATTTGCCAGCAGACAACAATTATCTTATCTTGGGCCTCTCAAAATTGAACCACGACCACTATTTACTCCTACTACTTCTCAAACCTGATTTAAATCATATATAGGGGGATCTCATGTTACGTTTAATTATTTTTCTACTATTAGCTGTTGGGGGCTACTCAGCTTCCGCTACTGGCAATGATTCACAAGCAGCGAATCTGCGCTCACTGGAAAATTCATTGTGGGATCGAAACCAGGTTCAAAACTGGATGATGAACACTGGCCGTCTGGTCAGCCATATCCAAACAGGACGATCAGGAATGACCTGGCCTGGAGAGATGGATCAATCGGTAATATTTGCTTCCGGTCCCTGGATAATAGGACGGGTCAATGGTGAGATTCGGTCAGCTGTGGCTGAATATGGAAGCGAATTTGTACCTGGTCCCATAGGTTCGGATTCGAACGAGCCAGAATATCGTTTCTATTCCATTGCTGCAGAAGACGACAATTCCAGTGAGGATTGGCAGAACTGGCCAGTAGATCAGGGTGCTCCCTGGATCGATAACGATGGTAATAATGAATATGATCCCTCCATAGATGAACCTGATGTGAGGGGGGATCTTTTTTATTGGTATGTTATGGGTGACCACGATGTGAATGCCCACTCCACCCAATTTAGCACACTACCACTAGGAGTCGAGGTTCGCTCCTCGTTCTTTGGGTTCGACACGATTGCACCCCTGGGAAATACAATTTTCTTTAAATGGGACATTGTCAATGTGAGCGAGAACGATCTCGAGGATGTTTATATTGGAATCTGGTCTGATCCAGATCTCGGAGATGCGACGGATGATTTTGTCGGTTGCGATACCATTCTGGGCATGGGCTATTGCTATAATGGGAATGAATTTGACAATTCCTTTGCCACCCAAATTCCAGCTGTTGGCTATCTATTACTCGAAGGTGAGGAACCATCAGGCATGTCTTCATTTGTGATGGGGGCGAACGGTAGTCCCAGTTTTGGTGATCCAGGTAACGCTGAAGAAGCCTACAACTATGTGTCTGGCTTGACAATGCAAGGAGATCCCTGGTTTGACCCGAATGGTAATCCCACCTCTTTTTTGTATCCAGGGGATCCATTGACAGGTGATGGATGGAATATGAGCGACGATCAGACCCCAGACGACCTCCGCCTGCTGGTTAACTCGGGTCCCTTTGCTCTGGCACCGGGTGAGAGCCAGGTACTTATGGGCGCAATCTTAATCAGTGATGGTGGGAATTATCTCAACAGCGTCTCTCGACTAAAGGACGAAGCGGCGATTATCAAGGAAATTTGGGAGTCGGATTTCGATATTTTAACTCCCCCTATTATCGTTAACGAGATCGATTTTCCTCATAACACTGAATCAGTAGGCCCATTTACTATACAATATGAGATGGTAGATGTCTGGGGAGACTGGTCTGATTACCGAATATTCAACTATGAGCTTGAAGGTGGATCGGGTGGTCAGTTTATTGAATTTATCAATACTAGTGGCAATTTATGGGAGGTGACCCTGCCCGCCTTTGATGTCTCCGAAACCGCTATACTTAACTATAACCTTGGAATTAGGTCAGCAGATGGAAGCGAGTTCTACTATCCCGGGGATCAAAATGGCAGACAATTTATTTTCGGTCCTGACTTAACTGGTCCTCACATCGGAGAATTAATTCAGCTCCAGGATATACATCATAAACTGGGCATCGAGAAACAAATATATATTGATGACACCTTTGATCAACGAACAGACATCGCTGAGGTTGCTTTGAATTGGCAGGTGGGGGATGGTGCGATTCAGTCCACAGTCATGGATTTAGTGGATTCAGTCCAGTTATACATGGATTGGCATTATAGTTACCATGCCTTGATGGATATTGAACCTCTGGCAGGAGCTGACTCGATTTATTTCTGGATTTCTGCCACAGATGCTAGTCTTAATGGCAGCCTCGCGACGACTCCTGTGAACTGGTTTATGGCTGGTGACCAGGAATATATTGGTGATTGGGAGCATTCCAGTTCCTATTCAAGTATAATGGATTGGGAGGGTTTTGATAACGGAGCGCTGCTCCCTTTCAATGCGCCAGGTGCACCCTGGGGGCGAGTCATTCAAGAAACAATTACCAGCAGCGGTGCCGAGACAGATACAATGAGATACACTCGTAGTTTGGATCTTTCTGCATTTGAGCATGCCTGGCTGAGTATTCCCATGGCCACTCAGATACCTGACACCTCAAGTTATGTCAGCGTGGAAGTCTTCATGGATAGCGAGTGGCAGTCTCTGGTGCAGCTTACGGGTGTGGTCATGCCTGACACGCAACGATTTAATATTGGTGGTTTTTCAGGTCAAGATGACTTTTCCCTGCGCTTCCTGGTTCACCGGGCAGGTGGACCAATCAACTGGTATATTGATGACGTTCTGCTGCATAGCTGGTTGCCAGTTGATGTGGACAAGCATCAGGTGTTGCCTACTGCATTCTTGCTTGAACCCAACTACCCCAACCCCTTCAACCCCACCACAGCCATCAGCTATGCTATTCCTGAACCATCCTCAATCAAACTGACAGTCTTCGATATTCGGGGTCAGGAAGTCACCATTCTCAGTGAATCAGACAAGCCACCAGGCAATTATGAGGTTCAATGGAATGGCTTAGATCATTCAGGTAATCAAGTCAGTACAGGTGTGTATTTCTGTCGACTGCAGGTCGTAGATCCCGCCACAGGCAGGGCCGGGGATCATACCCAGACCATTAAAATGGTATTATTGAGATAAAGATTTACCAATCGCCTGCCAGGGCGAAGTCCCATAAAGACGAAGACTGGTAGACCCCGAAGGGGCGCAGATTGGTTTATCCATCGCCTGCTGGGGCGGAGTCCCCTTTTGACGAAGACTGGTTGACCCCATAGGGGAGTAGATGGATGGTCTATTTGAAGTAAAATTTATACTGGTGACCTTCATACGTGGAGGCATGGCACATTTTCGCGAATCGAGTGACGCGAATATGTCCACGCTGATTTACTATGAAAACCTCACATCGTGGGGTTTTCTGTATCGTGCAGCGACTATCATAAATTGCTAACCTCTGGAGTATTTTGGACTTGTGATCCATCTCTGATTTATTAATATGACTAAATAAGTCACATTACCTCAATGATTCACCAACTTGAGCTCTATTGTATCCGTTGAGGTGAATCTGAATGCTACTTAAAAGGAGAATCTATAATGAATATTCTAATGATTATTTTGCGAGTAATTCACATTTTGTCAGGTGTATTCTGGGTTGGCTTTGCCATCTTCAATCTGGCTTTCCTCCAACCAACAATCAGAGCCACTGGAGCTGAAGGGCAAAAGACCCTCCAATATTTAATGCGCAAAACCCGTCTGATGACATCCGTTTATCTTGCGGCAACACTTACCATGTTCACTGGGCTCATCCAGCTTGGGATTATCTCCAATCTCCAGCATTCCTTTATCAACTCTGGCTGGGGACTTATTATTACCCTCGGTAGCGTATCAGGAATCATCGCCTGGTTTATTGCCATCCATTTTATCCGCCGGATATTCAATCAAATGGGTGTGGTCGGTGCAGAGCTGCAGTCAAGTGATGCTCCACCCAATCCTGAAAAATTAAGTGAAATGCAAGCCTTAGTCGAAAGACTTGGGAAAGTTGGAAAAACGGCCCTCGTTTTTATGATTATTTCAGTCATTGGTATGGCTGCCGCCCGCTATTCAATTTTTTAGGTCGCTTCCCCCAAAAACGGCTAGAAACGTTCCGGAGTGACAGGATTGGTTCCTGGCGTGTTAGTCCAGCCACTTTTCTATCCCTACCATATTATGAGTGTCGGGGATAGATGTTGATAGGTAATCTTTACTTCATAAATTAATCGTAATCTAATTTCGTTTCCATTAATGTCAGATATTGTTGTAGTCGCTGTTCAAAATTCTGGCGGGAGATTTGATGCTATCTTCATCTGAGAATGGAGCATGACTTGAACGGAAAACAAAGAATTATAACTGCCCTGGAGCTGGACAAACCTGATTGTGTCCCCTTGTACATCCATGGAATTAATGAAGCCCCTATCATAGGTATTGGCAAAAAGCTCCGAGAGGGTTTACCTGACGTTCAGGATTTCAGACTTATGAGCGAACAGGATAAAATGCTCATGATGGAAACCCTCTTCATGATACATGAACACTTCGATATTGATGGAATTACCACCTTCGAGGTTAACCATGAGACTTTTGTGGATGAGACACATGTAAAAGATGGCTTTGGCGTCATCTATGAACTGTCGGAATATGGAATTCCGGTACCTGTTGGGCATCCTATAAACACATTCGAGGAGTTGAAAAATTTTAAACCACCAACACCAAAACCAGAAGATCTAGGGCTACTACAGCTTGCCGTGAATCAATTCCAGGGGCGCAAAGCAACTTTTTGGCTTATGCGAGGCACCTTTGTGCGTTCATGGCGACTATTGGGAATGAACAACTTGCTCATGAGTATGATGACAGATCCAGATTTTGTTCATGCAGTTGCACAGATGACACTGGACTTCAATTTGATCCAAATCGATTATCTGGTGGCAGCTGGACTAGATGTTCTGGTGATTGAGGACGACATTGCCATGACCCAGGGACCCCTGATCTCCCCGGAGCAGTTCAATACATTTGTAAATCATTATAATCGACAACTCGTGGTGAAGGCTCATAAAATGGGTTTAAAGGTGGTCCGGCACTCTGATGGAAACCTCTGGCCGCTCATGGACACTTTATTGGAGACCGGCTATGATGGCCTTAACCCTCTGGAGCCCCAGGCCGGAATGCATTTAAAAAAGGTTAAGGATTATTGTGGAGACAAAATCTGTCTTCTGGGAAACATCGATTGTGTTGATCTGCTTCCCTTTGGTACTACCGAGGAGGTTGAGCAGGCAGTCATACAAGCCCTGGCTGATGGAAGTGAAGGAGGTGGGATGATCCTCTGTTCTTCAAATTCGCTGCATCCAGGGGTTCGTCCTGAAAATTGTATTGCCATGTTTGAAGCCACACGGAAACATGGATACTACAGCTAAATCTTAAAATTTTGTACAAAATAAAAAGCCCATCACTCTACGTGATGGGCTTTTTTTATATCAAAGGGACGATCTGTCAAATAACGTTTGGAGCAGTCAACTATTTTGAGTAGAACTCAAAAGGAACTGAGAATGAGACTGGTGTGGCATTACCATTCTGCATGGCAGGATTCCACTTGGTACTCATGACGGCATCAATTGCAGCCTGATCATAAGGTGCTCCGCCACTCTTTGTGACTTCAATCTGGGATACTGTTCCAATTGCATCGATCTTGAAGTTCACCACTACTGATGTTGCACAGCATAGGCCTCTAGTGATAGAGGGATATTCAGCGTTATCTTCCAGATTGTCCCAGCCATAGACCGGTTCTGGACCAGCGGTATAATTAGTTGAAATGGGTTCAGCTGTCAAACTGACTGTGCTGATGAGAAGTAAAAGAGCGGTTAAAGTAAGTTTCGTTTTGATCATGATTGCCTCCTTGGTGGCTTTGATTAATTCGTTCATGCCACCTACTATCTCAAACCATATGCCATGTTTATATTTACGCATGTAAACTATTGAAAATATAGTACATATAAAGGTATGCCAATCTTTCAAAAACAGAGTTTACCAACAGGATATGATATATAGCTATATCGATATGATATGGATATTTGGTGTTTTCAACTGATCCAACTGTTAGAATCAATTATTGCCTGTGAGTTCACTTGGAATCTACCGAGGCACCAAACGCTACTGAAGGAATATATTCTTATAATTATCGCATAAATACGACAGCTGACTATAAATCTTAATTTAAGAAAAGTATCATAAGTCGTTAATAATAATACAGAAAGGACGAAAAATATAAATAGGCACATTTATTGCGTTGTGGTATATTTGAAACACTCGGGGAGAATGAACTGAAACCACACACATCAGAACTGACGCATGGATTTTCATTACTTGAACTAATGATCGTTATTGTGATTATCGGAATTTTGGCTGCCATTGGAGTACCCATGTATTTAGACAGCGTCTATTCAGCGAAAAGGGCCGAAGCCATTGCAGCCATGGGAAGTATCAGATCTGAGCTTAACTGGTATTATGCTGAATATGGCTGGTATCCTATTGAGGATAAGGATGTGTATGTGATTGGAGCGTCTTGGAATCATATAAAACCAGGAGAATTAACCGGGAATAATTTTTCTGATTCCTCATATTACTATAAGTGTAAAGATGGTGAGGAGTGGGAAATTAAAGTTAAGAAGAAAACCTCATTTCTAGAAAAAGACCTTAAGCTCAAACATGACGGATCAATCAAGGGTGGCTAATTGTAACATCTAGGTTTCAATACGACCATCCGCCACTAATCCGTCAAAAAGATCTCTCATTCAATGAACACAACTGGACTAGAATTGGTCGAAGAACTGATTGAGATTCTTGTCAGTCTGCAATCCAATCTTTTAGTGAATTAGAACCTTTAAATATCCAGTTTAATAAGTTGCTGAACTGGGACACCACTTTACATTGTTCAATAAATCAAAAATGATACAACTGGGCTACATATAATTCAAGGAGGGGAAGATCATGCGATTTGTATTGATTTTAATGATTGTAAGTTCTGTTCTACTGGGTCAGGACACACTTATAACCAAATTTGGTGTTACTTACCTCGGGACATTTATAGAAAAGACCGATGAGCATGTCATGTTCAAAGAGCAAAATACTTCAAATGCACAACCAATAGCTTTGGAAAGGGTAGCAAGAATTGGACTTTTCAAAAAAGGCTCCTTAAATTTGGAAGCTTCAAATAATGATATTTCTACAATGGCTGAAAACTTTGAGCTGGCAACTATGATTGACCATCCCTTCACAGCCGGTACCCTGAGTGCCGGCTCTCTCTTTAACTATAGTTCATTAAAGAACGATGCGGAGGATGATGGAACCACCGTCTCAACTATCGGTAATGAGTTTAATTTCCTCAGCTTTACCGTAACCCCCATGTTGAGCTACTTTGTTATTGATGGTGTATCCGTTGATGCCATCGTCAGCATGACCAAATATTCCATGGGTGAATCTGAGGACTCATTCAATATCTACGGTTTGGCAGCTAGCTATTATACCAGCTCCAATATTTATCTCGGAGCAGGTTATGCCAAGGGCACAAGTGGAGATGAAGACGATGATTATAAATCCAGTTTAGATTTCATTTTGCTCCAAGGGGGATATCTCCATAAACTGGCCAGCAATGTATATTTGAATCTTGGATTCAATTATCTAAGTGGATTAGATCAGACTTCGGAATACGATGGTAATAAGAATACCCGGGACAACGAGGCGACTCAACTAAAAATTGATGTCGGCATCAAAGCCTTTTTCAGTCTAAAGTAATTTCTGGGACAGACTGGTTATTATCCTCTTAATACTGAGCAAAGAATTGATTCAAGTTCTCATCAGTCTGTAAGCTTTCTTGTTTCATCAAACCGTGGCAGAGATCATTCTGCGCTTCCATAAATGCTTGGTCTTACTTTGAGCGGAGAGTAATTTCATGCCTTATGGATTTTTTATCAATTCTATTGTCAAAAAAAACGCCATGCCTTTTTCCCGCGTCTACTTCGGGATGTATAAATGAACTGAGAGGGATTTATGCGTAAGATTGCTATTTCACTACTAATACTTTTTACAATAATTAATTATTCATGCAGCCTGTTTCTCCCCGATGATGATGAAACGGGACCAGTAATCGTCCTCGAGTCCCCCTCAACTTCTGACATAGTGTCTGAGACAGTGGTGGTCAGTGCGACTGCTACTGATGAATCCGGTGTCGCCGGTACCGAGCTCTATGTTGATCACGAGGCCACAGGTTTGATCGATACTACCGCTCCCTATGCATTTGACTGGGTCACAGAAGGTTATGAGAACGGTTCATCACACATCCTCTATGTCCAGGGTTGGGACGAGGAGGACAACTATGCCAATAGTGATACCATCGTCGTGATTGTGGACAATACAACAGCGCATCCAGCACCCATAGAAGATCTGGATGTCAGCTTTCAACTTGAAGGCAACCTGCTCATCTGGGAGATGTCAGATCATGAAAAATTTGCATCCTATTCTGTATTGAGATCCGAAAAGGTTTCCATGGATTCTGCCCTGACACTTCTCACGAGTCCACTTGCTGCAGATACGGTTTACTATGACTCCACGGCGAATCCCCTGGTGATTTATTATTACCAGGTCATGGTGACGGATATTAATAGCTATGTTTCAGTAGGCAGGATTGTGGCATCTCCTTCTCCTGCATTGTTCATTCCAACTGGTTTAACAGCCAGTTCAAGTGATACAACGATTCTCCTGAGATGGAATGATGAGTCACATTTCGAAGCTGGATTTATCATTGAGAGAGATGCTGGAAATGGTTATGAGCTCCTGGCCACAGTAGACTCGGATCTCACATTGTATCTAGATGTAGACCTGGAGTATGATAAGCAATACAGGTATCGTATCGCTGCTTTTTATGGTGGTGTCAATTCTGAGTACTCAAATATAGCAACAGTCCACTCGCCTCTGCTCTTCACCCCCAGTAATCTTGCTGCGATGGCACTTACCAATTCCATTCAAATAGGGTGGCAGGACAATTGTAATTTTGAAGACGGATTCCGGCTCGAGCGCAAGGCCGGGCTAGGATGGCTTCCCCTGGCTGAGTTGGGCGCTAATGTGACTTCTTATGTAGACACGGCTATGGCATATGATATCAGTTATGATTATCGTGTCGCGGCTTTCACTGAAACCAGGCAATCATATTGGGCTAATTACTATTCGATTTATTCTCCACTGATTTTTGCGCCCACAAACTTATCACTCATATCCAACGATACTTCCATCATTCTCAACTGGCAGGACGATTGTATTTTTGAAACTGGATTTATCATTCAAAGAGGTGAAGGTTCCGTTACGGGTAGCGGGTATCTCACCATTGATACCGTTGGCGCCGATGTGGTGACTTATACGGATTTCAATCTTGAAGAGGATGCCTGGTACTATTATCGAGTCGCTGCATATGTACCAGATAAACGATCTAACTATTCTAGCACCTCTGGTATTGGATCGCCTTTAACTTTTGCTCCCACAGGCTTGACAGCTACAGTGCTGGATACGTCAATCGAATTACGTTGGACGGACAATTGTATTTTTGAGGATGGTTTTGTGCTGGAAAGAGACGCCGGTTCTGGATTTGTAATTCTTGCTGAATTGGCTGAAAATATTACCGGTTATCTGGATGCGGATATGGCATATGGAATCGTTTACCACTATCGTGTGGCAGCAATTGATGGTGAAGATCAGTCGGATTACTCAGGGGAGATTTCCAGATTATCTCCACTCCAATTTGCACCTGTCAATCTAGCACTTACAAGTAACGATACTTCTATCATCCTGACTTGGGAGGATAGATGTATTTTTGAAAGCGGGTTCATCATTGAGAGGGGCGAAGGTTCAGCTGGTGGTAATGGTTATTTCACAATCGATACTGTGGGTGCCAATGTGGTGACATATACTGACTTTAATATTGAAGAGGATGAATGGTACTATTACCGAGTATCGGCATACACTCCAGAAGAACAATCCTCATATTCGAGTAGTTCAAGTATTGGATCGCCTTTGAATTTTGCTCCAACAGGCTTAACCGCTACATCGGTGGATACATCAATCCAGCTTCGCTGGGTGGATAATAGTATTTTCGAGGATGGTTTTGTGCTGGAAAGAGACGCCGGTTCTGGGTATGTAATTATTGCTGAATTGGCTGCAAATATTACCGGTTATCTGGATGTTGATATGGCGTATGGAACTGTTTACCACTATCGGGTTGCAGCAATTGATGGTGAAGATCAGTCGGATTACTCTGGGGAGGTTTCCAGATTATCCCCACTACAATATGATCCCTCATATTTGACTGCAAGCGTTTCCGATAATAGTGTTCAATTGGTTTGGAACGACAATTGCATTTTTGAAGAAGGATACGTACTGGAGCGTAATGCTGGAGCAGATTATGTCCAAATCGCAAACCTGGCACCCAGTACCACAAGTTATCTAGATTCAGACATGAGCTATGATGTGACGTATAGATATCGTGTGGCAGCCTACACAAGTTCAGATCTATCAGAGTATGCAACTTCATTTTCAATCCTCTCCCCCTTGGGCTATACGCCAACGGATTTAAATGCCACTTCCAATGATACTTCCATCAGTTTGTCTTGGTCTGATGTATGCATTTTTGAAGAAGGCTTTATCATTGAACGGGATGAAGGAACTGGCTTCACCGTATTGGGTACAGTTGCCAGTAACATTACCAGTTTCACAGATGAAGCTTTATCCGAGGCTGTAAACTATCAATATAGAGTAGCTGCTTTCACCAGTGATACCCAATCAGATTACTCATGGAGTATTTCAATATATTCACCCATTGTGTTTGCACCTCAGAATCTGTTTGTCACTGCCATTTCAAACAGCCTGGTGGTACGCTGGACTGATCTATGTTCATTTGAAGAAGGATTTTCTATTGAGCGAGATGCTGGGCTGGGATTTGTAGTGTTGGATCAGGTAGCAGCAAATACCACAAATTACACAGATCTGGACCTAGAATATGGTATAGAATATAGATATCGTGCTTCTGCATTTACGAGTGAGGTAGTATCAAATTATTCAAATATTACAACCATCATGTCTCCATTGAGCTTCACTCCGTCCTCCCTTTTTGCCTATGTAACTGACAATTCAATTGATCTCTCCTGGCAGGATAACTGCATCTTCGAATCGGGTTTTCATATCGAACGTGATTTAGGGAGTGGTTTTGAAGCACTTGCTGATGTTGGAGTCGATGTTACCATTTATTCTGATACAGATTTGATTGAAGGTGTGACTTACAGATATCGAATCTCTGCATTTACCCCATCGGATGAATCAGATTACAGCTCAATCATAACTGTGCAATCTCCCATTTCTTTTGCACCATTAAATCTCCTGGCCATTACGCAGGATAACGCCATTGATTTATCCTGGGTGGACAATTGCACCTTTGAAGATGGATTTACGATTGAACGAGATGATGGATCTGGTACTTTTGTAGAAATTGGAAATCTGGGAGCCAACTTCACCTTCTTTTCAGACGATGATCTTGAATATTACACTATCTATCGCTATCGGGTTGCTGCCTATACGGCAACTGAGCAGTCCAATTATACACCAATCATTAACGTTCAATCTCCGGTGGACATCACACCATCTGATCTGATTGTGACTTCCTACGACACAGAAATACTTCTGGAATGGCAGGACAATTCAACTGCCGAGGAGGGATTCCGCATTCATCGTGATGATGGTTCAGGATTTACCCAGATCGCCGAGGTAGCTGCTGATGTTACCAACTACATAGATAGTGGGTTATCATACGGGATTGAATATGTCTATCGCGTCTCAGCCTTTGCCAATGGCCAGGAGTCTGATTATACCGATGAGGCCACTGGTAGTGTTGGCTGGCTGTACTCAGAATGGGAGACCATAACAGCTGCCACATACACCCTGGGTCATGCAGATGTACCATCAGGAGTGTTTGACCATGTGCTTGCAGACGATTTTGAAATGATGCGCTACGAAGTTACAAACAATCAATTTGCTGCTTTTATGGAAGAAGCCCTGGTAGCCGGTGAGATATTTTACGATGAGTTGGTATTGGATTTTAGAGGTGGTGCAGTTGATAGTGTTGTCTATAATCTGGCCATGACAGGCGGTCACATTCAATGGGATGGTTCAGCTTTTTCCATAGATCCCGGCTATGAGCTTCATCCAGTGGTAGGCGTTACCTGGCATGGTGCTGATGCATTCGCTACCTTCTATGAGTGGTCCCTTCCAACTGAAGCAGAGTGGGAAGTCGCTGCTCGTGCAGATACGGAATTCGACTATCCCTGGGGTAATACCGATCCAGATTGTGATCTGGCAAATTTCTCAGGTTGCTCTGATGAAATGCTACCTGTGGGTCAAACTTCTGGCGTAAGTCCCTTTAACATTTACGATATGGTAGGTAATGCCTGGGAATGGACAAGCTCCTTCTATGATGGTGCCAATGATTCCTATGTATTACGTGGCGGCAGTTGGTCCAACTACACAGACAACCTCAAGGTCTGGTATCGCAGTGAGGGTGTTCCTGCAGCCGCCTATAACACCATTGGTTTCCGCTGTGTGAGGTAGTACCAACTGAGCTTTTAAGTGTGTGAATGCTTCGAGAGCCTCAGCAAGACACACTGGTTGTCTCCCTGAGGCTCTCGAAGGGAGTAAATCCTAAGTTTAAATGGGCGTGCTGAAGTCAAAGAGCCATAACGCCAACAACCACATCATTGGGCTTTTAGCTCCCTTCCTGGCGAGAGGGGTGTTTTTTAGCTGTTAAATTGTGATGATTTTGTAGACTGAAATATTTTTGAATTAGCTGGCTTCTAAACCATACTTCAGGCCTGAGAATTAATATCCCTATTTGGAGACTCCAATGCGTTTGAAACTGAATCCTGTATCCTATTTCCTCGTAACAATTTTACTGCTCACCAGTGGGATGGGGCGTGCTCGAAATGCCACTGAAGCTACGGATCTTTTTCAGGATCGCTCCAATCCAAGATTGGGAAAAATTATCGATATGAGTCCCGGGGCTCTCATCAATGATTATCAAAAGGTTGCAGCTACGACAGGTATGGGAGATGAATATTCCAGTACTCCAAGTTGGCAGTTTTCTGACCTGAGAACAGATAGCGTTGATTTTGGCTGGATGCAGGAATTCGGTTCAAACACTATGCCCAGTACCGATGTGTTAACTGGAATGACCACCGATGCCTCTGGAAATGTTTATGTAACTGGAAACAGCGATTTTGAATGGCTCACCATGAAATATGATGCCTCAGGTACCCTGGTTTGGAGCCAGACCTATTCCGAAGCGGGCATAACAGATACCTATGGAGATGGGATTCAGGTGGATACGGCTGGCAATGTTTATGTGACTGGCTATCGCTGGGGTCCATTTATTGACTCAGATATATTACTCATCAAATATGACCCATCAGGCGTTCAGCAATGGGTGGCTGAGTATGCAGGAGCAGGTCTCAACAACGATTTTCCCAATGACATGGAGTTGGATGCTCAGGGAAATATCTTTGTCGGAGGGTATAGTTATAGTGCCAATGTTGAGGCTGATTTTGCTACACTGAAGTTTGACAATGATGGCAATTTGCTCTGGGATATGCTTTTTAATGGTAGCGCCTGGGGAGATGATTGGATCACGGATATTGCTCTGGATGATAGCGGTAATGTTTACGTGGCTGGAATCACTGCAGGAGAGACCAGCAATGATGATTATGGCATCATTAAATATTCAGCAGATGGTACCGCAGTTTGGGCGACCCAATTCGATGGGATCACAGGCACAGATTGGGCAACCAGCATTGCAGTTGATACAGCGGGGCAGACTTATGTTACTGGTGTGAGTCAACATTATGATGACTTTATAGATTACTACACTTTGAAACTCGATTCAGCGGGAGCTGTAGTCTGGGGGATCCGCTGGGGAGCTTCAGGTGATGGTGATAGTTGGGCATCTGATATAGTTGTGGATGATAGCATGAATGTTACCGTGACTGGAGTCAGCTATGGAGGTCAGTTTGGTTTTGATTATGTCACCGTACAATGGGATTCCTCTGGTACAGAATCCTGGGTAGCAAGCTACACCAATAATCTTTTTGGTGGTTATGACGAAGCCACGGCACTCATACTTGACAGTGAGAACAATGTCATCATAACAGGTGTGACTGAATCCGATAACCAGACAGATGATATCGTCACGGTTAAATATGATACTGCAGGTGTGGAGTTATGGTCGCGCATTTTTGATGGGGGAGCAGGCATCGATGATGCTGCTTTCTATTTGGGTCTTGATAGCAGCGATGCAGTCATTGTGGGAGCCCGGGCCAGCTCTATGTTAAATCTTGAAAATTATTCCATCCTCAAATATCAAGGGGATGGTACTGAAAGTTGGAATACTCAGTATGACGGACCTGGCAATAATCTGGATCTCGGTGTAGCATTAACCACGGATGGTTCCAGCAATGCCTACATCGCTGGAATTGTCATAAGCCCCGTGAGCGGAGCAGATATCTCCATCATTAAATATGATACCACAGGTATTGTGGAATGGTCCAGGGAGTACAATGGTGCTGGCAATGGACATGATGTACCTCGCGATATTTTGACTGATCCTGAAGGTAGTGTGATCATCACTGGATATAGTGAAAGTATGCTGGGCGACAGGGACATGATTACATTGAAATATTCCGCTGGGGGTGACCAACTATGGGTTGTCACTTATAACGGTCCTGGAAATGATGATGATGAAGCCACCAGGATGCTGGTAGATAACAACGGACATGTCTATGTGACGGGACATAGTAGCGGCAGTCTGACCAACTTTGATTATACAACCATCAAGTATGATGCTTCGGGTAACGAAACCTGGGTGGCCAGATATGTTGGACCTAATTATGGCAGCGATGTTGCTGTGGATTTGGTGTTGGATGATGATGAGAATATTTATGTCACGGGCTCAAGCTATCGAATGGGTTTTAATATCGATTATACCACAGTAAAATACGATATGTTTGGCACTGAAGAATGGGTGGTGCGCTACAACGGCGCTGTGAACTCCGATGATTATGCAACATCAATTGATCTTGATACCCAGGGAAACATCTATGTCACTGGATTTACTGTGGGTGCGTCGCTAAATGATGATATTACCACTATCAAATACACACCTGCAGGTGATGAAGTCTGGGTGAGAGATTTCGATGGTGAAGCTAATTTTGAGGACAGGGCAACTCATCTCTCCGTTGACAATCGGGGTGGAGTGGTTGTGAGTGGCAGTACCTACGGTCTTGCCGGCGGCAAGGATTTTGTCACGCTGAAGTATACTTCAGCCGGGGTCCTTCAATGGACCAATATTTATGGTGGTGCAGGCCAGGGAGAGGATCAACTCCAATCCATGACCAGAGATGGTACTGGAGCCATTTACGTGACAGGTCAGAGTTTATCTGAATCAGGTAGTTTTGACTATACCACACTGAAATACTCAGAGAGCGGTGAACACCTCTGGGAAAAGAACTTCTCTGGTTCTGGATATTCCTATGATGATCCCTCAGATATTGTTGTGGATTCCCGCGGAACTGTCTGGGTGACAGGAAGTAGCCACTATATGCTCCTGGGTGATTTTGATTGGAGCTATGCGGTCACAATCCAATATTTGCAGAATCTATACCCAGTATCCATTGAACCCGAATTGCCCTTGAGCTATGCACTGGATCAGAATTACCCCAATCCTTTCAACCCACAAACCACCCTTCAGTATCAAATATCTGAAGCACAGGATGTGTCTCTGGTGATATATAATATTCAGGGTCAGGAAGTTGTAACTCTTGATGCTGGATACAAATTGGCAGGATTGTATCATCTCGATTGGGATGCTCGAGATCAACGAGGTGAGTTAGTAAGTACTGGTGTGTACTTCTGCCGTCTGGAAACTACTGAATTCAGCCAAACTATTAAAATGATTTATCTGAAATAGAGGCAGCATTCCTTGAGGCTTGAATACCAATAGGTTATATTTATCTTCCTACACTCAATGTATTATTTTAGTTGAATATGACACACACCAGGGAGAAATATTATGGTCGATCAAAAACCAGCAAATAAATCCAAAGAACGACGTGGGGAAGATCGGCGCAAACAGGACATCACTGTCGAGGTAGACAGACGCAAGAATGAGAGTAGACGTGCTCAAGAAGATCGGCGACAAAAAACTAGATGATTAACTCCCCATCTTTCTACAAAGTTCTCTCCCTTGTTCTTACATCTCTAGTCAGCCTATTGGTGTTCACTTGTGTGGGGACTGAGGTGAATACATCGACGACTGAAGCCGATATTCTCGCCTTCCACCACAGTATTCTCACCATCGATACCCATGTGGATACACCTCTACGCCTCAAGTATGAGGGGATTGATCTAAGTCAACATCATGATCCCCATGAATACAACAGCAAGCTGGATTTCCCCCGCATGGATAAAGGAGGTCTCGATGCAGTCTTCTTTGCCATCTGGACACCCCAGGGAGCGCGTACAGATTCAGGTCATTCCGCCATAAAGCAACAAGCTCTTGATATTCTTGATTTAGTGGAAACAAAGATAAGCAAGCTTCCCCAGCTTGCTGAAATTGTGACCCACTCCCAAGATGCAAGTCGACTTCAAGCTCTGGGCAAACATGCTATTTATCTGGGGCTGGAAAATGGGTACCCGATTGGTACTGATATACAGAATGTGGATTTGTTTTATCAACGGGGTATTCGCTATATCACCCTATGTCATATGACCAATAACGAAATTTGTGATTCATCCAATGACACCACTGAATATGGTGGTTTGAGCCCCTTTGGTATGGAAGTGATTGAGAGAATGAATCAGCTGGGAATGATGGTCGATATTTCCCACACCAGTGAGGCTACTGTTGAACAAGCCGTGGCAATCTCGCGCGCACCAGTGATTGCCTCACATTCCTGCTCCAAAACCATGTGTGATAATCCCAGGAACTTGAGCGACAGTCTGCTAACACTCATTGCTGCCAGGGGCGGAGTGGTCCAGATGTGTCTGCTTAGCGATTATATTACTCCTGATCCACTCCAGGAAGCCCGAGATTCAGTACGAGCAGCCTTAAAACAGAAATGGAGAGGGATCGATCGCCAATCTGACATGAATCGAGAGGCATATCGCCTGGAGTGGAGTGAATTAAATCGATTTTTCCCAAGAGAATTGCCCAGCGTAGCCGATGCGGTGGATCATATTGATCACATGGTCGAGTTGGTGGGCATTGATCACGTAGGTATCGGAACCGATTTTGATGGGGGTGCTGCTTTATCCGATTGCTTTGATGTGAGTGAATTGCCAAACATTACCAGAGAACTCTTCAAACGGGGTTATAGTAAATCAGATATTCGCAAAATCTGGAGTGGGAATTTGATGCGAGTGTTCACCAGGGTGGAGCAACTGGCGGTAACCCACTAGCTTTTCCATTTTGCGCTGGATCAATTCAATCCTCGATTCATCATTCCTAACATATGATTCCACCCATGACGTGTTCTTGATATTTATTGATTTGCTTCGAATAAAGACTATAATAGTCACATATTAATTAGCTATATATTTGACGACAATTTCAGGGAGGAAAAAGTATGGGCATTCAATTCGATAGACCTGTGGAAGCAATGGCAGCAATCACCTGGTTAATTTGCAGCGCTGATGATGTGGGGTCGGTTGAGGAAAGAGATTTTCTCCACGCACATGTCAGGAATACACAGGATTTTTCCGGTATGTCCCGTGATGATTTTTGCACCTTGCTGGCATCAACTCGTACCAAATTATTCAAGAATTTTGACAACAATGGATTCTGTCTAGCACCACCTGCCATTGATGAAGTCATTACTTCTGCTGGAGCTATGCTGAATGCCGATCAGAAATTTCAGGCCTATGTCATGGCCGTAGAACTGGCCAAATCAGATGGTCTTGTTGATGAGGAAAAAGTAATTCTGGAAAAACTTCGATCCCGTTTTCAGATCTCCTTTGATATGACCAACGAGTGACAACGATGATTAAAAAAGGGCTATTTCATCATTACGGATATTACGGGATACACCATCTTCCTAACAGAATCCGAATTGGATTATGCTCATCATATAATTCATGCACTTTTTGAATCTCAGCTTGAGGTAATTGGAGCACCTCTGGAAATCTCCAATTTTCAAGGGGATGCTATTTTGTGCCATGTCCCTGAAGAAACAGTGGGGCAGGGTGCTGATCTAATGCATCAAGTAGATGCTATTTATGATGCATTCTCAGCTAAGATCGCCGAGATGCAAATTGATCCGCCCTGTGGCTGTAATGCCTGTGCAAATATCACCATGCTGGATTTAAAAATGTTCATGCACTATGGGGAGTATCTGGAAAAAACTGTGGGGACCAGTGATGAGATCATTGGCTCTGATGTCATCACAGCTCACCGGATGATGAAAAATGATGTGCCTGAAAAGACAGGAATTCATTCCTACCTGCTTGTCGCAGAAACCGCCTTGACAAATCTTGGTATAGAGAATGATTCTAAATTTGTGAGTTACTCACAAAACTATGAGCATATTGGTGAGGTGGCCATGGGGGTGACACAATTGGGAACAGCAGTGGGGAATCCCTTCCAACCTCAAAAATAGTTTGCCAAACACTCCGAATGATTTCTCATGCGGAGTAAACAATTAGTGATTACAAATACGCTCAGGTGCAGTGGTAAAACCACCATCTACAGGATGAAACTTCCCTTTGTTCTCCAGGAAGTGGATCAGCTCGTCGGCTGTCATACCCTGGGCAGAGCAGGTAAAGAATCGGGTGTCTTCACCGAATTGTAGCTGTATGGCTGATCGGAGAGATTCTCTGGTGTAGGATTCACCAGAATTTACCATCATATGCATAACTTCGTGACCATGTATAGTATTCATTAATACCTCATTTATTGGTTCAACCTGTTTTCAAGCGCGCAGCGGTCAAACAGGTTTTGATTTCCATTGTGGGCCTGAAACCAATTTAGTCGTCGCAAGCTCCTCCGGAAATTGGTTACGTTAAACACTCACCATGGTGAGCAGCATTTTGGTTGGTTCAAGTGCTTCCAGTGCGTGATTGATACCTGCTGGCATGAGTATCAACTGACCGACTTTAACCGCTTGGGTTGTCTGATCAATAGTAATATTCATTTCGCCTGACAGAATCTGTACATAGGCATCCATGGGACTGGAATGACCACTCAAGGCCTGCCCGGTATCAAAAGCAAAAAGCGTTAAATTCATATTTGGAGACTTTCGTAAAGTCTTACTCACAATAGCCCCAGGATTCACCTGGATATCCTGGATCAAATCTTGAATTTGACCGGGTTGTAAACCTTTATCTAAACTAATTTTATCATTCACTTAGTATGCACTCCCAGTGATAGGTTGAAATTGAGCAACTGTTGTATTTTCCAGCATCTTTCTGGATGCTTCACGGATGGGACCCCATTTATTGTGGACGGGGCAGGGTGATTCTGTACTGCAGGTCGGTAATCCAAGTACGCAGCTTTCAAATACTGAATTGCCATCAATAATGAGAATTATATCCAGCAAGGACATAGAATCGGGATCTCTGGCCAATGAAAAACCACCAGATTTCCCACGATGGGATTGGATGATGCCATCCTTTACCAGGCTTTGCAATGTTTTGGAAATAAAATCCCGAGAGATATTCAGATCAGTAGCTATTTGCTCCGCGGAAATGTTGCCCATATATTGTTTTTCGGCCAGGTATAATATTCCCTGGAGGGCGTATTCACATTTTCTGGAAAATAGGACTGTCATCATTCACTCTTCGCTGATAATAATTGGGTTTTGTATATATTGCAATCATAATCGGAGTATATAGTCCGAATTAAAATAATATGCTCAATACAGGAGGGTATTTTCAAGGGCTCCTAGCTCATGAAATATTTTTGAAGGTATAGCAGTGCCGCAATGGGCGCAGCAATGGCCATAATTTTATTGGCCCAGGTTGAGTCATTCCAGTTCCAATAGGATGAACTGCCCGCAACAGCTATCAGGGTCCAAACACCTGCCAGATACAGTTCATAGATTTTTGGTCGGGTATCAGGTGAAGGCCATCCAAAGATGAGTAAACCGATCACTCCAACGACGCCAATAGATACCTGAATGATATTGGTGATATCTCTACGTGATTTCTTTTGATTAGATTCCATAAATCCTCCCCGATCTAATTGCTATACTACCATACTTTCTACACCACTATCCTTTACAAAGAGGCATGAGGTGTTTACTGCCTCTGCAAGCGTATGCATGGTATCTCCATCCAATTCGTTGGAAATGCCAAAAATGTTAAGATCTGCCACAGGTGCTGTGGGCAATACTACCTTAAAATTACCAACAAGGACAACCGCTTCAGTGGAAACAGGTAGCCTGGCCCGGTCAAAAAGTCTTTCCTGGGCAGCCTTGGCGCGTGCAACATCTTCATCATTCTCTACAGCGGTAATAAACCTGAGTTGCCCATCCCAGTTGCGGTGCAATTGAATTGCCATAAGAATTGCCAGATCTTTATTGGGGCTGGATCGCCTCAACCAGACATTCAAGGTTTCCCTGTCTCCCAGTGCATTTTTTGCATGTTGCGAGTAGACAGCAATCCCCATTTTTTCCCTGACAGCAACAGCAATCATATCTTCTAATCTCTCATCCTTGGAACGATCATTACTCATACTCAAAAACATGATGTTAGGTGCAAAATACATGCTCCGCATGACCTGGGAGGTAATACTGATACCTTCAAGGAAATGACGACATTCAATGAGAGAGCTGGTGACCAGCAAGTCTTCAGCTTTAAGCGGCTCAGCCAGTGCAATCAACTGGCGTTCCTTGGTACTGTGTTCTTCTGAATCTACTTTTACCTCGGGACCTTTTCTAAAAATTCGATTGCTAAAAGAACGGATGATTGAATTCATGCTCTCTTCAGCAATTTTTACTGAGAATAAACGCAGGGTGCCAGAAGGGAAAACGATATCTCTGAGAAATCCCATACGGTGCTTCCAGGTCAGGGGATCTTCAACTGGTACCATGATATTCGGCTTCCAGGATTTTGGATGAGACCTCAATTTTTCAGATTGACGCGCCGACCACTCAGCCATAGCCATAAACATTCCTGCGCGAACATCACCCCAAGGTGCTTGCAAACCGCGTTTGACCTGTACCAGATAAGCGGTAATGATGAGCAGCCAGGCCACGGCGGCAAATATAGGGTTCACCATGAACATGACGACCAAGGCCCATAAAAAACCAATAATTGGGATACTGATGTGGACTCTGAACAGAGGTCTGAAAGAAGGGATCCCAATACCGAGTTGGAGCGCAACCGCAAGATTGATGGTGGCGTATGTAATCAAGAAAAACATGGTCAGGAGTGGTGCAATCGTATTGAGATCACCAAGTAATAAACTCACTAGTATGGCTATTGCTGTGAAAATGATTGATATAACAGGTTCTCCTGCCTTGCTGCGTTTGGCGAAAATTCGAAAAAAGGGAATCACTTTGTCTGAGCCCATGGCCATGAGTGTTCGGGGAGCACCTACGACTGAACCCAGGGCGGACGATAGGGTGGCACCCAGGACTCCGGCCGCTACAGCCAATTTCCAGCGTGATATGTCCATCATAATGGTGTTGTTCGAAACCAATGCAGCTGAGTCAGCGAGATGATCCAGGTAGTAGGCTACAACCACATATACGACAAATGAGACTGAGATGGCTGATAGCATGCCCCGGGGTAAAGACTTCTTGGAATCCTTCAAGTCACCTGACATGGCCGCACCAGCTTCAATTCCAGTTACTGCCGGGAAAAAAATCGCGAAGACAGCCCAGAATGGTGCCTGGGGAAAGTCACCCCAGACAACAATTTGCGGGGTTGATTCCCCGGTGGCGGCAAAGAATGATACCAGGGATACCCCGATGACAAACATGATAATATATTGGGTACGCATGGCAAACTGGGCGCCTAATAAGCTTATTCCAAGTACCAGGACAAGTACCGATACCCCAATTATGATGGGATCGTGACTTGGGAAAAGTGCGATCCAGGCTTCTGTGAAACCTGATATGTACATGGCACCACCCAGTGTCTGAGATAGATACAGGGGAACTCCCACAGCACTTCCAGCTTCGAGACCAAGAGATCTGGAAATGAGGGCATAGGAACCACCAGCGCCTACCCGTGTATTCGTAGCAATGGCAGCAATTGACAGACCCGTAGTGACTGTGATCATTTTCGCCAGCATGATAATAACCAGCGCACCGCCAAATCCCGCATTGCCTACAACCCAGCCGAGACGCAGATACATGATGACGCCAAGAATGGTTAAAATGGTGGGGGTGAAGACACCAGCAAAGGTCCCTAGTTTTTTCATTTATTCGATCCTCTACAGGAAAAAATGGAAGTTAAGTCCAGAATTATCATGGAATCATATTAATGTAGAAATAAAAAAAACTCACTAAATATTCCATTGATAATGCGCTGGTGTATATCAAATTTCCCCACCGTGAAAAAAACATTTCTACTCACACAACTCTTATTGATATTCACCAGCTATTCCTATGTTTTGGCTGAGGGTACTGGTACAATCACTGGTAGAATTATAGATTCAAAAACCCAGGAATCACTTCCTGGTGTTAATGTTGTCATTGATGGCACCCGCCTGGGTGCAGCCGCAGATGGGGATGGCTATTTTATTATCGGGGAAGTTCCGCTTGGTGAATATCGCCTCCACATCAGGATGGTCGGTTATAAGGCTAAAATCCTGAGACAGGTTCATGTTGCTGCTGATCAGAATACCGAATTGCAGATTGAATTGGAAGCTATTTCCATTGAGATGGGTGCAGTTACTGTAACCCGTGGGAAGCGGGAGGCAGCCGGGGAACGACTGAATCCCAGTCAACGAGAACTGGAACCCCGCGAGATCATGACCCTGGCTGGTGGCGGTGAAGATATTTTCCGTGGGATTACCACCATGCCCGGTGTCATTGCCCGCTCAGATGCCTCAGCCCAATTTTATGTTCGAGGGGGAACCCCGGACCAGAATCTGATCATCGTGGATGATGTTCCTGTATTCAATCCATACCGACTCAAGGCTTTGGGTGGTCCCATCAGCATGTTTAATCCTGATGTAGTTGAATATGTCGAGCTTTTGCCTGGAGGGTTTTCTGCCCAATATGGTGATAAGCTTTCCTCGGTTCTCATTGCTCGGAATAGAGAGGGAAGTCGCTTTGAAAATCTGGGGAAAGCAAGTATGAGTCTCATAGACGTACGCGTTCTCGCTGAGGGCCCTTTGCCAGGATCAGGTGAAGAGGGCTCATGGCTGTTATCGGGTCGTCGCACCTATTATGATGTACTCCTGGATCGAATGGCAGATGTCCCCACCGGTACGGTTTTCCCAAATTTCAAAGACATTCAAGGCAAAGTGGTCTATGATCTTTCCCCAGAACAGAAGATCCGGGTCAACTTTTCTGATTCCCGGGAAGAGATGATTTTAACCGAGCTTGAAATTGATGGTGAAGGTGAAGATCTCGATCTGTTTGAGGATGAAGACTTCTTTACCTTAAGCAACAATATTGATAGTCGTTTGACCAGTGTAGGCTGGATGAACGCCTTTAGTGATGTCTCACTATCCAACCTGACCCTCTCCCGTTTCAATGATACCTGGACCATGAACCTCAAAGCAGGTGATTTTCACTACTCGCCTGTCATAGATATGCGAAAAATGGAGATTAGAGAAGATCTCACCCATATTCTGACTCCCAAACATACCTTGAAAACCGGAATAACGGTTTCTGATCTGATCACCGATATTGGTATCTCTATGACCATGGATTCCAGCTCCTATTATGAGCAAAATCCTGAAGATCGACGCATAAATGATGGCGCCATCCTGGACCGGGATATTCGGCTTCAGAATGCCAGCTCAATGAGCGGAATGTATATTCAGGATCAGTGGATTCTGATTCCACCGGTTCTCACCGTTTTAGCAGGTTTCAGAGGGGATTACTCAACCTATACCCAGGAATGGGTATATAGCCCGCGTTTATCTGCAACCTACAATTTGAATTACCAGACCTCGCTGCATATGGGTTGGGGACACTATTATCAAGCCCCCAATTTTGTTTCACTTTTTGAACGCTTTGAGCGATCCATTGAGTGGAATTTGTTTGAGACCATTACTCTGGGTACTGAAAAGGCTGAGCACAGTTTGTTTGGCATCGAGTATCATCCTTCTGATAAGTATGTGAGCAAACTAGAAGGTTATTACAAGGATCTAAAGAGCCTGGTGGTTCAACGTGACTCCTCTTACAATTATATCCCTGATAATTCTGGGGAAGGTTTTGCATATGGGGCAGAAATATTTCTGCAGAAACGGGACCTGCCCAACTCACGATTATCTGGATGGCTCAGTTACTCATATAGCGTTTCCAAGGAAAAGGGGGAGCAGCCTTACTACTACTATCGTGAATTTGATCAACGACATACCTTCTCGCTGGTGGGCCGATATAACCTTTACAACAGCATGTTTCTGGATATTCAATATAGCTATGGCAGCGGTTTTCCCTGGACACCTCCCAGATATGATAGCCAGGGTCATGTGCTTCGAGATGCAGATGGAGAAATACGTTTTGAAAAGAAAAATACGGCGCGATACCCTGAATACGAACGATTGGATCTCCGGATGTCCATGCTGGGGGATCTATTTGGAGAATATAAGATTGAATGGTATCTGGAGTTGATCAATGCTCTGGACCACAAGAATATTTATGAGTACTACTGGTCTGATGACTATGAGACGCGCTTCACTTCTTACATGCTCCCGTTGTTACCTTTTTTTGGTGCCAGGGTTAGTTTTTGAGTTTAATGAGTTTAATGAGTTTAATGAGTTTAATGAGTTTGGTGAGTTTGGTGAGTTTAGGGGCGTGTGCTGTGGGGTGGGTGCTCCGGCGGCTGAGCCTGTCGAAGCCAAGGGTGTTTATGATGGTTCAGGACATTTCGACCAGTCTTCGCACCTTTCGACAGGCTCAAGGACCAGCTTCGGCTTGGCAGGCAAGCTCAATGTCCAGTTTCCAGGCGGCTGAGGTGTCACACTGAGCAAGCCTATGCTGAGCGCGTCGAAGCATCGAAGTGCTCTCGAAGCCGGAATCTCTAGAAACCTCTAACCCCAAAGCGTAACAAAAAAAACCGTCCCAATAGGTGAGTACAGAACTCAACTGGTGACTCCTAATTTTTAATTAATTTCAACTATTACGATTTCCCCCTCAGAAATGATCAACTGTCTCTCATCAGACAGAAGTGGGCCGCCTTCCCATGTAAAATACCCCAGGTACAATAGCCTAAGCTTTTGTCGATTTGAAATGGGGTGTCTGGATGAGAGAAAAATTATGGGGTTTAATCAAGTATATTTTTGCTAAGCCTTATCTACTGTCTTTGCTGGTGGGTTTTGGCTTGCATTTCATAATGCAACTCAGTTCATGGATGTTCATGGATGTAGATCATTTTTCCTACATGCTCCATGATCTTATTATGAATCCCATATCGGGATCAATAAAAATTATAATTCCTTTCACTTTACCACTCTGGATCAGCAGGATTAGTCGAGCAATTATTGATGAACGGGAAGCCAGTGTTCTCAAGGTTTTCCCATCATTAAACCCACAACCTGTTCTTGAGATTGATTTTAATTTTCGGATCACGTATGTCAATCCGGTTGCCGAAAGGCTAATGGATAAAAATTCAAGTGAGGCCGAAAATATCAACCGTCTGTTGGGATCCAATTTTGTCAACCATCACATTGATCATGAAAGCAAGTTTCTACCCCGAATTGTAAATGTGGACGAAAAAGTATTACTCTGGAATGGAAACATTAATCCAGACACACAACAATTCCACTTGTTTGCCACGGATATTACAAGTTTAAAACAGGCTTAGCTGGAGCTTATTAAAGCTCGTGAAGCTGCTGAAAAGGCCAATCACCTGAAAACTGTCTTTATAGCAAATATTTCCCACGAAGTCCGCACTCCACTCACTTCGATCATTGGCTATGCTCAACTGCTTGAATTAAAGCTAGAACAGCATCTAGGTGAGGAAGAGCAGGGATTTCTCGATTTGATTTATAAAGGGAGTGATAGACTAAAACATACTCTGGATGAAATTGTGGATATCTCATCAATTGAATCTGGATTATATCTGAAAGAGTCTGGTGAACACCATATGGAGCAACTGGTCCAAGAGGTTTGCTCCAGATTTGAAACAGCTGCTCTGGAAAAACTCCTGGCCTTTAAGTTGGATATCAATATTGAATCCGACCTGGTCGAGCTTGATGCAAATGCTGTTTCCAAGGCTCTGTACAATCTTATTGATAACGCTGTAAAATACACCAAAAAGGGGGGTGTTTGGATTAGCATGAGAAATGCCCCAGGCTTAATTCTCCTAGATATTCGGGATACGGGGATTGGTTTTTCGTATGAGTTCAGAGAAAGATTATATGAACCGTTTTCTCAGGGCAGTGAAGGCTTTACAAAGAATTTTCAGGGTATCGGTCTGGGCCTGGCGCTGGCCAAACGCTATCTGGACATCAATCACATTGGACTTGAACTACTTGATTCAAAACAAGGTGGATCAATTTTCAGACTTAAAATTCCATTAAAAACAGAATCGAGTCAGCGGGAGTCTACAATTGTAGTGAAGCAACCCATGAAAAGGGTGCCGAATGGCTCATTGACACATCCTGGGATTCTACTTTAAAGATGTTCTGGAATAGCCTGATAGAAATAATTAGTGATCACTACACTGAAAAATACTTGGCTCTGGGATGATGCACGACAATGGCTGATGTACTCTGTTCTGGCACAATCTGATATTCCTCTGTCAGAGTAATCCCTTCTGACTCAGCATCCAGCAATTCGAAAATGAGCTCTTGATCTTTCAAGTCAGGACAAGCGGGGTAACCAAATGAATAGCGACTACCCTGATATTTCTGTCTGAAAAGTTCTTTCGCACTTTCACCGTCATCTCCTGCAATACCCAATTCATTCCGAACCTGTTTATGCCAGTATTCTGCCAGCGCTTCAGCTGTCTCAACGGCAAATCCATGAAAGTACAGATAGTCGGTATACGCATTATCATTATACAATTTTTGAGCGTACTCAGTAGCTTTGGCTCCCACCGTCACCAGTTGGAAGGCCAGCACATCACGCTTTCCTGATTCCACACTGGCATAATAATCTGGTATTGACCTTCCTGGAGCTTCACTCTGTCGAGGGAAATCAATAAAGTGTTTGGGCTTTTTATCATCAGGATGCGCATATATCCAGAGTCTGTCACCCTCTGACTGACAGGCATAATACCCATAAATGACTTTTGGAGATAACAGCTTCTCTGCGACTACCTGATCCGATAACTTATTAAACGTGGGAAAAATAGTTTCCCGCTCAAGTCTGGAATATTCTTCGGCACTCACCTTGCCCCGTTTGAAACCCCACTGCCCACGAAAGAGGGCGGACTGATTGATATAGGGAAAGATGGTCTCGAGACTCACTTCATCCACAACTTTACGTCCCCAAAAAGGTGGCTCCGGGATACGTTTGGCAGGCTGGAGTATCTCAATATCTTTTACGGTAGCTTTTCTGGTCTTGCTCTTTTTCACTGTCTGAGCAGCTGCAAGATCCTGCTCCAGGGTACCAGCTTCGATCTGCTGCATGAATTTTAATCCATCAAAAGCATCACGGGCATAAGCCAGTGATCCAGCATAGTTTTTACGTAGATCCTGTTCCACGTAGGCACGTGTGAGAGCAGCTCCTCCCAGGATAATCGGAGGTGTGACACCATGCTCCGTGAGAACCTCAAGATTGTCCTTCATGATAATGGTGGACTTCACAAGGAGACCACTCATACCGATGGCATCGGCTTTTTCGTCCTGGAAACTTTTTAACATGGCCTCCACAGATACTTTGATTCCCAGATTGACTACATTGAAGCCATTATTACTGAGTATGATGTCTACCAGGTTTTTTCCAATATCATGGACATCACCCTTTACAGTCGCCAGGATGATTTTGCCCTTGGCTGAGGCATCAGTTTTTTCCATAAAGGGTTCGAGATAGTTCACTGATGCCTTCATGGTTTCAGCAGATTGGAGCACAAAGGGGAGCTGCATCTTCCCGGCTCCAAAGAGTTCACCTACTTCCTTCATCCCATCCAACAAAATGTTATTGACGATATCCAGAGCTGAATATTCCTTCAGGCCAGCTTCAAGATCGGCTTCAAGGCCGGACCGATTCCCATCGATGATGCGAGCAATCAGGCGCTCTTTTAAAGGAAGGGAAGAGAGATCGACTTTGTTCTTGGCTGCAGCCACCAGATCAGTGTGTAGTTCCAACAGACTCACCAGTGGATCGTAATCACCTTCTCGTCTATCAAGAATGAGATCTTCACAGACCTTTCGGTCCTGCTCTTTGATCTGAAAGAAGGGTTGAATGCGGCCGGCATGAAGAATAGCGGCATCCAGACCTGCTTCGATGGCCATGTTTAAGAAGACAGAGTTTAGTAAGTGTCGAGTGGCAGGTTTAAGACCGAAGGAAACATTGGAAACACCCAGGCTGGTAAAAGCTTGTGGAAAAGCTTTTTTGATGAGCCGGATGCCATCAAGGGTTGCCATGGCAGATTTACGAAACTCTTCATCACCTGAAGCTAGAGTAAACGTGAGGGGATCAAAAAAGAGATCACTCTCTCGGAGACCATGTTTGGTCACTGCTAAATCATATATGCGTTGAGCGACTTCAAGTTTTTTCTCTGCACTTTTGGCCATACCATCTTCATCGATGGTGAGACAGACCAGACCTGCACCAAATTCACGGCAAAGTTTAATGACTTCCTCGGCTTTGGCATCACCATCTTCCAGGTTGATTGAATTCACGATGGCACGACCCGTGATACGCTCCAGGGCGATGCGGATCGTTGGTACTTCAGTTGAATCAATCATGATGGGTATGGATATCTGACTGTTCAGTCTATTGATGTAATCATCCATATCCGCAGCTTCATCGCGACCGACATAGGCGACACAGACATCTAATATATGGGCACCTTCAGCAACCTGATCGCGGGCCATACTCACCATGCCATCCAGATCCCCAGCCAGGAGCATTTCCCGGAATTTCTTCGATCCATTGGCATTGGTGCGTTCCCCGATGATCAGGGGAGCAGGTTCCTGTTTAAAAGAGGATACGGAGTAGAGTGATGTAGCGCCGGCTGTAAAGACTGGTTCCCGTTTAGCCGGGTTGAGCCGACCGGCCTGTTCAACGACTGCCTCTAGGTGTTCATATGTGGTTCCGCAACAGCCACCGACCACACTGACACCCATGCCAGTAATAAAATGGCTGAGATCATGGGCCAACTCAGGGGCAGTAAGATCATAAACCATTTCACCATCAATATTGTGAGGCAGTCCTGCATTGGGAATCACAGATATGGGAAAGTGTGAATGGGCTGCAAGTGAGTGAAGATGTTCACTCATGGCTTTTGGACCTGTGCCGCAGTTCAGACCGACTACATCTAAGGGATAGGGTTCCAGCGTTGTGAGTGCTCCCAGCATATCTGTACCTAACAGCATGGTTCCCATGGTTTCCATGGTAACTGAGGCCATAACAGGTAGATCAATGTGCTTTTCTCTTAGGGTATGGAATACGGCATTTAAGGCAGCCTTCGCCTGCAATGGATCCTGAACCGTTTCTACCTGGAGGACATGGACACCTCCATCAATAAGACCGGCAGCCTGTTCCCGATAAGCCTGGTAAAGTTCTCTATATGAGATGTGTCCCAGAGAGGGCAGACGAGTTCCCGGTCCCATAGAACCTGAGACATATCTGGGATGTGCCGCTGTGGAAAACTCATCAGCCACAGAGCGGGCCAGTTGAGCTGCTTTTAAATTTATTTCATAAACTTTTTCAGAAAGATCATAGTCGCCTAAGACAACATGTGTACCGCCAAAGGTATTGGTCTCTATAACATCACAACCCACATCCAAAAATCCAGCATGAATGGACTGAATTGCTTCTGGCTTTGATAAAACCAACAGTTCATTACAGCCTTCTTTACCCCAAAAATCTTCGTTGGTGAGATTCAAGCGCTGGATGCTGGTCCCCATAGCTCCATCAAAAACAAGGACTTTATCTGCGAGGCTTTGACGAAAGTTTTTCAAGCTACTTCTCCTAATGGTGCATTTTTTGCATCCAATCTAAGACTATGCCAAAATAATCGATTTGCCAGCTTT
>JABMQQ010000194.1 GCA_013202495.1 Fidelibacterota bacterium | reverse complement strand
GTGGATAAGGTTATCAAGCTTGAGCAGGAGATTGAAAGATTACAGGGTTTTCAAAAAGAGATGGATGAACGTGGTGTAAACTATTATAGCCCTGCGGATCCTGATACTAAACTGATGAAAGCCCGTGAGGGTAAGATACCTGGGTATAATGTTCAGTCTGCTGTGGACTCTGAGCATGGTATGATTGTTAGTTTGGAAGTATGTGATTCACCTGTTGACCAGCACCAGCTTAAACCAATGGTTGATCAGGTTAAAAATGATATTGGTTTTGCTCCTGAGATAGTACTAGCAGACAAGGGCTATCAAACTCCTGACATGATTCAAGAAATAGAGCAAGATGGAAAGATCATGTGTGCTGTCCCCGTACAAAAGAGCTCACGCGACAATGAAGAGATCGAGTTTCAATATGATGATGAAGCTGATGAATACACGTGTTCTCAAGGGAAACGTTTAAGACTGATTCAGCGAAACAAGCAAAAGAGAAACAGCGTTGCTAATGCTTATCAAGGTATAGAATGTAAAGGTTGCTCTATTCGATCAGTATGTACCGCTTCAAAGATAGGTCGAATAATACATCGTTACCATAACCAGACATGGCGTGATAGTTACCTGGATAGAATGCAAACTGGAGCAGCTAAATCTTTAATCCGTCAGAGAAAAGCAATCGTAGAGCACCCCTTTGGAACAATAAGAGCCTGGATGGGAAAGACTCATTTTCTTTTACGAGGCAGACCCAAAGTTCAGATCGAAGTGGATTTATATGGGACCGTCTACAACATGAGGCGAATAATGAATATCGTCTCATTTACAGATTTGCAAGAAATGATAGCAGGATATCACTGGGAAATAGCTTGAGAGAGCTGTTTCTCTGTGATTTTAATAACGAAAAACCAATTTATCAGAGAAACGATCCATAAATGCCTCAAAACACCCAAAAAGATACTCTTGCAACAACATTCTCACACAGCCTCTTTAAGGCGGGGATAAGCGATCAGAAGAAGAAGGGTTTTAACCCTGGTTTGGGCTGAAGCCCAGCTAATTTTCGATGGATAAACCCTGGCCTAAAGGCCAGGGTAATTAAGCCACCAAGTATTTAATGTCGCTTCCTGAAGATCATCTTATTTGAGCAGAAGTATCTTGATAGATTGGGAATGCTCACCCGCCTGAAGTCTGGCTAAATAAACACCTGCAGAGGCGGTCTGTCCATTATTATCCTGACCATTCCAACGCATTTTGTGCCACCCGGCAACAGCATCAGGCGAACTAATCGTCTTCACCAGTTTACCCTGAATATCAAATATTTGAAGGTTAACTGAGGACATCTCTGGTAAAGCATATCGTATTGAAGTGCTTGGGTTAAAAGGATTGGGAAAATTCTGAGTCATTGTGAATTCAGTTGGGAGGCTTAAATCATCGTTGATTGCCACCGCTTCTGGAATCAGAAACTCTACATGATCTACAAAGTAGCCTAACATCTCATTTTGGCCATCTGATGTAAAATGAAAACGGAACCAGAGCTTTTCATTTTCACCACCACAATACTCCGTGAGATCGATTTCATGGCGACCCCAACTGATAGCTGTTCCAGTATGGGAATTCAGGATTGTCCAATTCTCCTGGTCTGTACTCACCTCAAAGGTCCCAAAATCTGCACCATCCTCCAGTTGGTACAGCGCACGATATTTTATGGCAAAGGTCTCTAGTAAGCCAATATCTACCCCTGGAGCGAAAGTTAGAGCATTGTCCATGTTGGGCTCGTAGGGTGTTACACCAGCATTGCAATGCATAGATTGGCCATCCTGATAACCTGACATGGTTGAGAAGTCCCACTCCCCATAATTCCAATAAGGCGTGTAATGGTACCAAAAACGATCAACAATGGTTTCAATATCTAAGGATTCACTGATATTATTGTTGAAATCATTGAGGTCTTCTTCAAAATCAATGATTTCGATTTGAAGGTCTAATTCCCCTTCTATATCAACAAAATACGAATCAAAAAATAATTCTCGGTAGTTACCTGCTTCCAGAACAGCAACAGCAAGGGAATCCGACCAAACCAATTCATCTTCATGCATTAATGTTCCCCGAACCAGAAACTCCCAGGCATCTTCGCTGCCATAGTTATCCAGAATAATTGATAATGTATCCTGGCTGGCAACTCGGTAATGTCCACCAGTTATTGTGTAATTTCTGAGACCAAGATCGTAGCTTGGTGAAGCAACAAAAAGTTCACATTCCAGACTACCAATGGGAATTCCTGTATCAGAAATAACTCGTAATTCTGATATATATCCACCCAAAGTCAGATCAAGAGTGTTTATAGAATAAGGTATTTCCACAGACCCATTTGCCGGTACCGTTGCTGAGGCATTTTCAAAAGTGATCCATGAGGTCACTCCCTCAACCTGCCAGGATGAACTTGAGTTTTTAAGTTTAAAATCCTCCTCACCCGTGTTGGAATAGAGCACATCACCTTGATCAGCCACCAGAATGTTATCGACAAAGATTCCCACATCCTGTGCAACAGCATCAGATGTCAGGACAAGTCTTAAAACGACTCGCTCTTCGCGGTAGGGGGTCAGATCAAATTGAACTTGCTCATAAGCTCCATTGGTTCCTGCCCATCCTGGAATTGAATCATCCTGGAACCATTCCTCCATACTATAAACGCTTTCGCAGTTATATGCTGGAAAATCGGGGCGGATAGGTTCAAAATGAATACCTCCATCTAAAGAAATCCAGACGTTGGCAGCATCCCAACCATCATAAGGTGGGCTTTCTGAGGGATCTTCTATGTCCCAGAAACCCATAAATGTAAATTGTGGATTAGTTGAATTTCTCAAATCTAAAACAGGTAATTCAAGAATTTCGCAGGAACCCCGAATGTAGGAGTCAAGTATATCATCGCCACACCACCATGAGTCTCCCTCATAGGCCATAAATTGGTTAAGATGCCATGTACTCTCATAAGGGAATCGCTCAACAGCACTGATCTGAAAGTCAACATCATCCAGCCCGGCATTTACGACAGTGAGGGAGCCATCATGATTCTCACCATACTCAATCTCAACGCTCACATTGGGTTCCACAACTTGTACAGAATTAATAATCATTTGAAAGCTGAGATTATCTCCAGTTGTAATCGATCCCCGTGAAGGTACAATATGTAAATTCATTGTAGCAATTTGAGATGCCGTCGCTGGCAAGATATCAATGTGGAAACCACCATCGATCAATGAAAAATTATCAGCATGAATGGTGTCTGTCAGAGATGCTGGAGAGATGATGATGTTGGGGTCGGACGTCGTAAGTGTGAATGTGGCTGCTGAGTCTCCCATGAACACGGCATAATTGCGGAGAATGAAACTCAATGTAGTAGTATCTCCAGGAGCAAATTCATTTTCAAAGCCTGACAGATTGGTTGAGTGTACCTCATGTATAGCAAGTTGCATTTCCTCAGGAAAGCTGGGATTGATTTCTGATAAAGCACGATATGCGTTGACTCGCCCGTAACCCATTAAATGTTCAAAACCAGGGTGCTGGTCATTTAAATCATCGGTTGTAGCAAGATATTGTCTTAAAATCTCATCATTGGTCCAGTCAGGATGATATGACTTCAACAAAGCCAGTGCACTGGCTGCTACGGGTCCTGCCATAGATGTACCAGAAGAATAGATATAATCATCATCTATGGGATAGGTGCTTAGTAGGCCGGGTGCAGCGCCACCTGGGGCACTAACATCAACGCCAGGACTAAAATTGGAATATCCAGCGAGGTAATCGTACTCGGTCACAGCAGCGACACTAATGACACCGGGATAATCGCTGGGATAATGTGGGTAATTTGCACCGCTATTACCAGCTGAGGCCACGACGATAGAACCCAGCCCAGTGGCGTATTGAATAACCTCCCAGCCAGCTTCTGTGAAGGCATTGCCTCCCCAACTGTTGTTGATGATGTCGATTCCATTCTCAGCATGGTAAATAATGCCTTGAAAAGCGTTTAGAACATATCCGTTAACGTTATCATATGAATGGCTGGTAGCAGAAACTTTCACATTCCAGGCGACAGCAGCAATACCTATAGAATTATTGGTTACGCCAGAAGCCAGGCCTGCTACATGGGTTCCATGACTACCACCAATTGGATCCATGGGGTCATTATTTTGATTCCCTTCTCCATCAGCTGTCACATTCCAGCCTGCAAAATCATCGATATATCCATTGGCATCATCATCAATGCCATTTTCATCACCAGGATCAAAGACATATTCTCCGTCTATAAGTTCAATTGTATGTCCATCGCCATCAGCATCTTCACCAAGATTATTATAGACATTTGCAGCCAAATCAGGGTGCTTCCAATCAATTCCACTGTCAACGATACCGATGACGATTTCCTCAACACCGTCTTCTCCTTTATGGATATCCCAGGCTTCTTCAGCCTGAATTTGAGGTAGATGTGTCAGAATGGGATAGAGGCTATCATTGGGCACAGTCTCAGGATAGAAAAGTGGGACACGTTCAGCATAGACGACATGAACATCTTTTTCCAGGGCTGTAATGAGTGTTTCAAGATTGGTTTCAGGACTGACATCTAATTTGTATATCCGACTCAGGTCAGGTAATCCAGGACGCATTTTCTTAGGGTTCAGTTTGAAGCTGGGGCTGATGGCATTTACGGAATAACGCACGAAGAGATTATCCAGGGTCCGGATATTCGTCAGAGAGTTCGACCGTCCATAAGAGAGCCCATCAATATTCTGATTTAGCTTAATAGTTAGTGTGTTCTCTTGCCAAACTGGCCGACCCAACTGGTCCAAAACTACATCTGTATTAGCCAGGGTTTCAGAAAAACACAAAGTGATTAAAAGAGGGATAATCAGCAGGATAGGCACGGTCTTCATAAATAACTCCAAACTTATAGACGCCACATCCATATGCCAATCCTGGTGATGATTGACCCTCGAACATAGACGGTTGTGTAAGCTAAATCAAGTTTTTTGAATGAGAATTGATCACAGGTATATAACAATTTGTATTTTTATGGGTTTAGCGATGGGCAGAAATGGAAATTCTCAGGCTCATTTCAGTATAAAATTACTTCAAATGAATGAATTTACCCGAGTAACACTTAGTATCAGTTTCAACTGAGATAATTACCAGTTGATTCGCGAGATTCAAATTGGAAGGGATGTAAATTTTTACAACGCCTCCAGATTCCTGAATCATGCTCAGGGTAGCAATTTCTCTTCCCCGAATATCATAGAGCATGGCCAAATCTGGTAGCTCAGGAACTGATTCGGAGAGTATCATGCGGATCTCACCAGCAGATCCTGGATTTGGGTAAACCAGGCAATTTTTTGAGCTACCGGGCTTTAGCTTAGTAAAAAGTCCTGTTAGATCAGGGATACCCCAGCCATATGTATTATTGGGAGCAGAGGCATTGTCCCCATGATTCTGAAAGAGAGAAATAACTGAATCAGGTGTTAGGTGGGGCTGAGCCTGGAGGAGCAGGGCTGACAGTCCAGCAATTTGTGGAGTTGAAAAAGAGGTTCCATTGCCTCGAATGAAACCATTCACCCCTGCAGCCATATAGACCAGACTGCCCTGAGCAACCACATTGGGTTTGATGCGTCCATCATAGGTGGGTCCTCTTCCTGAAAAGTATGAAATTTCAGCTTGAGGATTCACTGCACCTACTGACAAAACATGTGGACTATCAGATGGTGGCCAGATACTACTTGGTGAAGAGCCCTCATTTCCTGCTGAATTTACCACCAGAATACCTCGATCCGCTGCGATATTGGCAGCTCTGGCTGTGATGGTGGTTTGTCCATCCAAAGCTGATAATGGATAATCCTCATTGGGGTCATCAAAATCCTGAAAATAATTTAGAGAGCTGTTAATGATATCAACACCCAGTGAATCAGCCCATTCCAGAGCCGCCACCCAATTATCCTCTTCTGCCCGTGATTCACTGTAATCATCCTCGGTGCGAGCCAAAAGGAAAGTTGCCTTATAGGCTGGACCGATTAATTCACCTGGGAAATAACCTCCCAATACGCTCAATACATTGATCCCGTGTTCATGTCCCAGACCGGAGGCATCAACTTCATGATCAATAAAATCATATTGAGCTTCAACATCAATTCCCTCAAAAACTGGATGATCGGTAAGGAATCCCGTATCAAATACACCGATGAGAACACCGGATCCATCATAGCCAAGATTGTGAATCTGGGGAATATTCAACATCTCATTTTGGCCAGCAGATGCACCATAGGACAGAAAGGACCTCCGCTCGAGCTGAGTGGCTTGGAAGGTTTCTTCATTTCTCTCGCGAGGAGCACGACCAACTGGTGAGGTGGATTTTACAAAGCTAAAGTTTTGTAGGCTTGAGAGCTGAACATCGTTTTCTATGACCACACTCACTGCATTGAGAAATCGTGAGGCGTGTCTAATTTTATAGCCTGCAGCTCGCAATTGTGCCAATTGAGATTCTGAAACAGCCCTATTCCCCGAAGCATTTGTTGAGCCACGTTGCCTGAGTCTCTCCACTGCACGTGGGGTCAATTGTACTGGTGTGGAGCCAGGGTCTGATTCAAGAAAAACCCACAGGGGTGTTTCTCCAGCACTTAGTGTGCTGACGACGAAAAAGAGTAGTATGAAGCGTTTGAACAACATGGTCTAAAACTACAAGAAGATAGAGGTTTATGAACATATCTTTTGTTTTTACGGAAATTTGGAACTCTCTGAAAACTAGCTTCTGGACATGGTTCCACTTTTCAACTGTCTTGTAGTAGAACCAATATTCTGTCTCCATAATCCGACATTGCCTAGAATTAAGCAATATTTACTTAACAATTGGGGCTGTCACAGCTAAATTGAAAGTGTCAGTAGAGGCAGTAAAAATAGGCATTTATCGCTGAAAATTATTACTGGCATGACCTTTGACATTAATTAAAGAAATGAAGTTGAGATCAATATTACCAAAATTAATCCTTGAACTGCGGAGATATCCCATGCATAAAACTATTTGTAAGTCATTGTTACTTCTGATGATTCCAGGAATACTCTTTTCAAATGAAATGACAGCAACCTCCCTGGCCAAACTGTCTCCCAATCTCCAAACTTTGGTGGTTGAAAAAACCTCAGAGGCTCCACTAGAATTAGATAAACACTTTTCAAGTGTTCAGATAGAGTCAGGTCGTATGGGTGAAATTGTGTATCCGGTGACGATTAAAAGTACGAATATTGAAGCGGTTAAGGCTGCCGGTATTATGACCAACTCCGACTTTCCAGGCTTTTCCACTGCCCGCGTGACCTATGAGCAACTACTAGTGCTGACCGAACTGGGAGCCGTTACCAGTGTGTTCCAGGGTGATTTACTCTATCCACTAAACGATCTGGCTGTAGGTCTTTCAGGCGCAGATTTAGTTCATGATGCCTATCTCAATAGCACTGCGTATGACGGGACAGGCGTAATCATTTTAGTGGTTGATACGGGGATAGACTTCACCCATCTGGATTTTCGCGATCCAGATACTCCAACCACTAGTCGCATTCTTTATATTTGGGATCAAACCGGCACGACGGGATCAAGTACTCCACAGGATCGTGATGGAACCAATTTTTCAGGTCTGAATTATGGTATTGAATACACCAAGGCTCAAATTGAAAATGAAATCGATGGGAGCCCCGCTGGTGTGGTACTACAAACCGATAGTAATGGTCATGGAACCGAAGTCACGGGAGCTGCTGCAGGAAACGGAGCATCCCTCACAAATAAAAAATACAAGGGTATGGCTCACAAGGCTGAAATTGTCATGGTCAAGCCAGGGAACAGTAGCTTTTCTGATGCGAGAGTCAAAGATGCTCTTACCTACGCGGAAAAATTATCTTCAACCACGGGGAAACCTGTTGTTGTAAATCTTAGTTTGGGTAGTCAGAGCAACGCTCATGATGGGACAAGCACCCTTGATGCAGCTGTTAACAGCTTCACTTCATCAGGGAATGGAAGAGTTGCTGTGATTGCTGCAGGAAATGCCGGGAATGAAGATATTCATGTAACGGGTGAGGTAGCTGCATCAGACACAGGAATTGTTACAATAAACGTCCCTTCTTTCACACCCAATGCTGGAATTAATGACGATGGTTTCTATTTAGAGTTATGGTGGAATAATAGCGATAACATCACTGTGAAATTGGTTTCTCCAAATAGCTCAACCCAAACTCGCACAGTGGGCCAGGACCCAGGAGGATTTGTATATATAGGCACTGACGGCATTGTAGATATGAATAACATCATCGATGCTGACCACAGCAATGGAGATAGGATGACTGAACTTATAGTCCTTGATCATACTGGCACAGATGTGGCTGAGGGTGATTGGATATTACAATTAATCAATAATTCTTCCTCTGCAATGACCTATCACGCTTGGATGTACCAAAGTACAATGAATGCTACTGTAACAGGAGGAGATCATAATTACACAATTGCATCTCCAGGAACTGCCAGCTCAGCCATCACCGTTGGTGCTTATACAGCCAGATGGCGATGGCAGGGGACTGCTGGATACGTTAATTTCGGAAGTCCTGACCTCTCAGATGATCACTCATATTTTAGTAGTTACGGTCCCAATCGGGAGGGTGGATCTCAGAAGCCTGATATTATGACACCCGGGCAGGGAGTGGTAACCACGACCTCCACAGATTACACTCCCACTACTGCCTACGAAATAGTTGCGGATAAATATCACTTAGAACAGGGCACAAGTGTGGCAGCAGGAACAATTTCTGGAGCAGCAGCACTTCTTCTTGATTATAACACTTCCTTGACAGCCGCACAGGTCAAATCATATATCACCGGAAACGCAGATAGTGATAGCTATACGGGTTCTGTTCCCAATGATGAGTGGGGATATGGAAAGTTGAATATCATGGAATCCATGGCTGCGGCAATTGGGGGTGGCACAACGCTGTATCATAAAATCTATGCAAATGATGCCTGGGGCACTTCTGATGGTCACTTAATTGATAACACGGTCAAAGAAGCCGTAAAATTTACTGCGACTGAGGCAGGAGAAGTAACTGGAGCCTATTTTGTCACCAACCAGACTATCCCTGGGAGTGGTTCAATCTCTTTTGAAATTTGGACGGATGTCAGTGGACTTCCCAGCACCAAAGTGGGGTCCACAGTGACCATGAATTGTACAGATATGGGAAAAAACACCTGGAATTATGTATCATTAACAGATGTTGGTGTGAATGTTTTAGCCAGTGAGAATTTTCACTTAGTTATGAGAAATACATCTGGAAGCATATTTAGTCTGAGGAAAAGCACCAGCAGTATCAGCAATAAATCATCCAATGATCTTGGTATTGGCTGGGCGGCATTAACAGATCGGGATTGGCGCATGCGTGCCATCGTCTCAAACAACACAGAGGTCACAGATTCTTCACTACCCGTTGTGCTCTCCTTTTTTAACGCTGGTACCTATAAAGGTCAGATGGTCCTGAAGTGGGCGACAGAGAGTGAAACCGAAAATCTGGGCTTCAAGATTGAACGCCGGAAGAACGGGGCCATGGAATGGAAACTCATCGCTGATCACACCAAAGATCCCAACCTCCAGGGACAGGGTAACTCAACCTCCAGGACTGATTACATCTATTATGACAAAACAGCCAAGCCTGGTGTCAAATATGATTATCGCCTCAGTGACATTCCTTATACTGGCGCATACAAGTCAAATTACTATGTGCTGGAAGACATTGAGTTAAGGATTGAGAATTTCTTTCTGCATAAAAACTATCCAAATCCCTTCAATCCCGCCACTACCATTTCCTACGAGCTGGCTGATGATGCAGACGTTCAAATTAAAATCATCGATGTGAATGGTCGTGAAGTTCAATCCTGGAAGCATCATTCCCAGGAAAAGGGCTATCATGAAATGGTTTGGGCTGGTGTGAATCAATCTGGTAAGCCTGTGAGTGCCGGACTCTATTTGCTTAGCGTCCAGGCGGGGAATCAGTTCCAGACGAGGAAGCTGCTGCTGCTTAAATAAATAAAATGGAAAAGTCTTTGTGTCCCTCGACTCCGCTCGGGATGACACAAAGACTTTTCTCCATTAGCTTAGAGGTTTTAAGCGTGCCGTAAAGTGGCGTAACACCTGGGCCTGGTATTCAATCTCATAACCCCCAATGTTTTCCCTGTCCTCATACAACTCGATAATATTTTCTGCTACATATTGCATCTGACTATTGGTGTAAACCCGACGTGGAATCGCCAATCGTACCAACTCCAGATGAGGATAAATCGTTTCACCCGTCTCAGGATCATCATGTGCAAACATGAGACTGCCAATTTCCACAGCTCTAATACCAGCATGGGTATAAAGTGAAACTGTCAGTGCTATTCCAGGGAACTGAGATTGGGGGATATGAGGTAAGAAATTCTTTGCATCCAGATAGACAGCATGGCCCCCGGTAGGCCTTAAAATCGGCACACCCGAATCGATCAGACGATCTCCCAACTCTTCCACCTGTGAGATTCTGTAAGCTAGATAATCTTCTTGAAGAACCTCTTCCAGTCCTATGGCAATGGCTTCCATATCACGTCCAGCCAAACCACCATAGGTTGGGAATCCCTCAATCAGGATCAGACGATTTGTGATTTGCTGGGCTAGCTCAGAATCATTGGTAGCAAAAAACCCACCCATGTTCACCAGAGCATCTTTCTTGGCACTCATGGTACAACCGTCAGCATAGGAGAACATCTCATTGGCGATTTCCAGGATACTCTTATCCTGATAACCCGCTTCCCGGGTCTTGATGAAATAGGCATTCTCGGCAAAACGACAGGCATCGATGTAGAAGGGTATGTCATGTTTGTGAAGTAATTCAGCAGTGCCTCTGATATTGGCCATGGAGACAGGTTGTCCACCACCAGAATTATTGGTGATAGTAAGCATACCTATGGGAATTCTCTCAGGACCAACTTCAGCAATTAGTTTTGCCAGTTTATCCAGGTCAATATTACCTTTGAAATCATCTATGGCCTGAGTGTCTTTGGCAATATCAATCACCAGATCCACAGCTTTCCCACCATTGTACTCAACGTTGGCGCGGGTGGTATCAAAATGGTTGTTATTGGGAATAACCAGACCTTTACGGTCTTTAAGAATAGTGGAAAATAAAAGATTTTCAGCCACACGACCCTGGTGAGTTGGGATGACGTGTTTGAAGCCAAATATTTTGTTAATCATTGCTTCAAAGTGGAAATAATTTTTACTTCCTGCGTAGGATTCATCACCCTTCATCATACCAGCCCACTGATTGTCACTCATGGCGCTGGTGCCACTATCCGTCAATAAATCTATGTAAATTTTTTCGGCGGGAATATTGAAGACATTGTATCCAGCATCCTGTATAACAGCCAACCGCTCCCAATCCGTGGTTCGGGCAATGGCCTCAACAGTCTTAATTCTAAACGGTTCTGGGGGGTACTTCATAGTTCATTCCCTTTAATTAGTGAACGCAATTCGTCTATAGTCTAAAATGTATTGGTAATATGATTTGATAGTTGACAGGTCGATCATCGTATTTGGCAGCCACCCAGGTGCTGGTGTTGATGGCTTTTAAAGCCGCTTCATCCAGATCAGGATAACTGGATTTCAACAATTGAACATCTATGAGTGTTCCATCGGCCTCAACGATAACTGAAAACCAGCTCACTCCAGTGCGATTCATTTCCCGAGCCATTTCGGGATACTCCAGGATCTGATAAAGTCTCTTGTAACCGCCAACAGGCTCTACTCCAGAATCAAGCAGCTTATATTCTCTATCTTGAAACTCAGCAGGATATTCCGGATAGACTTTTTGCCATTCCGTAAAGCGTTCGGAAAACTTTTCTGATAACTTCTGGTCAGCCTCTATTTTTGCGAAGGCCTCTGGATAAATCCAGGTTGAACTATCACTAATTTCCAGCTGATTGTAAACCTCAATCAGAAAGGGATATGCCTCTGGGTAAAGGATGCGTTGATCTGCCTTTATGACCCGCTCAAGGTCATTTCTGGCCTGGACCAGTTTATCTTTTTGTTTGTAACGAATGACTCTGGCAGCCCGGAAAAAATAATAGCCCTCATCTGCATTTTCTGGTTCAGGAATATCAATTCCAGCCAAAGGGTTTTGGGGTGCTATACAATGGCTGAGTAATACGCTCATTGCAAAAACTACAATCAGGTGTGATCTGAATTTCATGATGTTCCTATCCTTTCTTAAACTGTGTTTTAAAAAATTTATCAACGCGTTCCCAGAAACCTGGTTCATGATGACAATTTGAATGTCCACGTCCTGAAATAGGCCAGTATTCACATTGTCCTGGACGTGCTGCAGCATTCATTTTCTCTCCTTGAGAGGGCAGCACCACATCATCATTTTCACCATGGATAACCAGAAATGAAGCATCTGCCTTGGCAATATTATTTATGGGCGCGAAGTGCTCGTATTTGACTCCGATTTTAATTTCGATTTGCTTTAGAATGAGCCATCTGAAGAAGGCTGGTATATGATGCTTCTTAAATTCATGCTGCATGACATCAACGGGGTGGGCTGGAGCTCCCACCGTTACCACCGCTTTGATCGCCGGTACTATGGCAGCAGCATAGGTTGAGCCGGCACCTCCAATTGATAAGCCAAGAACACCGATACTGTCAGGATCAACATCACGGGAGAGGGTGTATTGCACCGCCGCTTTAACATCTCTACCAAATTTGTACATGGAGGCATGATCATCCTTATCACTGGAACCATGATGCCGCGCGTCAAAAGCAAGGAGGTTAAAATTGAGAGGATGGAGGTGTTGGATATATCGGAGCATGCGCCCCAGGTTGCGACTCCACCCATGTACCAGGACTATGGTTGGTGCTTGATTCGCATCTTTTACTGCAGGTATCCACCAGCCATAAAGTGTTCTATTGTTTTCCGTGGAGAAACGAACTTCTTCAAATGCGAGGCCATGTTTTTCAGGTGTGTCTTCATGCTTATTGGGCTTGAGTGCATACATTTTCAAAGTAAAAAACCGAGTGAGCAGGATGAGTAATACAAAGATGAGTGGTATGGTGATCCAGGTGGTCATAAGGCTGTCAAACTAAAGTGGTTCCTATTGAAATACTAGCTTAGCGTTGCTTAAATATTGAGGAACGAAGCTCCTTGTTGCCCTCGCTTAATCCGTTGACTGACCTATGGCTCCAAATTAACTTCGACTATTCTGATATTCAGTCTGAACTCCTCCCATTTCCGTGGGAATCACTTCCGCTTCTGATAGAATGTTGACAATACCCCGGGGAATCAATTTAAGGAGACACCAATTATGCTAAACAGAAACGCACTTATCAAGGTTCCGGTGACCATCATGATGTTGCTGCTGTTCATCATTGCACCAGCAGATATCCTGGGAAGACGAAATCATGGACATGATAACAATGAATACAGTATGGATGTCACAGCCCTTATGGGACCTGAGGATGTAGAATTGACAGTCACACTTTCGTCAAGTGATCCGGACAATTATCCCCTCCCGGATGAGCTGGAAAAAATCAAAGTTAAAATCCATCGAAAAAAACACTCTCGTGGTCATGGACACGGTCATCTTATTGATGAGCGGAATGTGGAATTGATGGATAATCAGGTTGTATTCTCCCTGACAGAAGTTCCGCTTTATGCCACGCTCAAGGTGGATGTTAAATTTCGTGTTGGCCGTCAAAAGGTGAAATTTAAAAAGCATGTAGAGGTTACTCTGCGCCCAGATCTGATAGTTGAGGATGTTGGCTATCCCATGACGGTATTTGTTGACCAGCCTTTCAATATTCACGCAAACCTTCAGGAAATCCTGGGAGATAATAGTGCTGTGGCAGACATCACGCTTTTTGCGGACGCCTTGACCATGACAACACCAGATGTGCTTGTTTCTCCAGGAATGCCAACTACTGTCGTTTTCACAGGACTTAGTTTTAGCACACCACAGATTGTGTCGTTTACAATTGATATTTCTGAGGCCAATCCAGGAGAATATGACATAACCAATAATAGTTTCTCATTTGATATTGAAGTGATCCCCCCACAAACAGCGGGAGAAACTGAATATTACATGGAGTATCAAAATTGGGATAACCGCTATGCTGTATCTAGCACTGAAATTTGCGGTGTCCTGGAGGAAATGATATATTCAGGTGACAGGGATGAGTTTTATCTGGAGGGTGGATCTGTAGAGTCCACTCCAGGGGGTAGTCTTGATGTCTCCTTCAGAATTTACGCTGACGGTGTTTCGGCCTATGCATTAGATATTGAAGGCATGACATCCTATGTGACCTTAGATGGCATTGAGTATTATGATTATAGTGATGAAGCGACAGGAATCTTTATCACTTATGCACGCAATCCTGGCAATGAGGCCTATTTTGAAATCAATAAATACTCAGGGATAGATATTTATGTACACCGCATCAATGGCGTAATCACTGAGAGTACCACAGCTGATTCAGGTCTTCACATGAATGCCCATACCAGCATTCAGACTTCAGTGCTTTTTGATGACGGATTCTCCCTGATAGGTGGATCGGCCAGCATGACTCTTGGACCTCCTGATATCAGCGATGAGGGATTTTCCTTCGGAGTACCAAATCCTGATCCTGCATGTGGTGAGGATATCATAAGCTTTTATATCAGTGAGGAATATTATTATGCTTACAATGAAGGGATAATGGACTCCACATTCCTTCCTCGACGCAATCAGCCTACTGTGAAAGCTCCCATTGTTCCTGAAAGGATTTACCTGGCAAACAACTTCCCCAATCCCTTCAACCCGACGACAGCCATATCCTTTGGACTGCCTGAAGACAGCAGGGTTAATCTGTTGCTTTATGATATCAGTGGGCGTGAAGTCTTAAAGCTTGCTGAAGGACAGTTTTCTGCAGGTAGACATGAGCTGTATCTGGATGCCAGTGAGTTGAGTAGTGGCACCTATTTCTATAGTCTTGAGGCTGGTTCCTTTAAAGAAGTGAAGAGGATGCTATTGCTTAAATAATGGCAAGGACTCTTACCTCCCTCTAAGCCCTGACTCCGGTTGGGGCTTTTCTTTTTCCCGCATTTGGAGATTCTGAGGACGGTCAGGCGAGCCTGAGAAAAAAAAGATGTGTTTTATATGGAAACAAAAATCATTTTAAGGCATGTATTACAAGGTCATGAACTTGATTAACACCAAATCTATACTTAGTCTATTACTGCTGGTCAGCGTAGCTATTGCAGAAACCCCCTCTCACCAGTTATTAACCTATCCCTTTAGTAATCGATCCGCCAGTATGGGTGGGAGCCGAGCTGTGGATGCCTCTGGGAATCTTGATATTCAGGGTAATCCAGCCAGTGCCAGTTTCGTTCAAAGTCTGCAGGGACAAGTCGGTTTTGTGAACCATCTTGTGGGGATTCAGGGCTTTGCAGCAGCTGGTGTGATGCCCCTGGAGCGACACCGCATTGCCGCTGAACTGATCTATTTTGATTATGGCTTGTTTGATAGGACTGATGCTGTTGGCACCAATCAGGGTACTTTTGGTTATCATGAATTGGCAGCAACATTGGGATATGCTTTCAAATTTTCTGAAGGAATCCGTCTGGGAGGACGTGTCGGACGGTTCACGAGGGTCGCTGATACAAATACATCTGGTGACTTCTATTACGATCTTGGGGGAGTATATCATAACCAGGAGGATTCTCTAACCGTTGGTGTCTACCTGGCCTCTGTTGCTCTGGGTGAGAGTGATGAAGGTTTTCCGACTCAATTGCACATTGGCACCTCTAAGATTCTCTCCCATTTGCCGCTAAGACTCAATCTGGAGGGGATTTATGGATTCAATGAACAAGTCAGATTTGCCCTGGGTGGTGAAATATTGATTCATCCGAATTTCCGGATCCGTCTCGGTATGAACTCCAATCGATTTAATCTCCAAACCGGTGTGACAGAATCCGATTTTATCGCAGGGGCTTCTGGAGGTTTTGCCATTGACTGGCAGGGAATGCTCATTGAGTCTGCCACCCAGAGTTTTGGTGCAGCTGGATGGATCAGTCAGATATCCATTGCCTATCGTCTTTAGTTAAGATCCCTGCATTTAGCTTTACATCCCCATTCAAAAACTCGTTTGTGCTCTATTTCGATGCAATTCGAAGGTCTATTGAGCCTAGTCGTTCTCAAATAACTTCTCAAAAAAGACCACATTTTTCAGAGAATCGTGATTATACTACTCATCTAAACAAAATCTGAGTGTGTGGTGGTTCACCTGCTTGGAGGAATTAGAGGGTTAGTTTAGAGAAATAAAGTTAGTTATGACTTACTTGCGAAGAACCATATTAATCTCACTTACCATCGTAAATCTTGTTTACGGAGGAGCTGCTCAGTTTGTCGAAAATGAACTGCTTGTGCGCTTCGATGAGGGATTGACTCAGGCAGATATTGAAATAATAATTATGGATGATAATCTGGAAATTGTGAGACAGGTGAGCAGGCCCCTGAATCTGTGGCTATTGCAAGTTGACTTGACCAAAAATCAACTCGGCAAAACGCGACGCAGAATTGAGGATGTACCAGAAATCAAATATGCGCAAAAGAATCATCATTTAAGTTTACGCAATACACCAGATGATCCGCTGTACACTTCTCAATGGAATTTTCATAATACGGGTTTTGATGCCAATGGTAATCCTTCTGGAACCGAAGATGCTGATGTTGATGCTCCAGAGGCCTGGGAATTCACTACGGGAGGTGAGACGATCCTGGGGAGAAAAATTGTGGCCGCTATCGTTGATGGGGGTTGTGATCTGGACCATCCAGATCTACAAGTCAATATCTGGTCAAATCCTTTTGACACCTTAGGCAATGGAATTGATGATGACGAAAATGGTTGGATTGATGATTCACTGGGCTGGAATGCCTATGGTCACAACGGGAATATTCCCCAGACAAATCTTGATGCAAGCCATGGGACACATGTTTCTGGTACAGTCGGCGCTCGCTCCAATAACGCCAATCAAGTAGCTGGTGTAAATTGGGATATACAGCTTATGATTGTAGCTGGAGCTAGCTCTACTACTGATATTGCTATGGAAGCCTATAGCTACGTCCTTGAACAAAAACTAGCCTGGTTGGAGTCAGACGGGTTAGAAGGCGCTTTTGTCGTGACTGCGAATTCAAGTTTCGGTGCGGATTACGTTTTTTGCGATTCGACGGAATATCCGGTCTGGAACGATATGTATAACACTATGGGAGAAGCCGGTATCCTGTCCATTGCCTCAACAGCAAATAGAAACGTCAATGTTGATGTCTCCGGCGATTTGCCTACGAGCTGTTCCAGCCCCTATTTGATCACGGTGACGAATTCCAATAAGGATGATGTAAAGGTGCTTGGTGCCGGCTATGGAGCCGTCTCCATTGATTTAGCTGCACCTGGCTACGGTATTCTCTCCACCAATTATAATGGGACCACATCAACTAAATATGGGACATCAATGTCCACACCTCACGTGACAGGTGCTGTGGCACTTATGCATGCTGCAGCCAGCACGGAGCTTGCCCAATATTATGAAGATAGTCCTGCGCTTGCATCACAAGTCTTTAAAACATTATTGTTCACCGCTGTTGACCCACTTGCCTCATTAGAGGGTATCACGGTAACGGGTGGTAGGTTAAATCTTCACCATGCCGTTCTGGCGGCTTCTATCTGGCCATCAGGCTCAGGGGATATGAATCAGGATATGAATGTCAATATTCAGGATGTAGTGATTCTCGTCAACCTGATATTAGGTAATATTACGCCTACTCCAGAACTCCTTGCTGCCGGAGATTTGAACTATGACACATTTATCACCGTTCAGGATTTGGTTCGACTGATTAATTCAATTCTGCAGTAAAAAACTTCAGTTGCATATTCAGATATAAAAAAACCCATCGGAAATCGATGGGTTTATTATCCTGTTTGGATGTAGGATCAGTACAGGAATTTCATAATAAACATAGCACCGATTCCAGCCAGCGTGATTAAAAAGGCACCCATCTGTCTGATAGGTGCTTTGGGATCTTGAAAAACATTCACTTCAAATTCATGATAGCTTGAAGACCCGCGCGAATCAGTCACTTCGATGATAAACTTGTTGGCACCATCATTGGAAGCATCAGGTACCCAGGTGATGAGACCTTCTTCTTCGCTCATTTCAGCACCATTTGGCAAGAGAATCTTTGTATAGCTGATTCCATCTTCATTAAGATCGCGGGAAGATATCTGATAACGATACTCACGATCCATCAGAACTACAGGAGATGGTGTGGAAGTCACTTCCGGCAGGGCATTCACAAAGAGTTTCACATTCTGCACATTTGTGATGAAGCCATCAGTCACACTGACCTTGAATTGAGCCTGATTGATCTGGTCAATTTCGGGGGTCCATTTAATGATGTAACCATCGACAAGATGAACACCAGCTGGTGCATCATAAACCTTATAGATCAACTGCTGGTCTGTGTTCAAGTCCAGAGCTTTGATCTCATAAACATATTCCTGACCCGCTATTGCCATGGTATCCGCCTTCGATACGATGACTGGTGGTGCGTTGGCATAGACAGCAAATTTGTAGGTATCTGAACTGTACTTGTCAGAGACTTTTACAAAAATTTCATTCCACCCTTTTTGAGTTTTGGTTGGGGTCCAGGTGATTTGACCTGACGGAGAAATTCTCATCCCCTTGGGAGCAGTTAAGAAGGCATAATTTAATTTCTGATCCTTGTTCAGGTCAGTGACTGGAAGAGAGGTGGTATATGGTCGGGCAACGGTAGCCAGTGTATCCGCAACACTTCCAAGAATAGGGGCACCGTTTACGTATACTGTTACTTTTTGGAGGTCATCTCTCAGACCATCAGATACAGAGATAGTAAAAGTCTGTTTGCCCAGTTCTGCCTCAGTAGGTGTCCAGGTAATGTGACCACGACGACTGATGGTTAAATTGGGTATACTGCTTTCAGAAAGCAGAAAACTGATGTCCTGGTTATTGTTGGGATCGTTGACCTCAACCTTGTAGTTCCAGGGTTTACCCACAGGGACATGCTCCTCATATTTGGAGATAATCACTGGTGGCGTATTGACAAAGACGGTGAATGAATCTAACATGGTGGACATATCATCAGTCAATTCAAATAGAATGTCATGGAAACCCGTTTGTTGAGATTCTGGTGTCCAGGTGATTCTTCCCGAGGATTCCAGGATCAAACTTTTAGGGGTACGCAGGGGGATGAGACGTGCACTGTTATAACTGTTTTTGTCCTGGATATTGACCTGTCCGATATAAGGCTCGTTTATGAAAGCAACGGGACCTGGTTTTTCAAGGATAAGTGGCAGGATATTGACGTAAAGCGTAAATTTCTGTAGAACCCTCTCAAAACCATCACTGACACTCAGGGTGACATATTGTGAATCGAGTTGGGTGTCGCTGGGGAGCCAGCGGACAAGACCTTCCTCATCAACCTGCATACCAGCCGGAGCTGAGATCAATTCAAATTCAAAGTACTGTTCTTCATTTAAATCTTCCAGCTGGACCTGGTAAAGATATTGCTGTCCGGTTTGAGCCAGGGGTGGCGGATTTGAAAAAATTTCAGGGACATGGTTGACATACAGGGTAAATGCCGTATCCAACTGCTGTCCAAATGAATATGAAATCTGATGATATCCCAGTTGATCCTCATGGGGGTTCCATCTCAGGATAAAATCTTTCCCAAGGCGCATGCCTTCAGGGTAGGTCTTGAATTTGACATAGGCCTGGCCTGGATCCATCTCATCCTGGCGTGGAATCGGGTGCATAAAACTTTCATTGGTGTGGAGAATCACATCGGGTGACTTGGGCTTTCTGCGGATTTCTGGAATGACAGGGGCTTCTTCCACAATCTCAGGTTCAGTATCATCTTCGAGGGTGGTGTCCGCTTCGCCTTCCATGTCGTTCATTGATTCAAGCTCTTCTTCGGGTTCGCTTGTCGCTTCGACAACATCCTGCTCATCGGGAGCGACGGCCATGAATTGATAAGGACCGGATTTCTCCAGCAAAAGACCATCCTGGAAGGGCAGGGCATTTGAGGCGTAGACCTCTTCATCAAATAAGGGGACAAAATTTTCAAATTTTCCAGCTTGCTTTTCCTGCTCTAAATAGTGTACTCGATCACCTGTACGAAGCAGGCATTCTGCATACCCATCACCATCTAGTTCAGAAAATAAAAGTTGATTGACAGGACCTGGGAACGTCTTCCACACGGATCCTCCATCTGTAGAGGCATATTGGTAGACATTTCCTCTCGAGCTACCAAGATAAATTTTTTCTAGACCTGAGCCATCAAGGTCAGCAGTGGCAATACCAGAAGCGCGCACTATTTCACCCGAACCACCGACGAGTTTCACATCTGGCAGGTCGCGAGTAGTGTATCGATCTTCACCCGATGAAAAAATTGCAGATACACTTAGTTTGTCTCCACGTTTTTGAAAGAGGACGATGTCATCTTTTTTATCATGATCGAGATCGTTGATAGCCATGAGAATCGAAGCAGGTACGCGTGCCATCTCTTTCGGTAGACCGGCATACTCAATCTGGATGTTTGAGGAACTGAGATCGCCTTTAAATTCAACAATTAAAAGATTGGCCTGAGGCGCACTCAAGGAAAATATGAGCTCCGTAAGACCATCATTATCAATATCACCAGCTTTAATCTGGGTGGGACGAGCATAAAGCCCATTATCAGGGGTCCAACCCCATTGAAATGTAGGGACATAATCAAAATCTTGCCCGGACCACTCAAAGCCATACACCCAGGGAGCACTGTTGCCTGCCGTAGCAGAAATCAATTTAGTGATGGCCACAAATTCAGGTCGACCATTCAAATTCAAGTCAGTAAGTGTGAAATCTGCCCATTCACCTACCAGATTTTCAGGTAAGGCAAACCGCCAGGTGATATCAAAACTTCCATCTGGTGTCATTTCAAATGCAATCAGCTCTGAGCTATTATTTGCTGTCTTTCGAATAGCTCCAAAATCATTGTTGCCATTATGGTCAAGATCGCCCAGATCCTTCAGATGGCTGATATCGCGTAGACCATCGGCACTCCAAAGACTGCTCGCCATCAGAATGACCAGGAGGGGAACTAACCAGATATGACGTACTGCTACATGGCTAAAAAAATG
>JABMQQ010000193.1 GCA_013202495.1 Fidelibacterota bacterium | reverse complement strand
TAATGTTTTATAATTCTCAGGCCGGGATTCGAATCCCGGCCTGAGAATTATAAAACATTATGAGTTGCGAACTTTAAAATGGCAAAGGCTCGTCGTCTTCACCACCAAAGGGGTTACCACTGGGAGCTGAACCACCAGGAGCCGTACCACCTGAAGGTGCTCCACCACTATAACCGCCACTATCGGGGCTACGTCCACCGGCTTGTGCACCGCCACCGCCGCCACCACCAAGTGGAGTTACGGTCAGGGCCACTATTTCCGTCGTATACTTTTTAACGCCGTCACGGTCTTCCCATGAGCGGGTTTGCAGACGACCTTCAACATAAATCAGAGAGCCTTTGTCCAGATAGTTTGTCACAAACTCTGCGGTCTTGCCAAAAACAACAATGCGATGCCATTCAGTTGAATCAATATTATTACCGCTGGCATCCTTACGTGTCTCATTGGTGGCCAGGGTGATATTTGTAACCGCAGTCTGCGCAGGAGTATATTTTAATTCAGGTTTTTGACCCATTCTCCCCACAATGATTGCTTTATTAACACTATTCTTTTGCATGCTTCCTCCACTTGACCCCGTAGGGCAGTTCAAATATGACGATTAATCTAATTAAATATTAATGGAACTGATCCACTTTTCTAAATCAGCAATAATCCAGGCTTCAACCTTATAGCCTCTATGTTTCAATGCAATTGCCTCCCAGATACCACCAGTAACATGAGCCCAGGGCTCTTTAAAATTTTTGAGGTCTTCATCCTCTCCTAACACAGCGATAATTCCATCGTTTCCTTCATAAACCGAAGACATGTCGGGAAACCGGGGACCCTTGCTCAGATCAACAGGACCAATCAAAGGATTTTCCTTTGACAGATTTACATGATCCCGGACAGGCTGGTTTGAAACCATATGATGAACCCCCTTAAAAAGGAGAAGAACCTGTTGAACATCCTGGCTATCCAGGGCGGTAACCTGTTTTCTACAAACAGCTATATCGTTTGAATAAGAGACAATAGTTCCGCTGGGAAAGGCTTGTTCCAATCTTTTATGGAAATCAGGGGCGCAGAAAATGAGGGCGTCTTGTTTCATTCCTGAGTGAAGTCCTCAGTATCCATGATATTGATTTCAGGCTCTTCATGCTCCTGTGGCAAATCATCTATGATGAGGTCGTTTTTAGAGAAGTCCACAATACGCTCGTCACTTGAACCAGTATCTCCCACAAAGGACTCTTGGTCATCCCTATTAGAGAATTCTTCTTCAAGGACTTCCAGGTTAGAGCGAAGACTGCTCTTTAACTTGATGAGCATTGAATCCCGTTGAGCCTGTAGCTTGCGAATTTCGTGTTGGATTTGAGAAATATCCTGGTGGGCTGTAAAGAGTAGAGCCTCTTTTTCAGTGTTGGCTTTACGAATGATGATATCGGCTTCGTTTTGTGCATTTTTTAAGGTCTCCTGAGCGGTCTTCTGTGCCAGAAGCAAAGTCTCCTTCAGACTCTCCTCAACATTCATATAGGTGGTCAGTGCGAGACGGGCTTCTTTATTTTCGATATGGATTTCGTTTGATTCACGAATCAGGGTTTCAAGCTCATCGGCAATCTCTTCCAGAAACTCGTTGACCTGGTCTTTGCTGAAGCCTAGAGGAGACTGTTTAAATTCCTGGTCTCGTATGTCTTGCGGGGTTAAGCGTCCCATAATTGCCTCCTCATTTAATATTCTCTGGCTCCAAATAGGGCTGTTCCCACACGAATATGGGTGGCACCCTCTTCAATAGCGATTTTAAAATCACTGGACATACCCATGGATAACATGGCCGTTTTCCCACTGGTTCCAATCTGTCTTACCACCTGTTCATGAATAAGCTTCATCTCTCTGAAGGCCTGTCTGATACGATCACTATCCGCAGTGAGTGGACCAATAGTCATCAAGCCTTGAAACTCTAGATTGGGCTTCTCAGCACAATAAGCAGCCAGCTCCAGCGCATGAACAGGTTCAACACCCTCTTTATTGGCTTCACCAGAGATATTGATCTCCACAAGAACAGGTATTGTCAGATTTTGTGAGCCAAAACGTTGATCAACAGCATCAGCAATGCGCGTGGAATCAATAGTGTGGATAATATCAACCCTGCCAGGCAGGTATTTGACTTTATTACTCTGGAGATGTCCGATGAAGTGTCTGACTATGTCGGCTGGGTTGAACACGGGAAATTTATCACGAACTTCCTGGGCTCGATTTTCTCCAAAATCACGCAACCCTGCATCGTAAGCCTGCTGCATGTCTTCCACAGGTTTCCGCTTGCTGACACCAATCAGAGTGATGTCTTCAGTGGCTCGGCCAACCCCATGAGCAGCCTCAGCTACTTCATGCTGTATCTGGCTCAACCGTTCAGCAAAGGTTGATGTACCCATGGAACAACTCCCTTATTCGGCTGGCGGTGTTTCTCCCTCACCGTCAAAGATATCCTTTTGTTCGACTACTGGAGCTTCACCATCAGCAAGATCAATTTCTGAAGGGTCTTTCTCTTCCTGAACACGAGTAACTGCAGCAATGGAATCACCATCATCCAGGCGAATCAACTTGACCCCTTGTGTGTTCCGTCCAATACTGCGTATGGAGGAAACAGGCTGACGGATGAGCACGCCACGACTGGTGATAATCATCAGATCATCATTGTCCACAACCTCCAGGAGGGAAACCATACTACCAACCTTAGGTGTGGTTTTGATGGTGATAATACCCTTTCCAGCGCGATTCTGGACACGATAGTTGATCACTTCTGTCCGTTTACCAAATCCATGTTCAGATACGGCAAGCACGGTACCCTCGCGACGAACCACGATCATACCTACGACCTGGTCATCGTCTCCCTTGAGCTCGATACCCTTAACACCCATGGTCTTACGACCTGTAGGACGGATATTGGTCTCACTGAATCGGATGGACATACCATTTCTGGTACCAAGTATGATGTCATTTTCACCCGAGGTGATCTGGGCATCAATGAGGTGATCATTTTCACGAATATCAATGGCGAAGATACCACCCTTCATTGGACGACTATAGGCTGTGAGGGCGGTTTTCTTGACTAATCCTTTGGCTGTTGCCATGGTGATGAAAAGATCTTCAGCATATTCCCTTACAGCAATATAGGCCTTGACATTTTCACCCTGGTCTACACGCAATAAATTGATCAACGCGCGACCTCGTGTGGCTTTTCCAGCCTGAGGAATTTCATGAACCCGTAACCAATGACATTTTCCGCGATCGGTAAAGAAGAGGATATAGTCATGGGTGGATGCGGTAAAGAGATGCTCGATAAAGTCCTCATCTCGGGCTTTAGCCCCAGCCGAACCTCGACCACCTCTGTTCTGACGACGATAACCACTGACGGGATAACGCTTGATAAAACCGTTGTGAGTAATGGTGATCACCATCTCTTCTTCAGCGATCATATCTTCGATAGTGAAATCCTTAGCGTCAAAGACGATTTCCGTGCGACGCTCATCACCATAGCGCTCCTGAACGTCACGGAGTTCAGTTCTAATGATTTCCATTCGGAGACCCACATTGTTGAGAATCTCGTTCAAACGGGCAATCAGCTTGAGAACTTCTGTATACTCATCAATAATTTTCTGACGTTCCAGACC
>JABMQQ010000192.1 GCA_013202495.1 Fidelibacterota bacterium | reverse complement strand
TTCAACTTATCCTGTACCGCCTTGTATTACTGCCAGCCATTATTGGGATGATCTGAAAGACTTTGAGCCAATTTAGAGGCTGCCTTGGGATCCGCAGAAAGTGCTGATACGACATCCACCCAATCCAGTGCAGATAAATGGTAGAAATGCACGATGTGATCATGAATTCCGTGAGCAGCGATAATCATATTTCGGATATATTGGGCATTCACGGGAATTTCCATCTCGAGTGCGTTTTCAACGGTCCGCACCGAAGCAATGGCATGTACCGTGGTACAAACACCACAGATTCTCTGAGTGAAGACCCAGGCGTCCCGGGGATCACGACCCTTTAAGATGGTTTCAATGCCGCGCCACATCTGACCTGACGACCATGCTTTAGAAACCTTACCATCCTTTATATTACAATCAATTCTCAAATGGCCCTCGATGCGAGTGACCGGATCGACTACAATTCGTTTTGTCATAATTTATTCCTCTCTATATCTTCTCGAATCAACACGCATCAATCCTGTTTCTTGGGTTTGTTGGACACATATGACCAGAACCACACGAAACACAGGAGGAAAGCAACTGAGATTAAGTATTCACTGCCTTTTGTCAGGGCTAAAAAATCTTGGGGTGTGATTTCCATAACTCAATCCTCCCTTGGATAGTCAGGATGCACATATAAAACTGGCATTCGATTTACGACCCACCGGAACGTGAGTAGACCCAATGTGATAATGGTGATGGTCACCACTAGCTCCATCCAGGATGGAAAATATCTCTCTGCCATCTTCCAGTTGAATGCTACCATGGAAACATTTACCCGATTCAGTATAATACCAAGAATACTCCAGACAGCCGCTATTTTTACAGCTGTTGGATTCAGGTTCCTAACTCCATAAACATATAGCAGGCATGGTCCCAGCACGAAACCTAGCACTTCTAGGAGAAACCATTGACCATATGAAGTTCCCAGCAGGTACCAATTGTTGCTGTGGGCTATCCCCAACAATTTCAGACAGAAATAGGTAAACATCACAATAGCCCCTGCCTTTCCCAAGCCCAGGATCAGTTTGTTGAATCCCTTCTGGTCCTTTTCATCGATCTGGCTATGGAAGATCCGGTGCGAAAATGTGCTCTCGAAAATGACCATTGAGATTCCAGCGGCAATGGCTGATATGAAAAAGAACACAGGAATGTAGGTTGAGTACCACAGGGGATGCAGCTTGCCTGGTGCTAATAGAAAAAGCGCACCTAAAGCAGATTGATGTAATGTAGACAGGATCACACCTAACACTGTTGCCCCGATAGTCAATTTTAGAGCAAGCCTTCGAGCTTTATTCCAGCCTAACCATTCAAAGATTACAGGCGAGAACTCGATGAACTGAATTGTAAGGTAAAGGAATACATGCCAGGCCACCAGAAACATAACCGATGTGACACCATAGGTCACGAATACTGGGAAAGGCAACCTTAATGGATGGCCAAGATCAAATAGTAATCCCACAACAACAAAGAAATATCCTAGAAAACCAGTGAGTATGGCTGGTCTTACAATCGGATAATAATCTTTGAGTTTGAAAATATGAACCACGGCTGCGATGATGAAACCGCCTGCAGCCAGAGCAACACCACAGAGAACATCGAAGCCGATCCACAGACCCCAGGGATTATTGTCGCTAAGGTTTGTGACTGCTCCAAGACCCTGACTAAACCTGATCCAGGTGATTGGTATTCCCACACACAAAATCAGAAAAGCAAAAATATTGAAAGGGATCAGCAGAGAACGAAAGTATGATCCGAAGGGCATACCCAGGAAAAGTTTTTCCTGAGCCCAGGACTGAGTTGATACTTTACTCATGACTGAACCTCCTCTTCTGATATCTGATTTCCTGCTGTTTCTTCCTCTTTTGTGCTAAAAGCCCAGGCTCCCATGAGCAACATAGGCCAGATTGTCAGCACGAGGGGGACAGAGGAAAGGAAGCCCTTGGTCATATCAGGATAAGATTTATCACCCAGATTGGTATCCATACCGAGCTTATCAAAATCCACTCCTGAGAGGTATAGGACAGAGGTACCGCCAGCCTCTTTTTCACCATAGATATGATCAATATAACGGTCAGGAGCTTCATTGATCCGTTCCCGTGCTTCCTTAAGCAAGTCAGCACGTTTACCAAATTTAATAGCCCCAGAGGGACATACGCTTGCACAACGTGGTTGTCCACCAGTAGTAATAATGTCCTCACAAAAATCACATTTTACTACGTATGGATCTGGACTCTCATATTCATAAGCAGGTACACTGAAGGGACAAGCCACCATACAATAACGGCAGCCGATACACTTATCAGAATCATACTTAACAATGCCATTGATATCCTTTTCCAGAGCACTTACCAAACAGGCTGAAACACATGCAGGTTCGTAGCAATGCATACACTGTCGTTTGACAAAGCTGTGTTCATCTGCACCTTTGTAGAGTTTGATCAAGGTTAGATTCTTCGAATTCAATTCGGTCGGCATGTCGTAAAGATGATTAGATCCTGCTGGCTCAAGGCCCTTGCGCTGTTTGCATGCAACCTGACATCCTCGGCATCCTATGCACTTGGTGGAATCGTTTAACATGGCGAAAGTGTCACCAATGTCAGTCTGCACCTGTTTCCCAGATGCAGCATTTGCCTGCTTACCGGTCAGGCAGGTACTGGCAGTAGCGACCGATAATTTCAGAAAATCTCTTCGGTCAAAACCCATTTACTCCTCCTTTTCCGTCACTTCAGCTTCAAGTTTGTTCTTGCGCGATACTGCCATATAGCCAGAACCAATGGCTGCACCCGCTATTCCACCAAGAATAGCTGCTGAACCTGGAGTCACTCCCATTTCCTTTTCATCTGCAATCCCAGGATAATAGGCGGGAGGAGTCTCGGTGAATATCTCTGCTTGCTCATGGATGTACTTGGTGAATCCGACTCCTTCTTCAGAGCAACCAAAACAGGGATGACCCGTTCCAACAGGCCAGGCACCTGAACCCACATCACCATAGAGAATGGAGGAACAATTGTTAAAGGTTTCGGGACCTTTGCATCCCAGTTCGTACAGACAGTAGCCTTCACGATGCCCATCATCTCCAAATTGCCTAGCAAAACGACCTGCATCAAAATGAGGGCGGCGTTCACAATGTTCATGAATGAGACGGCCATAGGCAAATCTTGGTCTGCCCTTACCATCAAGTTGGGGTAGTTTTCCCAGAGTGAGATAGTAGAGAACTGTAGAGAGAAGATTATATGGACTGGCAGGACAACCCGGCAGATTAATAACTGGCTTATCCTTAATTATTTCATGTACCCCTGTTGCTCCAGTTGGATTTGGACTGGAAGATTGGACACCACCCCAAGAAGCACAGGATCCGATGGCCACAACTGCAGCAGCTCTATTTCCATAGTCATTCAAGATATCCAGTGCGGTTCTATCAGCGATTTTGCAATAAATACCATTTTCTTTAACTGGAATTGAGCCTTCCACTACCAGAATATATTTGCCTTCATTCAGCGTAGCAGAATCGTTCAGGGATTTCTCGACCTGATGACCTGCTGCAGCACAAAGTGTTTCAGAATAATCCAGGGAGATCATATCCAGAACCAGTTCTTCTACGGTTGGATGAGTTGCTCTCAGGAGTGACTCCGTGCAGCCAGTACATTCCTGGAAGTGCAACCAAATCACAGGCGTGCGGGTTGGACTTGTAATGGTTTCTGCAACCTTTGCCACCATATTGGCAGGTAGTCCCATTGCAGCAGTTATGGCAGTACAAAACTTCAGAAAGTTTCGACGGCTAACTCCTTGCGCTTCCAGCTCCTTTGAGATGGATATGTCTAAGGATTCAGTGGATGTTAATAGTTGTCCCATTCATTTACCCTTTCCAGCTATTGTTAACGCCTT
>JABMQQ010000018.1 GCA_013202495.1 Fidelibacterota bacterium | reverse complement strand
GCCGTATCAATAGCGGGTATAGGATTGCATACGGGCGTTCAAACTCGTATGACTTTCAAACCTGCCGCTCAGAATACAGGCATTCGCTTTTTAAGAACAGACGTTCCCAACGCGAAGCCCATCCCAGCAGATATTGATCACGTCGTAGATATATCCAGGGGAACTACCCTGGAGCACAATGGATCACGCATTCATACCACAGAACACGTTCTCGCCGCCATTAGCGGTCTGGAAATTGACAATATCCTCATCGAATTGGACAATAAAGAACCACCTGTGATGGATGGATCTGCTATTCCTTTCGTAGACATTCTGCTTGACGCAGGATTTGAAGAGCAGGAAGCAGCTAGAGAATACCTGGTGCTTGACAAAACGATTACTTATTCAGACCCTGACAAAGGGGTCGATATTCATGCGCTTCCCTCAAATCAATTCCGCGTTACCTTTCTCATTGACTACAAATTGCAGTCTCTGGGAACTCAATACATGTCATTCTATTCTCTGGAACAGGATTTCGTAGAGCAGATTGCTCCTGCACGAACCTTTTGTTTTCTTCACGAAGTTGAAGAACTCAAAGCACAGGGACTGATCAAAGGTGGCTCTGCTGATACCGCTCTGGTCATGATCGATAGGAAAATTGAAGAATCAGAACTCTCCCGGTTACAAAAACTATTCAACATTGATGAAAAGTTGATCCAGAGTGAAAACGGTATTCTGAATGGCAAAGAATTGCGCTCGAAAACTGAGCCAGTTCGTCATAAAATCCTTGATTTAATTGGTGATCTCGCACTGCTGGGAATGCCCATTCAGGGTCACATTACAGCTGCTAGAAGTGGTCACGCCAGTAATGTTGAGCTGGTGCGTCTCCTTAAGAAAGAGTATGAGAAACAAATTCTCGCCAAACGTTTTCAGAGACGTCCCAGAGAACGTCAAATTGTCTTTGACACTGAAGCCATCATGCGGATTCTGCCACACCGATATCCCTTCTTACTCATTGATCGCATCATTGACTTCACACCTGGTGAAAAAATTACCGCGCTTAAGAATGTCACCATGAACGAACCTTTCTTTCAGGGACATTTTCCGGGAAAACCGGTGATGCCAGGAGTGTTAACGCTGGAAGCCATGGCTCAGGCAGGCGGAGCATTGCTCCTGAATGCAGGAGAGGATCCCGAAAACAAGCTGGTCTTCTTTTCAGCTATAGACAATGTCAAGTTTCGCAAGCTCATTGAACCTGGTGATCAGATTATATTTGAAATAGAATTGGTAAAATTTCGACTCCGCTCAGCCAAGCTGCGGGGTATGGGATTTGTTGATGGTAAGCTGGTTGTCGAGGCAGATCTTATGGCCTCCATTGTAGACAGGTAAAATATGGAATCTCGCATACATCCAACGGCATTAATTAGTCCCGATAATGTTAAAATCGGGAAAAATGTTACCATTGGACCCTATGCGATCATTGAAGAAAACGTCACTATTGGCGATGGCTGCATCATAAAAGCCCATGCCCTTGTGGGCGCCCGCACTACTCTGGGAAAAAATTGTCGATTATTTAATGGAGCTGTTGTAGGTGAGATACCCCAGGACATGAAATATGCGGACGAAGAAACCGAGACCATATTAGGCGACAACGTCGTCGTTCGTGAATATTGCACTATTCATCGTGGAACCACAGATCGTTGGAAAACCAGCATTGGCAACAATGTCCTTATTATGGCATACTGCCATATTGGTCATGACTGTGAAATTGGCAATAATGTTATTATTGCTAATTCCTGTAATATGGGTGGGCATGTCGAGGTCGGTGATTTTGTGATCATCGGTGGGGCGGTTCCCATTCACCAGTTTGTGAAAATTGGGAAACACGCTTTTATTGCAGGAGGGTTCAGAATTACAAAGGATGTACCGCCATATATTCGGGCATCTAATACGCCACTGACCTACAATGGATTAAATTCGGTTGGTCTTCATCGCCGTGGGTTCCCCAGTGAAGTCATCAATCAGATTAAGCATGTCTATACTAAAATCTATCGAAGCCACATGAATGTTTCTCATGCAGTAAAAGAGATCAAGGAAAATAATGAACTCTCACCTGAAGTTCAGGATATTCTTGATTTTATTGATGAGAGCACACGAGGAATTATTCGAGGCTAGTTAGCCTGAAGGATATCCTTCATTTTTTGTAATACTCGACTTATGTCACTTTCATCCATCAAGCATCTCATATTTATCACCCTCATCCTGTCATTCAGTTCCCATCTGTGTGCTGGAGATGGTTTCCCTGCCTGGGACCGTACCAATTTGTTTAAACAGGATTTGAGACGCGCCACACTGGTCACAAATATGCCAAACATCACTGAATCTGATCACTTCATAGGAGTGCAATTCACAGGATCTCAAATTTTTTCAAATTCTGGATCATATCAACGCATGCCAGCAGCTCGCTTGAGTATGTACCCGAATCCTGGCTATAATCTTTGGGTGCAGTTCGCCCGATGGCCTGGATCAAATCCAAATTTCTCAGTAGGGACAGGGCTTCAAGTTGAATTTAAGGGGGAAGACCTACAGCGTCGACAGGCCATAGGAATATCATGGAATTCCATTTTTGATGATGGATATATACAGCGAGATATCTCCCTTCATGGACTGTATGCATATGATTTTAAAAAGCTAAATTTAGGCGTCATCACAATAATTGATCTACACCATCTGGTGGTTGAGGATGGTAACGGAATCCCTGATTATGATGAAACCATTTTGCTGGCAGTACCATATATTAGTTGGCTGATTAAGGAAACGTTTAGGGTATCGGTTATGGTACCATATAATTCAACTGGACCGGGTCTGGTTCTTGGAAGTGAATTGTTGATTGGGAAACGCAAATAGATGAGCAACAGCACGAAAATCGTATCTGTATTGGGAGCAACCGGTAGTATCGGTGTCAATGCCCTCAATGTGGTCCGTAGCTACCCCGATCTTTATTGCATCAAGTATCTATCTGCCCACTCGCAGGCGGATCTCTTGATCGAGCAAGCTTTGGAATTCTCGCCCAGCGCTGTATCCATTGGAGATTCCGACCAATACGACAAAGTCAAGCAAGCCTTACCCGGTGTAGAGGTTCTACAGGGCAGATCGGGTCTACTTGAACTCGCAGGTCGAGATGATGTGGATACCATGTTAAACGCTCTGGTAGGGAGCGCCGGTATGGAACCTACTATTAAGAGTATTCAGGCAGGTGTGGATATTGCACTCTCCAACAAGGAAAGTCTTGTGATGGCAGGTGATTATATCAATGGGTTGCTTGAGAAACATGATGTCAATCTGTTTCCCGTTGATAGTGAACATTCCGCGATCTGGCAGTGTTTGGTGGGAGAAGCACCAGAAGATATAAAGCGCCTGGTTGTCACCGGGTCTGGTGGTCCGTTTCGCACTTTACCTGTTGAGTCATTTGCTGATATTACTGTAGCTCAGGCTCTGAAACACCCCAACTGGGCCATGGGCCGCAAAATCACCATCGATTCTGCTACTATGATGAACAAGGGTCTGGAAGTCATCGAAGCACGCTGGCTTTTTCATCTTCCACCAGAAAAGATCGACATCGTTGTACATCCGCAGAGCATTATTCATTCCATGGTTGAATTCCTGGATGGATCGGTCAAAGCACAACTGGGCATACCGGATATGAAAATTCCTATTCAGTACGCCCTGAGCTACCCTCGTCACCTGAAACAGGATTGGGAGCAACTTGATCTAGCAAAAGTAGGCACCCTCACCTTTGAAGAACCTGATCTGGAGAAATTCAAATGTATTCAGTTAGCCTTTGATGCCCTGGAACAGGGAGGCAGTGTGCCCGTCGTTTTGAATGTGGCAAACGAGGAAGCAGTTTACAGATTTCTGGATAGAGAAATCTCTTTTAATACAATACCAGAACTTATAACAAAAGCAATTGATGCCCACGAATTCATTGAACACCCAAATCTAGATGATATCTTAGCTTTGGAACGTTGGACGCAGGCATTCATAAAAAGGAGTTAAAGAAGCTAAATGGGTTTCTTTTCAGTTGATACATTAATTACCATCGCCGCAGCTATTTTTACGCTGGGCATTCTCATTTTAATTCATGAACTAGGTCACTTTATGGTGGCTCGAATGGTCGGCATCCGAGTGGAGCGTTTTTCCATTGGTATGCCTCCACGGTTCCTGAGCATCCAGAATAAAGTGGATGGTCTCTGGATCAAACTTTTTATTCCCTGGTTTATCCAACGTATTGCCAATGCAACCACGATTGAATTTCGTATCCCCAGGAAGAATCCCGTTGCCGGTGATACAGAATATGCCCTAAGCTGGACTCCCTTTGGCGGCTATGTAAAAATGTCCGGGATGATCGATGAATCCATGGACGGTGAAATAACTGGAAAACCTTGGGAGTTTACCAGCAAGAAGAGATGGCAGCAGTTATTGACCATCTCAGGGGGTGTCATTATGAATGCCCTCCTGGCTTTTTTCATTTTCACTGCCATCATTTATTCATCTGGAATGGAAGAACCTGTAGAAGGAACTTTTGTTGGTTCACTGGTGAGCACAGAGGAAAGAGAAGTCTTCCCGGCCGAAGAAGCTGGCATCATGGAGAATGACCAGATCGTCATGATCAACGGTCAATCTGTGACAGAGTGGGAAGAACTGACAGGCATTGTGCATGATCAACCTGGAAAAATTATCTCTGTGGAATGGCTGAGAAACGGAATCCGTTACAGTGATTCAATCAATGTCGTAAAAGAGACTGTACCCACTGCCGAGGGAAACATAGATATTGGTATGATTGGTATTGGTCGCGTTACGGAACACACTGATCTGGGTTTTGTCGAATCGGTTTCATTTGGTGCCCGCAGCACTTACATGTTCGGAACGCTAATGGCGCGTGGATTCTGGTCCATGATCACTGGCGCCACCTCCATGGATCAGGTGGGTGGACCTATCATGATCGCCAAGATGGCAGGGGATATGGCCCGTCGCGGTTGGCTTGATGTGTTTTACTTCATGGCCATTATCAGCGTGAATCTGGCCTTTATAAATATTTTACCTATACCTGGGCTGGATGGTGGCCATTTCATCATCATCAGTATTGAAGGTATTATCCGTAGACCCTTGCCTTTGAAAATAAAGTTGATCATTCAGCAGGTTGGGATGTTGTTCTTATTGGGTCTGGTGCTGTTTATCACCATTCAGGATATATCTCGGCTATAGAGATTCCAGCTGATTATGGCAGCTCCCAAAAATAAATCGGTGTTTTTCCTGGTATACATAAGATATACGCTTGAATTCCTCTTGATGATGGTGTTCAACCTGATCCTGTTTATCCTGCCGTGGGCACTTTCATGGCGTCTTGGTCGAGGTTTTGGCTGGATTGCCTATCAGTTGCTCACCAAACGTAAATCCACGGTAGCTCGTAATATTCGCAGAGCTTTTCCTGATATGGGGGAGCCTGACGTTGAATCCCTTATCAAGGGTTGTTATTTGCACTGGGGAGAAGGATTGATTTCTACCCTGAAGCTGTGGATGATCACCCAACGCAAAGCGCGCTCTATTGTAGATGCACCTGGTCTGGATGAGTATGTCCTCGGATCCATTGAACGACAGGAACCCATTCTATACTTTACGGGACATTTTGGTTCCTGGGAAATGGCTGGTCGCTATGTAGGCGGACTTGGTGATGGCGCTGCTTCCATCTATCGAATTCAAAAAAATCCGCTTGTCGATTGGTTTCTAACCAAGATTCGTGAATATCATCAATTGGAGTTGGTAAACTCATGGTCAGGCATGTCAGCTTTTGAAGAAGCCTTGAGACGGACCTATGGATTGGCTGTGGTAGGGGATCAGTATAAGGGCAAGCAGGGGATTCAAGTTGATTTCTTTGGTGTTCCCTCATCCACACCTCGGGGAGCTGCTGTACTGACTTATCGTGTGAAACCTAAATTAGTTGTCCTGGCTAGTACACAGCACCGCGGTCGTTACAAGATTAAGATTGAGGAGATCAAATATGATCTTCCAGATACGATGACCGAGGAGTGGGTGCATGACATTACTCAAACTCTGACTTCCAAGTTAGAACAGGAAATTCGCAAGTACCCCGAGCAATATTTCTGGTTTCACCGTCGTTGGAGAGATCTCGATCGTCAGGAAAGAAAAGCAAAGTCGGCTTCATGAAAATCATCAGTCGCTCAGGTGAAGCTCAGCCGTTTTCTGCAAAAGAAAGTACTGAAATAAGAACCTCACTACGAGAGGGACAGGTTATTGTCTACCCTACAGACACCCTATATGGTTTAGGAGTAGATGCCACTTCAACTGAAGCTGTGGACACACTCTATGCACTCAAATCCCGCAATAATTCACCGGTTTCCGTACTTTTGACATCCAGTCACCAACTATTCGAGATAGCAACAGACCTGAGCGATAAAGCTATTGAACTCATTAAGGCTTTTCTACCCGGGGCTCTAACGATTATCTGCAGGAGTGATTATGGATTCGCTCCACAATTGATCTCCGAACTGGGCACCGTTGGGTTTCGGGTTCCTGGAGATTCAATCTCCCGTGAAATACCTGAATTGTTTGGAAAACCTATCACGACGTCAAGTGTCAATCCGGCCGGGATGATACCGGCTTCATCACGATCAGAAGTAGAAGCGTATTATGCTAATGAGATTGATCTGATGATTGATATTGGACCCATAAACCCTTCCAGGGGAAGCACTGTAATCGATGTTTCCAGCTCACCATTCAAAATTCTCAGAGAAGGTGAAATCTCTCGCCAAGCACTGCAGGATTTCCTAAACTAGCAGCCTTATGTATTTACGCATATTAAAACTGATCAAACCGTATTGGGCGCAAATAAGCGTGGGTGTGGGCTTTTCAATCGTAAATGTGGTGTTTCATTCTCTGACATTGTGGCTATCCGCATCATTTATTACAACTATCTTTGCCAATCCTGATGAACAGATTGCGACACCAGCTGAATCTCTCACGGGAAATATTGATCTCAATGAAAAATTAAAACAATTAACCAGTGAATACTTCTTTTCCGGCACCCCGGTTGATGCTCTGGCAACTCTGGCCCTGGTTATACTGTTTAGCTATTTTATTAAATCGATTGCCTATTATGGCAATAAGCTATTCACTGGTTATGTCCAGGCGAAAGTAGTTCAAGACCTGCGGTTACGACTGTATCAACATTTCTTATCGCAACCGCTGAGTTTTTTTCAAACCCGTCGCAGTGGTGATCTCATTTCTCTCGCCATGAACGATGTTTTAAAGGTGAACCAGGCACTGGCCACCACTTTCCATCCATTGGTTATTGAACCCCTCTACATTGTCGCATATCTGAGTATCCTGTTTATCATTAACTGGCAACTCACCCTGATTTCTATCCTTATAATTCCAATCACCACCTTGTTTATTGCAGTAATCAGTAAAAGTATTCGACGCAAAGTGGTACGTGTCCAGGCTCAGTTGGGAGAAATTACATCTCGATTCACTGAGTTGATCTCAGGTATTAGAATTATCAAAGCTTTTGTGAATGAAGACAACGAGAACAAGCGTTTTGGCAGCGAAGCCCAGAAATTATTTCGACTCATGTTCAGACAGATTAGCCTGCAGAGTCTATCCCTGCCGGTGACTGAGATGTTAGGCGTCAGTATGGCTGTGGTACTGCTATGGCTTGGTGGAGTCCAGGTGCTTGAATATGGCACCATTAGCAGTTCTGATTTTTTAAGATTTATCGTTATCCTTTTCGCCATCTATCAGCCCATTAGAAATCTGGCTAAGGTCAATATCAGTATTCAGACTGGTGTGGCATCTGGTGGTCGGGTCTTTAAAGTCCTTGATATTGAACCAGCCATTCGTGACGAAAGTGACAGCCAGGATCTACCCAACTTTCAGAAAGAAATTCGTTTTGAGTCAGTCGCTTTTGTTTATGACAACTCAGAGAGGCAGGCTATCAAAAATCTGGATACATCAATCAAAAAGGGTGAGGTTGTAGCGCTGGTCGGACCATCAGGCGCAGGTAAAACGACAGTCGTGGACCTGATTCCTCGTTTTCATGATATCAATTCAGGTAGTATCAGTATTGATGGTATTGACATCCGCAGACTCACACGATCCAGTATTCGCAGACAGATTGGTATCGTCTCTCAGGAGACCATCCTTTTCAATGACACGGTGTATAATAATATTGCCTATGGCATGAAGAGCAGTGCCTCAGATGTTGAAGCAGCTGCTCACAAAGCCAACGCCCATGAGTTTATTCATAATCTGGAAGAGGGTTATGAAACGATGTTAGGCGAGCATGGTGCTCGACTCTCTGGGGGTCAAAAACAGCGCATTGCCATTGCCAGAGCCCTGTTGAAGGATCCCTCAATTCTTATCCTGGACGAAGCAACTTCTGCACTGGATACAGAATCTGAAAAAGCAGTTCAGTCGGCCATTGAGACCTTGATGAAGGGTCGAACTGTGATTGTCATTGCCCACCGTCTCTCAACCATTCTAAGTGCTGATAAAATATTGGTAATGGATCATGGTGAGATTGTAGAGCAGGGGAATCATGGAAGTTTGAGTAAAGCGGGTGGATTATATGAAAAATTGTATCGCCTGCAGTTTGCCAAAGGCGATACGGTCTAAAGGATCAGGATTCTGATATCTCGTTACTTCCCGGGTGACGAAACGTCCACAGATCATTCAAGAAATAATTTAAGATAGATGCTATAAATATGGCTATAAGGTTCGCCAGGATATAGTGTATTCCTACATAGTGGTGGAGCAGGAGCAGGATAATCCAATTGAGTCCCCCGGCAATCCAACTGACAAGCGTAAATCTGATCAAACCAGTTCGAATGGCTTGAAATCCCTTCATCTCACGATCTGTCCAGGTGAATCGGTGATTCCAGAAAAAATTATTGAATATGGCAAGCTGAATGGCAATGAGAGAAGCGATGGGAATGGGAACATACAGATATTCCTTGGCGTAATACAGAATCGCAGTATTGACGACAATACCGGAAATACCGACAAAGGTGAAGGAAATAAAACGCTTGGGAAGCTTCATTTGCATGGATGAATTTAATTGTGTCGTTAGGAATGGATAGACAAAAAGCTTGAGGAATGCAAGCATCCCGTCTAGCTTCTGAATCTGTGAATATGATGAACAAAATATTGCTCGCTGTCATGCTTCTGTCCGCAACAGGGGCTTCTGCTCAAACCTATTCATATAAGGTGAAATATGGGTTGGTCCATGCTGGCATGGCGACTCTGATTCACACTGTGGAAGATGATGTTCTGAATAGCTTCTTTGTTATTGAATCCTCCCCATGGCTTTCAACGCTATGGACGCTATCTGATTCTGTGATGACAGAGTATCTGATAGATGTGGGGCGTCTTGTCAAACACACCAAAGCCATTCATGAAGGCGCTTACCATCGTAACTATGAAGTAACTTTTAGTGACAGCAACCTCGCCACAGTAAACGGTAAGGATAAGGAAATTGATATCCAGGGATTGCGGGATATTCCAAGTCTGCTATATGATTTGTCCCTCACCAAATTTCACCATGGCGATACACTTCAGTACCGCATGTGGGATGGTCGAGGGTCCGGAGAGCTGATACTTCTAGTTGAAAAAATTGGTAAACCTTCACTCTTCAAACCCTTTGAGAAGCCAGGCTGGCGATTGACACCGCTCAACAGCACTCGGAAGTCCAGAGCAAATCAGATTCAACTCTCCATGCTATATTCAAAATCCTATCCCCATACGCCTTTAAGGATTGAGATTGATACCAAGTATGGTAGCGTTCAAATGCGTATCGAAGACCACTGATTTTCCGGAAAACGATACCGACATGCGAGATTACAGGTTATCTTTGCTTACAATTTTTATGCTCTAGAAATCAAAAATACTGGGACCAGCTATGCGACGTATATTCCTGCTTTTGTTAATGCCCATCCTCATTTTCCCTCAGGTTTATATTCTTGAGGTAAAGGGAACTATTGATATGGGATTGGCCTACTTCTTTGAACGCCAGATTCCTGCGCTGAATGAAGCCGGCGGTGATGCCATCATTCTGGATATGGATACCTTTGGTGGAAGAGTGGATGCAGCCACCATGATGAAGAATGCCCTGCTAAATTCAAAAATAGAGACCTACGCCTTCGTCAACACAAAAGCCATCTCTGCAGGCTCTCTGATAACTCTGGCATGTGATACCATCATTATGCGATCTGGAGCGACTATGGGGGCAACTACGGTCGTAGATGGGCAAAGCCAGAAAGCTGGTGAGAAAGCCCAGTCCTATATGCGTGAAGAAATGGCCTCAACTGCTGAATCTAAAGGACGTAACCCGGATATTGCCATGGCCATGGTAGATGAGTCCCTGGATATTGATACATTGGTCAATGCAGAGGGGGATACTCTTTTTCTAGATGACATCGAGGGTGCTCACGAGGGCAAATTACTTACTCTAAGGACATCCACTGCCATGAAATATGGGATGGCCGATTATCAGATGGATTCAATTGATGAAGTGCTTGACCATTTTGGGTTTTCTGATTCAGAAATTGTATATGTGGTGCCAACGTGGTCAGAAGCTATCGTTCGCTTTCTTACAGATCCCATCGTCAGTTCGCTGCTCATGACGCTAGGATTTTTAGGACTCATCTTTGAGATTCAGAGTCCAGGATGGGGTATACCTGGATCAGTTGGATTGCTGGCCCTTTTCTTATTTTTCTCCACATCTTTCATTGCCAATCTCGCCAGTATGATGGAATTGTTGTTCTTGATTGGAGGTATTGTACTCCTCGGGATCGAAGCTTTTGTAATTCCTGGGTTCGGAGTGGTAGGCATTCTGGGTATCATCGTTATGGTTTATGCCATGTTCACCATGCTCCTACCCATGGCGCCTACATCTGGTGACATCAATGCAGCCCTATGGGGATTGGTTATTGCCATCATTGGCGGCCTGTTCGGCTTGGGTCTCATGATTAAACGAATGCTGAAATCAAAGGCCTGGCAGCGCCTTAGTCTGCCAGAGGCAGAAACCCAAGCTGAAGGATATAGCGGAAGCCTGGGGCTGGAAGAAATGGTGGGGAAGAGTGGTGTTGCCGTAACATCCCTACGACCCGCCGGTACAGTACTGATCGAAGGACAGCGGGTTGATGTTGTAACCCCGGGAACCTTTATTGATAAAGATGCAGAAATTACAATCATTCGGATTGACGGAAATCGAGTGGTTGTGGATAAAAAAGTTTAATAATTAACACAGGAGGAATTGTGGAAGCTATACCATTGATGTTCATACTGATTGGCCTTGTCGCCTTTCTAGTTCTATTTACTTATTTCATTCCAATTGGATTGTGGATAAGTGCAGCTGCTGCACAAGTCTATGTTGGTCTTTTAACTCTCATCGGAATGAGACTTCGTCGCATTCCACCACCACTGATTATTAATTCCCTGGTGAGTGCGAGAAAAGCCGGTCTGGATCTTGATACCATGGTCCTGGAAGCCCATTATTTAGCTGGTGGAGACATAAACAAAGTTGTTCTGGCCCTCATTGCAGCAGATAAAGCCAATATTGATCTGGAATTTCAACGCGCTGCAGCTATTGATCTGGCTGGTCGGGATGTGTTGGATGCGGTGAAGATGAGTGTAAATCCACGGGTGATTGAAACACCACGAGTTTCAGCCATTGCCAAGGATGGTATTCAGCTTTTTTCAGTGGCTAAAGTTACGGTCCGTGCCAATATCGATCGTCTGATTGGTGGTGCGGGAGAGGAAACCGTCCTTGCACGTGTCGGTGAAGGAATTGTTAGCTCTATTGGTTCCTCCCAATCACATAAGCAGGTACTGGAAAATCCCGATATCATTTCCAAAAATGTTCTCGCTAAAGGTCTCGATGCAGGAACTGCTTTTGAGATACTTTCCATCGATATTGCTGATGTAGATGTCGGTAAGAATATCGGTGCCACACTACAAATGGATCAAGCTGATGCTGATAAGAACATTGCTCAGGCTGTTGCAGAGAAGCGTCGTGCCATGGCTGTTGCAGAGGAACAGGAAATGAAAGCCAAGACCCAGGAAATGCGGGCTAAGGTTGTGGAAGCAGAATCAGAAGTTCCACGTGCGATGGCTGAAGCCTTCCGCCAGGGAAATCTGGGTATTCTGGACTATTATCGTATGGAAAACATCCAGGCTGATTCATCCATGAGACAGAATCTTTCTGGTCCAGACAAAACAGATAAGAAGTAAGGTCTAAGCCTTATGGATTTGGACAATCTAGGTCCAATAGTTCTATTTATCGCTTATATGGCTATCACTGCCTGGTCAAAGCAAAAAAAAGCCAGGCAGAGAGCCAAACCAGCCGAGAAACCTGGAACTCAATCAGCTAGTCCCCTTTCGAAACCTCTTCAAGAGGTGGGTGGGATTCTTGATCAACTCAAGAAAGAGTTGTTTGAGATAGATGAGGAACCTCTGACTTTCCAGCAGGTCATGCCTGAGCATGAACCTGAAGATGAAGTGGAGGAAGAGGAGATTCCAGTTTCACAGATTGACACATCTCCACGGTTTGCGGAGGGGTCGCAAGAGCACACTCACAGTCATCCTCCGACAGAGGTAGCTGAGTTGGTGGAGATCAGTGATGCCGGTCAGACTCTGGAAGAGGTTTTAGAACCCTATTCAAGGATTGAACAGGGTATCATCCTTCATGAGATTCTAGGGAAACCTCGGGCTCGTCAAAAAAACGAAGAATGGTTTCATAGGAGCTAGATAAAATAAAACGAATATAAAAAGAGGCTGTCCGAAAGGGGCGGCCTCTTTTTTTATACTCCAAGTAACGGGGTATAGAGGTATAAGAGAATAATCCTGTATATATAACTGTTAATATTATAGTTGTATATAAGGAGCCCCTTCACCCCTCAAGTTAGTGTTAAAGTCTATGAACAACATCTGTCGCATCTATTTTCCTCTGATCTAGCTGATAGAAAAGATTCCTTACCTTTGGATATCACACGTTTCCTCCTCCCTTGACTTGATAAGGTGAATATTGAGTTTGGGTTGGTTGCTAGTACCCATAATCTGATGTAACTACAGTCGAAGAAAGTCGGGGGAGCAGGAAAGAATCGGCTAACTCTAGGTTGTGAGCTTGATTTTAGCTGATTAGGCTTAAAAATTACATGTTAGATTTGATTTTACACAAATCTGTGAAAATCCGTGTGAATCCGTGGCTAAAAAGAAAAAGGCCGCCTCTGGTTCTGAGACAGCCCTTTTTTTATATAATATATGAGAACCTTATTCGGTCTCAGGCTCGTCAGTTTTAGTATCTTCTGCATTCTCTGGAGTATCTACCTGGGCCTCATCTTCGGCTTCAGCCGCTTCAGCCTCTGCTCGTTCATCTGCATCTTTACGTTTGATCAAATCTTGATCATCCTTGTGCTTAGTGAGTACGATAAATGAGGTGGCGAATCCAGTTGCCATTGTGGCCAACGCATAGGCTGGAACAGCCAGGTGAGCGAGAAGGGTGAATATACCGACCACAACACCCGTGATTGTCTGAGTGATTGTTGCAGATACAACGGCAGGTGCTGCAGATGCGCAACCACCACAACCTCCACCACCACAACCTGCAGCGACAGGCTCATATATACTGCTTAAACAATTCGGCATGAATAGACAGGTTGAATCACAACAATAACCGGCAAATAAATTTGAGGGTAGGAAGCTATAATTCCCGAATAGATCCATGCCAACCTGCTTAATAGCGACATAAGCATTGCCCATGATCATCTCATGTCCAAACACCATTTCAATAAATTTGAAGGCAGATAGAATAAATATATAAAATATCTGATACCCAATCATGGCAGCTACAAGCGTCATCACTGTGTAGGTGATGAGACGAACTGGTTGATTCCAGAGCAGAGTATAGGATCCAAACATGGAACCCATGGTGTCTTCTTCAGCACAGGCCACAATGCTGGGCGACATAAATAGTCCCACACCAAAAGCTAATGCGGAAAATGCCAGGAAGAGGGCTGTAGGTAGGAAAATGACAAAGAGAAGACCATAAAAAATGATATCTAATACTGGCCATTGAGCCAACCATCCAAAGAGAGCAGCTAAAACCACAAAAAATCCAACCACGATACCAATGGAAATAGGTCCAAAAAATACTGGGAACCAATTCTTCATAGCCCATTTCCAACCATCTCTGGAGGAATAAAACAGATCACCCTTATACTCTTTAATGGTAATTTTAGCAACTGAAGTGACTCCCAGCCAGATGACCACTACAGCTATTACATAGGAGAGTGAAATTAGAATTCGGGCGAAAAAGCCCATGGAGGCAGCGACACAACAGGATGGCAAGAGGTGATATTTATTCCAGATGCTCCCAAAAGAGTTGCCATCAACCAATAGCGCAAGATAGGTGAACACAACAAAGGCCACATAGGAAATGAAAAGCGCTTCCAGCATAACCAACATTCTTCGGCCAAGAGCCAGGCGAGGCGCACGAAACATATCCTTGAAATTGAAATACAGTTGAGTTTCAAGCATGGGTGATTCTCCGTATTGAAGTTTTAATACTTATTTGGATTACATTTCCTGTCGAACAAAGTCAACCCAGACAGGGAGGCTGGTCATATCCTGGATTTCTTTAGCATAGGCTTCAGCATCTTTCGATTCTTGGAAGTTCCCTACACGCAGACGATAGTAGATTTCGTCCTTATCCTTAAAAAATGCTCTCTGGATATAACTATCAATACCATATTTTTGTTGGAGCTCATGTGAAGCAGATTGAGCGTCATCAAGAGAAGGCCATGATGAAACCTGTATTGTATAAGTTCTTGCAGCCAGCGGAATGAGATTTCCTCGACTGGTCACAGCGGGTTTTGATTTTGTGGCTTTTTTTCTCTTAACAATACTTTTACGCGGTTTCTTAGTTTCACCAGGAGATTTCATTTTGGAAAGATAACGTCGTTGGACACCATCATCTGTAAGACTCACAGAAGGTGTATCTGCAACGGTGGTATCGTTGGTTTTTAATGCTTCAACGATATGGTCCGGAATTTCACCATCAACCAGGGTATTGTCTGCGCTCATTATAGCTTCATAAAAATAGCTGGTCTCTTCTATTTCACCATCGATGGTGACTTCAAGAACCACATCATATTTTCCAGCGAAATCCGGTTTAAAAGAAACTAAATCAAGCGTATCAGAAGGCAGAAACCCCAGCAAATTGCTGCTATCCGGTAATTGGGCGAAGATCCAGTTTATTTTCTGTCCTTCGACAGGTTCCTCAACTTGGAGAGTGATATATTCACCCAGATTGACCTCTTCGCGTCCAAATCGGCTATTCCACATGTCGCAGTTGACCATAATGCTTAGAACTATCAGAATCAATAAAGCGCGCTTAAGTAGAACATTATTAGTCATTTCTGCCTCCTGATACAGGATATTAATTAGAGATTCGAGGCGATAATTTCAGCCCCACTAAAGAAAAATGCAATCTCTTTCTCGGCATTCTCATCTGAATCAGAGCCGTGGACAGCATTTCTTCCTTTATTCTCAGCGTATAGTTTACGAATTGTGCCTTCGGCGGCCTCGGTCGGATCGGTTGCACCAATTGCGTCACGCCAGGCTTGCACGGCGTCATCTTTTTCAAGGGCCATGACAAAAGTTTGACCAGAGGACATAAAGTCAACCAGCTCATCGTAAAATGGTCTTTCACGATGAACTGCGTAAAATTCTTGGGCTTGTGCCCGGGTTATCATGGTTAATCGACCCGCTTTAATTTTGAATCCTGCTTGAAGGGTTGCATCGATTACTTTTCCAAGTTTGCCTGATGTAACTGCATCCGGTTTAATCATTGCAAAGGTTTTGTTACCCAAAGTGTTTCACTCCTATTTAGATTTGATGGCCTTGATATCGTTATTTCAAATATCAAAGCTTAATTCCCATATGTTAGAACGAAGTGTCTTGTTGAGCTTGTCCAAGTATGATACTTCGTTTTATCCCAATGCCTATCCTGCGACGGGCTCCAGTCTTCGCTTACAGCTACGATCTGGCGGGCAGGATGACACAGTCTTATTTGTTTAAAACTTGTTCCATTAGTTCACCGATTCCTGCCGGACTTTCAGAAACTGCTATTCCAGCAGCTTTCAAGGCAGCAATTTTATCGGCGGCAGTCCCTTTCCCGCCCGAAATAATGGCACCTGCATGACCCATTCGACGACCGGGAGGGGCTGTGGTTCCAGCAATAAAGGCTACAATGGGTTTGCTGAAGTTCTCCTGAGCCCAGCTTGCGGCTTCTTCCTCTGCCGTTCCACCAATTTCCCCAATCATGACCACGGCCTCAGTGCCTTCGTCTGCATTGAAGAGTCTCAGCAGGTCAATAAAATTTGATCCAATAATAGGATCACCACCAATACCGATACAGGTTGATTGACCGATTCCACGGGTGCTTAACTGGTGGACAGCTTCATAGGTCAGAGTTCCACTCCTTGAAATGACACCAACCCTACCCTCTTTGTGAATAAAACCGGGCATGATACCAATTTTACCAACACCGGGTGAAATTACACCAGGGCAATTTGGACCCACCATGCGGGTCTTTTTGCCAATCATATAATCATGGACTTTCACCATATCTGCAGTTGGGATGCCTTCTGTAATGCATATAACCAGATCTAAATCCGCATCTACAGCTTCCATAATGGCGTCGGCCGCGAAGGGTGGTGGAACAAAGATCACAGATGTATTCGCACCGGTTGTTTCTTTGGCTTCCAGTACCGTATTAAAAATAGGGATGTCCAAGTCCGTCTTCTGCCCACCTTTTCCAGGAGTGACACCAGCCACAACCTTGGTTCCATATTCAAGCATTTGTGCTGTATGAAAGGAGCCTTCACTACCGGTGATTCCCTGCACGACCAATTTTGTATCATTATTTACTAGAATCATCAGATTACTCCTTGAT
>JABMQQ010000191.1 GCA_013202495.1 Fidelibacterota bacterium | reverse complement strand
ATGAATTGCTGGACATTTGGGTTCATAATCCCATCAAGGTCATAACCCACACTCATGTTAAAAATCACACCCGCGCCCTGATCAGATTGGCAACCGAAATGCTCCTTCAAAACATGAATGGCTATCCAGGCATTGAGATATTCATCCAGGGATTGATTTAGCTTGAGCTCCTGGGACCACTCACAATTATAGCCTTCATCCTGCATATCAATACACGGTTTACTAACCTCTAGTTCATCAAGTGTTTGAACTGTCTTGAGTTCCATGTAGCGGGCTCCGCACAACCAGGCAGCGATGATGTTTTGAGAAAGCTGTGTATGGGGACCGGCAGCTACACCAATGGGAGTTTCTAATGTCTGCCCATAACGTTGCATGCGAAAGGGGTCAGATTCAGAAGGTATGAAAAACAAATCCTTATGAATTCCAAACAACTGATCGCTTTTGAGCTCTGATAACATCCATGTGATAAGATGCTGAATGGAGACGGGATAAAGTTTATCGTTCATCGTTTAAGTCGCAACCTTGTTTGATTCTGACATTTTTGAGTAGAGCTTTTCCAGATAAAACCACATCCACCTGCCCCAGACCAGACCTGCTAGGGGGAATGTGATGAGTGATACAAGCGTGAATATCAGAAGACCCTCAAAGGGCTGAAAAAACCAAAAGTATACCATCATTATGACCCAGGTTGATAAACCAAATCGGATAATTCCATAATTGAATATATAGTTCCACTTCCCCTTTTCTCTGATTTCGGCCCATTTTTTGAAGTCAGGTTTTTTATGCATCCAATTGTCCCTTCAAAAAAGCTTTTACCAAATTGATCACAACCTGTTTTCTATATTTTGCTGTGGCTCTGATATCATCTATGGGTGAAATATCTGCCTCAATCAGCAAGGGCCAATCATCTGGCTTGCTGGTGCTGTCAAGAATTGTACTGGTCAATTTGTCAAGGGTCACCACTATGGGGGCCACAGCTCCACAGGCGATCTTCAGATAGTCAAAAACATCTTCTTTTTGAGAATAAACGAAGGCCAGATTCACCACTGAAATTGCCATGGATTGCCTGAGACCCACTTTTTGGAATATTGATTTATAACCATTTCGTTTTAAGGTAACTGAAACTAGAATTTCACTCTGCTTCAAAGCCGTTTTCCCAGGACCCAGTATAAACTCTTGAACAGGTAGTTGTCGCTCACCTTCTGGTCCGATCAGTGTGAGTATGGCATCAAAGGCGTAAAGAGCGGGCAACAAATCTCCTGCAGGAGAAGCATTGACGATGTTACCACCAATGGTCCCCCGGTGACGGATTTGAGCGCCAGCAAAATCGTGGGCTGCCATATGCAGAGCTGTAAATTCAAACTGGATCAGCGGGTTCTCCTGAATAGTCTGGATACTCGTTAAAGCCCCAATCTGCACAGAGTCATCTTTGATGTTGATATGGTACAGATCAGACAGCTTTTTTAGATCGATCAGGTGATCAGGCAATGCTTGTCCACGTTCATAACGGGGCAATAAATCGGTTCCACCAGCCAGCAGGGTTGTGAACTGATCCGATAAGTTAGAACTCAACTCGATAAATTCGCGAATAGACGTGGGTTGATGGAACTGCATATTCAACTCACCGCTGATCCACGCGGTTCAACGCGGATCTTTTTTCTTGAATTTCCAAAAACAAATCGCTTAAAGCTCGGCTTTGGACCAAAATTAATCAGCAGGCCAACCTCAATATCTGTGGCTTTCAAATAGTTTAACAACTGGGCTTCATGTTCTGGTGCGAGTGATTTAACAGCTTTTAGTTCCAAAATAACTTTGTGATTTACAACCAAATCGGCGCGAAAAAGGCTAAGATTTTGTCCTCGAAAAAAAACTGGTAATCCCCTCTGGCGTTCTACAATTAACCCAAAATCTTTTAGGACAATTTCCATAGCTGACTCATAGACTGATTCCAGGAATCCAGAGCCCAACTCATTATAAACCTCATAAAAGGCTTTGATTATTTTATCTGTTACTTCGCTATGCTTTAATTTCATTAATCCGTGCCTATCCGCGATTATCTGCGGCCCCCTCTATAGCATCCACAATTTTGTGATAGCCAGTGCAGCGACAGATATTACCAGATAATTCGTACTTGATTTCACCCCTTGTTGGATGTGGGTCGCGCTCCAGAAGTTTTTCACCCGTGAGGACCATTCCAGGGATACAATAACCACACTGAACCGCATGGTGATCCTCAAAGGACTTTTGCATCTCAGTGAGCTCTTGCGTATCAGTCAAACCCTCGATCGTTATGATAAAAGCTCCGTGGACTTCCACGGCCAGAATGAGGCATGAATTCACAGTTTGACCGTTGAGAATGACTGTGCACGCACCACATTCGCCTTCACCACAAACTTCTTTGCTCCCTGTGAGACCAAGATCCTCTCTTAAAAAATCTAATAGTCTTAAATGGGTTGGAATCTCTCGTTGAACGAACTCACCATTGATGGTGACTTCCAGTTGAAAGGTATGAGGTTGAGGATGATGTAACATGTTTAGCCCTGGTGCTTATCCAGATAGGTTTCAACATCCACAAGCGTTGCATTAACTTCTTCCACAGGTTTAAGCAATTTTTGAGCGCTTGCTGTGTCTTTCAGCCCTGATCCTGTGAGGAGTACAACCACATGGTCTTCGGGTTTAAAAACACCTGCTTCAGATGCCTGTAGAAACCCTGCATAGGCAGCTGCTGCAGCGGGTTCTGCAAATATCCCCGTCGTTTCAGAGAGCCGTTTTTGAGCTTTCAGTATATCAGCATCCTTCACTTTAAAGCCTCTGCCACCACTTTTAATGATGGCCCGTCTCGCTTTGTCTCCATCACGGGGTAGATCCACACTGATGCTGTCAGCTAGGGTATTGGCTGAAACAGGTTGAATGTCACCCTCTTGGCCAAGACTATCCACAATAGCAGCAGAACCTTCTGCCTGCACAGCATGTATGGCTGGCATAGAATCAATCCATTTGAGTGAGAGAAGATCAAAGAATCCTTTGTATACACCTGATATGATGCAACCATCACCTACAGGTACAAAGATGTGGTCTGGAGCCTTCCAGTCATTTTGTTCAGCAATCTCCAGGGCTACTGTCTTCTTGCCTTCAGCCAGGATGGGGTTTACCCCGGTGTTACGACAATAACTCTCATGCTTTTGAGCCCACTCAAATGCCAGATCGAATGCTGCATCATAATTTGCATCTACGGGTACCAGTTGAGCGCCATGCTGAAGGATTTGTGTCAATTTGGCAATTGGGGCTGTTGCAGGAGCCAGAATAATACTGTTCATTCCATGGTATGCGGAAAGTGCAGCCAGAGAGGAACCAGCATTGCCTGTAGAAGCAGCAATAATCGTTTTTTTGCCCAGTTCCCTGGCATGTTGAATGGCTAATTCACTGGCCCGATCCTTCAAGGAGCCGGAAGGGTTACGCGTATCATCCTTAATCTGTAGTCTGGTTATCCTGGTCTTCTTTGCGAGATGTGGAAAATCCACCAAGGGAGTTCCACCGACACGCAGAGATTTGTTTTCGGGAGCTGCTTTCACTGGAAGCAAGGGGAGATAACGCCACATAGAAGCATCATTATCCTGGTTCAGAGACAGTGGACCACAGGATGCAGCTATGCGATCATAATCATAGATGAAGTCTAGATTTTTACCGCAAGTTGGGCAAATATAGGAAAAGGGCTCGGCCGGTCCTTCCCAATCACATTGACAACAGCGTAAACCAAGAATCGCTTCAGGAATCAAAAGGATCTCCTTCTAAAAACATCCACCAATCGTCGTGGTGTGTCACCCTGAGGTTCTCGGAGGGTGAACAAATTATCCTGTGTCTTTTGCTTCGAGAGCACTTCGACAGGCTCAGTGTGACACCTCAGCAAGACACAATCACAACCCGTTATCATGCATACTTTTTTAATAATCCTGTCTCCGCGTTAAATGCTTCAATCTTCTCATCCCATTCATCTGCCAGAGCAAATTTTGAGGACCAATAATTATCATCATACCATTGGGCATCCAGTTCATCCACTGTTTTGCCCTGCTGCTCTACCCAGGTAAAGTATTTCAGGTTGTGCATGCGCTTTTTGTCACGATAACTCAGCTCCATCACACCTTCATCGTCCAAACCTAGCAAGTAACGTTCGAAATCAACATGGGCGCGAATTTCTGTATAATCACCATGCTCGTGCTGAAGCTCTGTCAGGCGAGACTGATACATCTCCATTGAATCTGTGGCCACGGTGAAGACCACATCATTTTCATTGTACTCGTAGTATTTTGCCATCTTGATAGCGCCAGCGATATTGGCTATACTTGAAATGCCCAGATAATCCAGTTTCCCAACCAGATCAGAATCGATTCCCTGAGATTTCAGCAAGATGTGCCCCTCAGTCTCATTAAAGAGACGAATCAAGTTCATGGAAATATTATCATCAACACCAATAACCATATCCATATTTTTCATGTTGTGAATCCAGGGGACATGCTTATCGCCAATACCCTCAATGCGGTGGGCTCCATACCCATTTTGAAGCAGGGTAGGTACTTGCAGAGCCTCACCAGCCCCCACTTTGATTTTTGGAAACTTGGTTCTTAAATAATCTGCTGACCCCAGCGTACCAGCCGAACCCTGGGTAAGAAACATCCCGCTAAAACGTTGCTCACCAGAGCTTATATTGTTAAAAACCTTTTCCATGGCTCTTCCAGTAACAGCATAGTGCCACAAAGCATTGCCAATTTCATCAAACTGGTTCAAGGTTACAATCTCATCCCCCCGTTCAGCCTCCAGTTGTTTCACCTTATCATAGATTTCTTTTACGTTGGCTTCACCACCCTCGGTTCGGATGATTTCAGCACCAACTTTTTCAAGCCAGTCATAGCGTTCTCTTGACATTTCCTCTGGTAACACCGCGATAGATGGGCAGCCCAGCAAGTAACCATCATAAGCGCCACCACGACAATAATTTCCCGTCGAGGGCCAAAGCGCTTTTTGACGAGTCGGGTCAAATTGACCCGATATTAATTTTTCAACCAGGGGACCGAAGGTTGCACCAACTTTGTGGGCGCCGGTGGGGAAGAATTTTCCAACAAGCACAATGATCCGGGCTTTTACACCTGTCAATTCTGGAGGTAACTCAAGATAGTTAACATCCCCAAATCCACCACCTCTGGCAACAGGCTCGTTTTGCCAGCTAATTCGAAATAAGTTCCGGGGGTTGAGATCCCATAGCCCAATATCCGAAAGTTCAGCCTTAATCCCTTCCGGGATCAAGTCAGGGTCAGCCATCTGTTTGTAGGTAGGTAGAATAATATTCTTTTCTTTGCAGCGTTGAATCGTGTTTTTGAGAATTTGTTCAGTGTTCACGGATATATTCCTTCTATTGATCACAACGAATTTGACGAAACGAACGAATTATTTTCTGTTTGGTCTTTGGCCATAGCTTATCCCCTACTGAAGGTTCATTTGACCTTGACATCAAAACCAAAACAATTTTCTTTTCGTGGTTGTTCGTTTCTTTCGTTGTAAAAAGATTCATCTTTAATTTTCTAGTACATCCAAAGCCAAAAGAGGGTCTTTTAAACCCGTTAAAAACATCATGGCAGCGATGATAAATGGTTTGTAACTGGCTTCCATATAGGTGTCTTTACGGTATCGATCAAAAACCGAGGCACTCACCTCTCCCTGTTCGCAGCTTACGCCGGTGATATCCGCTGGTAGACAGTGCATGTATAATGCCTTGCCATCTCTTGTGAGTTGCATTTTTTCTTCAGTGCACTCCCAGTCAGTGAATTTTGCGTTATTGGCCAGGCAGCTCTGCTCTAAATCTTTCAGTCCTGGTTGATCCCCCCGTTTTAATAGTGAGGTCCTCTCTTCCATGACGTGGAAGGGTGCCCATGATTTTGGGTACACAATATCTGCATCAGTGAATGCCTGATCCATACTATTCGTCGTATTAAGGGACCCACCAGAGAGCTGCGCCTGTTTATCTGCCAACTTCACTACTTCTGGAATGAGATTATAGCCTTCCGGGTGTGCCAATGTAACATCCATTCCATAACGAGTGAGTAATCCAATAATACCCTGGGGGACAGACAGCGGTTTGCCATAACTGGGTGAATAAGCCCATGACATGGCAATCTTCTTTCCCTTCAGGTTGTGCAGGGAGCCAAAATAGCTTTTTAACATAGCCAGATCAGACATACTCTGCGTGGGATGGTCAATATCACACTGGAGATTGATTAAACCGGGTCGGTTGTGTAAAACACCCTCCTCAAACCCAGATTGTACAGCAGATGAGACTTCCTTCATGTAGGAGTGACCTTCACCGAGATACATATCATCCCGTATCCCAATTACGCGGGTCATAAATGAGATCATATTAGCTGTTTCTCGGACCGTTTCGCCGTGGGATACCTGGGATTTTTCCTCATCCATATCAGACACGGCCAGACCCAGGGCATTGGCTGCCGAGGCAAAGCTGAAACGTGTTCTGGTGGAGTTGTCTCTGAATATTGAAACTGCTAGTCCTGAATCAAATACTAGGTTTGGTTTTCCCTGTCGGTGTCTCTCTCTCAGGATTTCAGCTATGAGCAGGGTTGCTTCAAGTTCATCTGGAGTTTTATTCCAGGTCAGTAGGAAATCGTGACCGTAGTTTCCTAGATTCAGGGATTTAATTTTATCGATGTATTCTTTCATGTTTCTTTCTTCTCTATGCGGGGATTCGAATCCCCGCTTGGTAAACAAGATGCTATTCTGATAACTTCAATTGGTTCAAATATGCCAGTGGTATTGTTGCATACATCGCTGCCGCTTTGACAAGGTGATCTTTCCAGGTTTTTTCATTTGGGGCATGTGCTTCCTCTTCTGCTCCGGGACCAAAACCAATACAGGGTACCCCATATTTTCCCATAATGGCAACGCCATTGGTTGAAAAAGTCCACTTATCAACCACAGGCTCTTCCTTGAATAACCCTTTGTAGGCATCAACCAACGATGTTGTGGCAACATGATCTTCTTCTATCAACCAGGTTGGGAAATAGGCTTCAGTTCGATAGCTGAAACCGGTATAACTTGGGCGCTCGTAGTCGTACATCTCCACCGTTGCTTTTCCAGCCTTTACAGAGGGAAGATTCTTGATTTCATCCATGGCTGAGTCAGCAGTTTCTCCGACAGTTAAACGGCGATCCACAGAGATAGAACAACCGTCCGCAACAGCACATCGGGATGGTGAAGTAAAGAACACCTCGGATACCGTCAATGAACCTTTCCCAAGAAAGTCATGGTCTGCCAGACGGGTATTTAATTCTTGAAGTTCAAGGAGAATGGGTGCCATCTTGTAAATGGCATTGTCACCTCGTTCAGGTGCTGAACCATGTGCGCTGATTCCTGAGGTGGTGACTTTGATTTCCATGCGTCCGCGTTGACCTCGATAAATTCTGCAGGAGGTTGGCTCAGTGCTCACCACAAATTCAGGTTGAATCTTCTTATTATCCATGATGTACTGCCAGCACAGGCCATCACAATCTTCTTCCTGGACTGTGCCGGTTATCACAAGCGTATAGTCAGCTTCCAGGCCAAGATCTTTGATGATTTTCCCAGCATAGACCATGCTGGCCATGCCACCTTCCTGGTCTGAAGCTCCCCGCCCCATGATGATTTCATCATCTTCAAAACCCTCATAGGGATCCACATCCCAGTTTTCAAGATTCCCCACACCCACTGTATCGATATGAGCATCCATGGCGATGACATGCGAGCCATGACCAATGGTGCCATAAATATTACCCATCTCATCAATCTCAATCTTATCAAAACCAACTTTTTCCATCTCCTCTTTGATACGCAAGATGGCAAGTTCTTCCTGAGTACTTTCGCTGGGGATGGCAATCATATCTCGCAAAAACCTGGAAATCTCCGGACGATATTTTTCGGCCTGGTTGAGTATTTGTTGAAAATCAATATTCATTCTGTGTCTTTCTATTCAATTTCTTCTGTATCTGCTTAGAGTGCTTTCATTGCGGACCAAAGTTGTTTGCTTTGCTTGCGTGCATTCTCGCGAATCCGGGATTCATCCATATCTACCAGTTGTTTGCTACGTAGACGAAATCTTCCCCTGGTCATGACATCTGAGGGTTTCCCAAGTGCAAATAGCAGGTGAGACCCATAATTGTCGGCATTCAACTCTGTTCGAGGATCATAGTCATAGAATACCAGGTCAGCCTGGGCTTCTTCCTCAATATGCCCGATTAATTTTCCGAATATTTTTACGGCAATATCAGGGTTGTTCTGAAAAAGGAGCTTCAGATAGTCAACTGGTGGACTCTCTGTGGCGGCTCGCACCAGCGTACCTTCTTTGGCTTCCTTAAGCATGTTGTTCTGCATGCCATCAGTCCCTAACCCCGGACACATGGATTCGATAATCTCAGTCTCCAGCACACCAACCTGATTATTGGCATTGGAAGTCGGATTGTGAACGAGCTTGCAACCATGTTTTAGCAGGATATGGCGATCTTCGCGGGTCATAAAGATACCATGAATAATCAGAGACTGATTGGAGAGCAGATTAAAATCATCCAGTCGCTGAATCACTGAACGATATCCCCTGGCCTGAGCGTCTTTTTCATCGGCCAGATCTTCGGCGACATGTATGTGAATGCCGCAGTCAGGGAATTTTTGCAATTGCTTGCTAACCAGCTCCAAAGACTCATCTGACAATGTGAATGAAGCATGAAGCCCGAGACGGGGAGAGACATATGGGTTGGAAGCATATTTCACTATGGCACGAATGTTTTCCATCAATTCATCTTTGAAATTGGACTCGCCATTTCTGTCAGAGCTTTCAAAACAGAGACTGATATTTACGCCAAATGATTCCGCTACCTTTGCTAGCAGATCCAATGAACCATCAACAAGGTTTGGACTTGCGTGATGATCAATGATGGTTGTGGTACCATTCTGAATGCAATCCATGAGCCCGGCTTCAAAGGAGGCCAGCACGGATGCCTTATCCAGTCCACGATCTAACTTCCACCAGACTTCTTCGAGATGTTCAACGAAGTTCTTTGGTGATCTCTGGGGTAGGTGCATTCCCATTGCCAGCGTTGAATAGAGGTGAGTGTGGGCATTGATAATTCCAGGTAAAACGGTTTTGCCTCTCATATCCAGAATTTGTCCCTCAAAGCCAACATGTGAGAATCCACGTCCCACAAATTTGATGACTTCATCTTCAATGAGAATGGAAGCATGCTCCAGAAACTCTCGTTCACCAAATGGATCAATAATGCGCAAATTGTGCAATAAAAGCTGTTCCATCTCATTCACCCACCATTTCTAAAATGTGTTCAGGCGTTATGGGAATATGAGCAACTGATATTCCCAGAGCGTTACTCACGGCATTGGCTATAGCCGCAGCAGTTGGAATGATGGCGGGCTCTCCGATACCCTTAGCACCCCAGGGACCTTCAGGTTCAGGATCTTCCACCAAAATGGATTCGATTTCACCCACATCCAAGGCTGTTGGTAAAAGATAGGTTGTGAGATTTTTGGTTAAGACTTTACCACCCTCGAATTTGAAATCCTCTGTTAGCGCCCAGCCAATCCCCTGGGCAGTACCCCCTTCAATTTGAGCTTCCAAACCAGCAGGATTAATTGCTCTTCCCACATCATGTGAGGCCCAAATTTTTTCCACCTTCACTTGACCCGTGAGGGTGTCTACTTTGACTCGTGCGATATGAGTAGCATAGGAATACGTGAAGTAGGCTTCACCCACTCCGTTTGCTGCATCATAATCAAGCTCCGGAACATGCCACCAGCCCAACACATCCATGGGTCGGTTGGACAAATAGAGATAATTGCTGAGCTCCGCAAAACTTAGTGTTTCGCTATTCCGAATATTGCTTACTTCACCCCGCTCGATATTTATTTCTTTCAGGTCGCATTGCATGAGTTCGGCGGCGGCTTCTTTTAAAACAGGCAATAATTTACCGGCTGCGTTACGAATGGCATTTCCTGTCATGACCACATTCCGGCTGGCGACTGAAGGACCACTATCAGGCACCTGATCTGTATCTGTGGGCAATACAGTGATTCTTGCAGGTTCTACACCCAGGGCCTCAGCTGTCATTTGCTGGACGACGGTAAGTGCGCCTTGTCCCATTTCAATGAGACCAAAGGCGACTGAAATGGAACCATCGCGGTGGATCTTGATCTTGACACCGCTGCCATCCATGAACCAGCCGGCTGCACCAAGACAATTTCCATAATGAATCAGAGAAACCCCATATCCAGTTTTCCAACGAGCATCCTGGTTTGATTCACGCTTTTTCCAGTCACAGGCTCTGGCTGCAGTCATCAGCGTTTCTTCTGCTCCAACACTGCTTTTAAGATGATGGCCTGTAAGCGTTGAAGTATCGACTTTTAAGATATTGCTCAGACGTAACTCAAGGGGGTCCATATCCAGTTCTGCTGCAATAACTTCCATCATCCGTTCGTGACCAAAGGCTGCTTGAGGCGAGCCAAAGCCACGGAAAGCTCCGGTAGGGGGCAGGTTGGTATAATAGGATTTAGACTCTACAGAGATGTTGTCGATGACGTACGGACCCATGGCCTGCATGGCTGAACGGTAAGAGACAACGGATGACAGGGTGGCGTAAGCTCCAGCATTTTCCTTGAGGAGAATTTCGGCAGCAAGCAGTTTTCCTGACTTAGATACCCCAACTTTGTAGTGCATTTGAAAAGGGTGGCGCTTACTGGTGAGTTGAACATCTGTAGTTCGATCATATACCATTTTAATGGATCGTTTGAGAATCAGAGCTGCCAGGGCGGCTCGAGTACAGGTTTCTGAGGGAATATCCTCCTTGCCGCCGAAGGCACCTCCTGTGGGTGCTTGTTCCACTCGTATCTTGGAAAAGGGGATAGCCAGGGCTTTGGAAACCGCTTTTTGAACATAGAAGGGGCATTGTATGGATCCCAGAATATCAATCCCCCCCTCAGGGGTCACTTGAGCAATGCAAGCTTGTGGCTCTAGATAGTAATGTTCTTGAAAGGGTGTTTCGAATTGAGCCTCAATGATGTGATCTGCTTCTGCGAAAGCCTTATCAGGATCACCACGTTTTACCTGATGCTCACAGGCGAGATTAGTCTCGTGTAGGAAATTATCCGCAGCATCTCGGCTATCGTTGATTGAGAAAATGGGGGGAAGAGGTTCTATATTTATCTTAACCAATTTGGATAAACGCTGAGCTGATTCCGCTGTTTTTGCAATGAGAATCCCCACACTGTCACCAACATAACGAACCACATCAGTGGCTATTAGTGGTTGGTCTTCCAGAATGACACCGACTTGATTTTCTCCGGGGATATCCTTTGCTGAGAAGAACGCGATATAATCGGGGTCATTTTCTGCCACCCGAGTATCAATCCCCAGGAGCCTACCATATGCTACTTGCGAGAATACCGGAGCTGCATGGAGCATATTATCCACTTTGATATCAGTAAGAAACTTGGTTTCACCCGTGGTTTTACCACGAGCATCTACACGTTTAAGTCTGGCGCCTATTCCTGTTTTGGGATTGCTCACTAGGGTATCCACACCGTTCTCTCGCGTGAGCGATATTCTCGCTTGCAAAGGGTATAAGGGTATAGAGTGAATATGGCCATTGTAGGGGCTACCGCTTCTCATATTTTGATCTAACAAAATTGATGAAACCATTGAGGCTGATTTTTGCTTTTTCTATGAGTTGGAACCCTTCTAACGAAAGATCCTGATCAACATATTTCAGATCTTGGCTGGTGATGAGATGGTCCTTTAACTCATAGAGAGAGCCCCGCGCTATCCTATAAAACTGGACACTTTCTTTGTAATGGAACCTTCCATATCCCTCTGAAATGTTCGCAGTGATGCTGACTGCAGCTCGTTGGATTTGACTGGCTAGGGCATATTTTTCTGAATTTGGGAGGAGGGGAATCACTTTTTGGTAAAAAAACAATTTTACCTCTCGAGCATTTTGCCATGCGACTAGGGTCGTAAAATCTTTCTGATTCTGATATCCTTTAATTGGATCAGAAATAGAGTTTTCATACAAAACTGCCTCGTCTATGAGTTGATAATTTTGATTCTCTTCTACCACGAACTATGCTCCTTATACCTTATACCTTATACCTTATACCTTATACCTTATACCTATCCAACCCTCATTCAAAAGCATCTATGAATTGGAATGTTTTACCATCAAAGAGTCCTTTATCACTAAGCTTGATATCGGGAATTACCAATAGTGCCATAAATGATAGGGTCATATACGGTGCACTGAGTTGTGAGCCCATCTCTTTGGCAAGATCATCCATCTCGCCATATCTTTTGCCAACCTTAAAGGCATCATCATCACTCATAATCCCAGCCACGGGTAGCGGTAAAACATGATCATCTCTTCTGGTGACTGCCGAAATGCCCCCTTTGTTCTTGATGATGAGGTTGATAGCCCTTGCCAGACTTTCATCCGAGGTTCCTACGGCGACAATATTATGGGAATCGTGAGCAACGGAGGAGGCGATGGCACCTTCTTTCAGTCCAAAATTCCGAATTAAGGCCACAGCAGGCTTAGAAAGTGAATAGCGATTTAAAGCGGCAATTTTCAAGATATCCTGATTCAAATTCGTCTTGATAAATCCATCTGAATCAAGGTCCGGACCCCATAGGTAATTTTTTGTTACGAGCTGGCCATCAATAACTTCAATCACCGGTACTTCAGATAAACTAGATTTGATTTTTAAAGCTTCAGCATTTTGAAGTTCCGCTTCAAAGCGATTCACAGCAAGAATGGGGAGAGATGCAAGTTTTGTGGTACCTCGCTCAGCTACTAGATTCCCATCTATATAGGTGCTCAAAATATTAAAATCTGTCAGATTATCGATGATTATCAAATCTGCAGTATCATTGGTTTGCAATAACCCTACATCGAGACCATAGGTTTTAATTGGGGTAACCGAAGCACTCCATAAAGCCTTGAGTGGATCAATCCCTGCCGCAATGGCTCTTTTAACCATCAGATTGATATGACCTTCAGCCAGATCGTCGGGATGTTTGTCATCGCTGCACAGCATACATTCTTTAAAATGCTCATTGAGGAGGGGCATCAAATCATCCAGATTGCGAGCGGCAGATCCTTCGCGGATTTGCACACGCATACCCAGAGACAACTTTTCCAGAGCCTCTTCAAGACTAAAGCATTCATGATCTGTGGAAATGCCTGCGCCCACATATTTTTTTACTGCATCACCCCGTAATCCCGGTGCGTGTCCATCAACGACTTTTCCAGCTACTCGGGCGAGTCTTAATTTTTCATTCACGTCCTCAGCGTCATTCAGAACCCCAGGTACATTCATCATCTCCGAGAGACTTACAATATCAGGACGCTGAAGTAAGGTTTCGATTTCTGGAGCAGAAAGTTCAGCACCAGCCGTCTCAAAGGGAGTCGCGGGCACGCAGGAAGGGGCACTGAAATGAAACTTGAAGGGTGTTTGTCTGGCATTATCAAGCATAAATTCTACGCCGCGCATTCCTAGAACATTGGCTATTTCGTGAGGATCAGAAACTGTTGCAACTGTCCCATGAATAACGGCAGCTCGGGCGAATTCTGTGGGAACCAGCATGGAACTTTCAATATGAATATGCGCATCGATGAGTCCTGGAAGTATGCATTGCGTTTCTGAAACTGATTCTTCAACGACAGACTTGATTCTGCCGTTTTCAACATGAATGGTTCCAGGGAAAATGCGTTGATTTATTACATCAACAATGTTTCCAGAGAGGGAAAAGGAGTTATATGTCATGGTCTAATTCTCAAGTACATGGATATGATCAATTCTAGTCGGTTTCTTTTTTGAGCCGGTCTGTAATCTAGTATTATTCAAGGAGAATTAGAAAGAAATCTTGGTCAATATTGAAGGCAGCCAATTACTGTATTTGATTTGAATCAAAAAAAGATGAAACTCACTATCTGATTATTTGGGATAAATACTAATATAGGAGGCTCCTGTTGAGAATCGGAATTGTCATAGAATAGGAATCATTATATGTTAAGTCGTCTCCCTGTTGGTATGTTTGCCAAAGCACTCGCCCCCAGATTGAAATATTTACCCGTTGTCACCCGTGCCGCCTGGCGCAAGCATCTTCATGTTAATGGCGATCTAAAAGCAGGCCTGGGAGTTGCCAGACGTCCTCCTTATCAAATCAGTCTACGAATAACCAATCGCTGCAATCAACGTTGCGCCATCTGTGGTCAGTTTGGTGACAATGGCTATATGAATGAAGGAGCCGGTGATCACCTGCTTTCAGAATTGACTTTTGCAGATTATAAAAAAATAGTAGACGAGACGGCTCACTATAAGCCCATTTTCTATATAACCGGGGGTGAAGCGCTACTCTACAAGGACCTGTTTAAACTGACAGCCTATATCAAAGAAAAAGGCTGTTATGTGTACGTCATCACCAATGGTGCAGCGCTGGAACGCAATGCCAAACAGATTGTGGAGCAAAAATGGGATATGCTGACCTGTTCGCTGGATGGTCCTGAGGATATTCATGATCAGGCTAGAGGGGTCCCCGGAACATTCAAAAAGACCTCCAGGGGCATTAAATTGCTGCTTGAAGAGCGTGGGAAGAAACCTGATCCCTATTTCTTGATCTCTGCAACAGTATCCGATACCAATCAGGATCACCTCGAGAGTATGTTTGATACAGTTGCCGATCTGGGACCAGATGGTCTTATCCTGTATCTATCCTGGTTCACTACCCAGGAGATTGGTGAACAGCACGCCGATATCCTAAAGAGGGAAATGGGTGTGGATGCAGAAACCTGGAAATCCTATATCGGTCAAAATACCACGATCAAGGCCGAGCAAGTAAAACAGACCATTGAAAAGATATCAAAAAAGAATTATCCCTTTGGCTGGTTTCCGGTACCCTTTATGGATACCGAAAAGATCGTTCCCTACTATGAACAGCCAGAAGATTTTCTAGGATTCGGACCCTGTGTTGCTCCCTACTTGATGATAGATATCATGCCCAATGGAGATGTTGTGACCTGTCGCGATTATATCGATGTAAAAGTAGGCAATATTCAGGAAACCCCCTTACTTGAATTGTGGAACAATGACCGTTTCCGTGAATTCAGAACCCTTCTGAATAAGGAGGGTGGCACTCTACCTCAATGCAGTCGCTGTTGCGGATTAATGGGATTCTAAAAGATCTCCCGTTCCAGCTTTCTGTAAGCTTCAAGACACCAAGATTCAAAAAATATATTATTGTTTAACCTGAAAGAATGTTTTAGCGTCAGTTGTTAACGTGGGAACATTTTTGGATGAAATTTTTTCATATAATGGAAGGACGGGAACAATAATCAATGATCACCCTGGAAAAATTTGAAGCAAAAGATATCCAGAGACTGATTGCCTGGGTGCCAGATGCTGACTTTTTATTACAGTGGTCAGGCCCAAAATACGTGTTCCCCCTGGATGTAAAGCAACTCACTGCCACGCTGGAAATGACCAGGGCAGAACACCCTTCTCAGTTTATGTTTAAAGCCCTCCTGGATGGAACCACTATCGGTCATATCGAACTCATGGCTGTGAACTATGTTGAGAAAAGTGCCGTGCTTGCCAGAGTACTCATTGGGCCAAAACAATACAGGGGACAGGGCTGGGGCAAAATGATGATACAACTAGCCCTCCATTTTGCTTTCGACGATTTAGAGTTGGAGAAGCTGAATCTGGGAGTATTCGCATTTAATAAATCGGCTGTTCAATGCTACAAACAGTTTGGCTTCAAAATTTATAAGACGATCCCAAACCGTAAAAATGAAGGATGGACACTTCTCAGGATGAATCTGAATAGGAGTGACTGGATCCATACGATAAAAATTGATGAAAGTGGGGAATGATGAGACTCAAGAGTGGGGAAAAGGTAAAGAACATCAAATTGATCGATATAGGAGGAGCAGAATTCGATTTGGGTTCACTGTCCGGCAAACCTTATATGCTGTCTTTCTATCGATTTGCATCCTGCCCATTCTGTAATTTGAGAGTGAACAGCCTGGTACAGCGTTTCGATGAATTTGGTGAGGATTTCACGACAGTAGCCATTTTTAATGCTGACCTGGAGCAGCTCGCCCTCCATACAGAAAAACACCAAGCCTCATTCCCAATATTGGCAGATCCAGATGGCAAATATTATAGAAAATATGGAATTGAGAATTCAGTCCTGGGTTTTTTTACTGGTATGATTATGCGTTTGCCAACGCTCCTGAAAGGAATGTTTATAAAAGGATACCTCCCTAATCTGTTTACAGGGGGTCTGACCATTATGCCGGCTGATTTTCTGGTTGATAGAGAAGGTATCATTCAGGAAGCTTACTATGGTAGTGATGAAGGCGATCATCTTGATTTTGAAACCATTAAGAAATTTTCACTGGAAGAGGATTGCGCAGGTATAGAAAAATCTCAAGGCAGGATTACGACAAAATTTGATGCGGATTATGCAATATTCGGGACATTTGCTGCCGACATCAAGGAAGAAGTTGGAATGGTGAAGCTATAATCAGCTATGCCAATACAGCTGGTTTAAATCTCTTTGGGGATCAACGGGGACGTACGATTTTAGAATTAATCAGCGAAGTTATTGGCAATCAAATAGAGTCAGTTGAATTAATCGACCAACTGGATACTAATGGTGAGCTAGCATTTGAGGGGAAGCTGTCTGGAAAATTTGTAAAATATCATTCCCGTGTGATTGATTGTCGTGATGATGGAGAATGTGGAATAAATCAGTTCGTACAGGTCGGTATCACCGATATCTCCGAAATTGTATCTCTAAAGAGTCAACTATATGATACCTCTGAGGCCCTCAAAAGAGCTGCCAGAGCTGCTGATGAGGATACAGGAACTCATGTGGCACGAATTAATCAATATTCTGGACTTTTGGCCAGACTAATGGGACGTGATGATAAATTTGTTGAAGACATTTCCCAATTTGCCCAGCTTCATGACATTGGAAAAATAAAAGTCGCTGATACCATCCGTTTGCCTCGAAAACTTACTCCTGATGAAGTTGAAAAGATGCGCATGCATACGACTTATGGTGGTGATATGGTGGCTGGACTTACTGGCCTTGAGATGGCCTACAATATTGCTTTAGAACATCACGAGCGCTGGGATGGTACTGGGTACCCAGCAGGCAAGAAACAAAAAGAGATTTCTCTTGAAGCTCGCATCGTAGCAATTGCTGATGTTTTTGATGCTCTGGTTTCAAGTAGACCCTATAAAAAAGCATTCACGTATGAACATACGTATACCATTCTTGAAAAGGGAGACGGTCGGGTTATGCCTGACCATTTTGATCCCGATGTATTAGCACTTTTCCTGAAACACTTCGATCAATTTGTAGGGCTTCACAAAGGGCTCACGGATTGAATGTGAAACTGGCTGGTCTCGTGCACATTGAGGTTTATGTTTCAGAGCTGGCTTGATCCAGTAATTTCTGGAATAGGTTGTCCCAATTTAAATCGTACTCAAAATCAATAGGATGATATATGCATAAAATTTCAATTGCTCATTTCTCAGAATTAAAACCACTGGAACCCACCTACGCGTTGGTGGGAAATGTGGATCTTGTCATCACACGATTTTCGGATAAAGAAGAAGTCTCTGTCCTTTATGGCCGTTGTCACCATAGGGGAGCACTCTTATCGGATGGGCATATTCAGGGGAATGACCTCATCTGTGGCTTACATAATTGGGATTACAACTACAAGTCAGGTGTTAGTGCCTATAATAATGAAGAAAAACTTCATAAATTTTCAGTCTGGATTGAAGATGACAAGGTTTGGGTTGATGAAGACGAAATAAAAACCTGGGAAGATCAAAATCCTCAGCCTTATAACCGAGATGCTTATCAGGGGCTATATCAGGACGTTCATGGTGCTCCCGAAGAACCACATACTCAATACATTCAACATTTAGCCGAAAAAGGCTTAAGCGAGACAGGGCATCACGGTCGTGTAGACGCCATGGGGGTTCCCAGACAGGATTTACCCAATTGGGAAGACATTCAATTACTTACTGCTCAATTGCATAAAGTACCACTCCTGGATGATGCAAAGGTTGGAACAGAGGTAGTAATTGGTCCTAATGCCAAGAAACCTCTGGTACTGGAGCGTCCTCTTTTTGTCTCAGATATGAGTTTTGGCGCTCTCTCTGAAGAGGCTAAGGTGTCATTGGCAAAGGGGGCAGAACTGGCTGGGACCGGAATCTGCTCAGGTGAAGGCGGCATGCTTCCAGATGAACAAGCTTCAAACAGTCGTTATCTTTATGAATTGGCCTCTGCTCGATTTGGCTATTCCATGGATAAGGTCGAGAAATGTCAGGCCTTCCATTTTAAGTGTGGGCAAGGGGCAAAAACTGGAACAGGCGGTCATCTTCCTGGAAATAAAGTAGCGGGCAAGATTGCGGAAGTACGAGGTCTGGCTGAAGGAGAACCAGCCATCTCACCCCCTCGTTTTCCAGATTGGGAGAACCTAGAAGATTATAAACGGTTTGCTGAGGAGGTCAGAGAGGCGACCGGCGGAATCCCAATTGGTGTAAAACTTTCTGCCCAGCACATCGAAAAGGATATTCAGGCTGCCCTGGATATTGGCGTGGATTACATCATACTGGATGGTAGAGGCGGAGGAACGGGTGCAGCCCCACTCATATTCAGAGATAATATTTCCGTACCAACCATCCCAGCCCTGGCCCGCGCACGCCGTTATCTGGATCAGCAGGGACGTCAGGACATATCACTGGTTATCACGGGCGGTTTACGCCTCCCCGCAGATTTTATCAAAGCGCTGGCTTTGGGTGCCGATGCCATTGCAGTTTCAAATTCTGCCATCCAGGCCATTGGGTGTCTCGGGATGCGTGCCTGCCATACCAATAATTGCCCTGTGGGTATTGCGACTCAGAAACCTGAGTTGAGAGCACGTATTAAAATTGAAAAAGGAGCCCAGCAACTGAATAACTTTTTCAGAGCATCTACTGACTTGATGCAAGTCATGGCCAGAGCCTGCGGACATACCCATTTAAATCAGTTTAATCATAACGATCTTACTACCTGGAAACGAGAAATGGCAGACCTCAGTGGTGTTGCCTATGGAGGAGTATTAGATGAGTAATCACGAAAAAATCAATTATCTGGAATTTCCTGCAAAAAATATGGAGCAAACCAAAACCTTCTTCGGTGAGGTGTTTGATTGGTCATTTGTTGATTATGGTCCTGATTATGTTGCCTGCGCCAATGCTGGGATTGATGTAGGATTTTTTAAATCAGACCTGACAGCCGAGACGAATTCAGGAAGTGTTCTCATCGTCTTCTTTAGTGATGCACTCGAGGAAACACTTGCGAAAGTTGAACTGGCTAAGGGTAAGATTATGAAACCAATATATCCATTCCCAGGAGGGAGACGTTTTCACTTTTCCGATCCCAATGGAAATGAATTCGCAGTTTGGGCGGAGCCAATTAAATCAGAATGAGCAGAAATTCTGAGATCCCCATTCTAAGAACAATTCTTTTTACCAGCCTGGCCTTGATTGCATTTGCGGCTAATTCTGTACTATGTCGACTGGCATTGGGTGGCGGGGCTATCGATGCAGCCAGCTTCACAGCGATAAGGCTCTTCTCAGGTGCCTTTACCTTACTTCTGATTTTAGTGCTACGACGTGAAAAATCACTTATTCCCCGCCAAGGGAGCTGGATTTCCAGCCTCATGTTGTTTTTATATGCAATCACCTTTTCATATGCCTATATCACTCTGGATACCGGTACAGGGGCTTTGATTTTATTTGGAGCGGTCCAGATAACCATGATTCTCATATCGCTTTTCTCAGGCAATCGCCTGCATGTGAGTGAATGGGCAGGAATGGCCCTTTCATTTGGAGGTTTTGTGTATCTCGTCCTACCCGGGGTTTCCACACCATCTCCCCTTGGGTTTTCACTCATGATGTTTTCGGGATTTGCCTGGGGAATATACACCCTCATAGGTAGGGACTCTAAAAACCCACTCCAGGACACGGCTCACAATTTTATGAGGACCATCCCCCTTATTACAATTCTAGTTGTTGTCGCCCTTTACCAGGCTCAATATTCGATTGAAGGTATTATTTATGCCGCATTATCTGGAGGGCTAGCTTCTGGGTTAGGTTATAGTATCTGGTATGCGGCGCTAAGAGGACTTTCAGCGACCCAGGCTGCAGTCATTCAATTGTTGGTACCAGTCATTGCAGCTGTGGGAGGCATCCTGTTTGTCGGTGAGGTGATTTCATCAAGGCTGGCCATATCAGCCCTCCTGATTCTGGGTGGAATACTCATGGTTGTTTTAGGACGGTACTTTTTTGTCTACCGACAAACCACTTAAATTCGGACAACACACTCTAGATCGCACTTGTATCTGATGGGTTCAAGAATAGTTTTCTGAACAATATTCAACGCTTATTGTTGAAGACTGTGATGCTTGTATCTCGGGGGATATAAGGAACAAATCATAAATGATTAAAAATATAAAGCCTTTGGGGTTCATGTGGGAAACCAGAGACCCCTTTCTCTTCTGTGTTCACCATAACGATGCCTACCCTGTTGGTAATGGCAAAATGGGTCCAGCCACATCCCTGTCTGGACGAAATATTGGTCAGGATTTTGACCAAAAAGATGGTTGGAATATGTATCACGGTCGTGAGATACCTGGATTCCCTGCCCATCCCCATCGTGGGTTTGAAACAGTGACTGTCGTGCTGGATGGTCTGGTAGATCACCATGACTCAGCTGGAGCTGCAGGCCGCTATGGAAATGGAGATGTTCAATGGATGACTGCGGGAAGTGGTCTGCAGCATTCTGAGATGTTCCCTTTAGTAAAAGAAGATCAACCCAACCCTATGGAGCTGTTTCAAATCTGGCTCAACCTGCCAGCACGGGAAAAAACTGCAGAACCAGCCTTTAAAATGCTCTGGTCAGAATCCATTCCGGTCATTCAAACTCATGACAAGGAAGACAGAAAAACGGAAACCCGAGTCATTGCAGGCAAATTTGAAACAACTTCTGCACCCGATCCTGCCCCTAATTCCTGGGCATCTAAATCAACAAACCAGGTCGCAATCTGGGTGATTACCCTGGATGCAGAAGCAGAATTTGTACTCCCGGCATGTGAGGAAGGTGTAAATCGAGACCTTTATTTTTACGAAGGCAAATCGTTGAAAATCGCAGAGCAGAATATCCCTGAATACCATGCCCTTGAAATTTCTTCGTCAGATGAGATCCACATAAAAAATGGTTCGACACAATCCAGACTACTGCTCCTGCAAGGTAAGCCCATAGGAGAACCCGTGGTTCGTTATGGTCCTTTTGTTATGAACACCCAGACTGAAATCCAGAAAGCCTTTGATGATTATAGAGCGACAGAATTTGGAGGGTGGCCGTGGGATAGACGTGATCCTGTTAATCCTGCGGACCAGGGCAGATTTGCCAGATACTCTGATGGAACAGAAGAAATCAAGGATTCTTGAGGCTGATCTTTGATGGGAATAAAATCAATAATAATGTGTCTGCCAGTAATTCTTTTTATGAATTGTTCCATCATGGATGATAATTCTCTCCCCGGAGATCAGTTCAACCAGGTTCAGATCAGTGACTTTGAAGTCAATATGCAGAGGGATTATATCAGAGGCAAAATCCAGAATCATGGTGAGCATGATATCACCTCATCCATCTTCAAGTTTAAAATATACACTGGTAACTCAGAGACTTCGGGAAATACGAATCTAATTAATGAAAACTCAGCAATGATGTACACAGGAAAAGATTCGCTGGATCCCTCAAAATTACTACTCTCTCAGAATTTTGTGGTTCGTGAGCCTCTTAAACCAGGCTACTCAACAGAATTTTATTTCGAACTGAAAATGGACTATGAATTTTATGATTTCCTCTATACTTACGAGATCGTTCAGCTCAAAGGCCGTTAAAAACTATGTATTATTTCCTTCCTTAGATCAAGCTTCATAGAGGAATCAGGGGGAATTAATATTATACTCTCACCAATTAATGAGGTGTGTTGAATGAAATGTCCATATTGTGCTGAAGAAATCCAGGATGATGCAATTTTTTGTCGCTACTGTTCAGCCATGAAAGAGAACGATCTCTGGATACCGCCTTCTTCGGAAAAAAGTTCTGAATCCGGTGGTATCATGGGACCACGTTTTACCATACGATTCGCAGCTTTCTTTTTCTTTATCTCCGCATTGATAGAGGTCGTTTCAATTGGTTCTCCAGTATCCTTGTTTGGTGCTGAGCGCGCTGGGATTATTGCAGTTGTATATCATCTCTTGTACCTGGGTATATATGGGGGCATGGGATTGGGTCTGTGGACTGCAAAACACTGGGGGCTTCAGATGATGTTTACTGGAACCTTGATCTACACCGTTGACAGGCTTCTCTTTATCATGTATGGTCAAGCTACATCAAGCCTTCTAAGTGACTATGGGCAAATGATGGGAGCTGGGGAACAAGAGCTGATTGCCCAGGCATCTGCATTGACAGTGGTTGCCACTCTGGTCGCATGGTGGGGTTTTGTGGCATATGTATATTTCAAACGAGATTATTTCCAAAATCCATCCAATTCTTAAAACATAATTGAGGTAAATTCAAAAGCCATGGATCCCTTCGAAACCAAGAAAACCAAAAAACCTTCCAAACGTCACCAACCACGAGGGCTCACCATTATATTTGAAGACGATGATATTCTGGTTGTTGATAAGATGAGTGGTCTTCTGTCCATGAGTAATGCCAAAACTCGCGACAGAACAGCCTATTTTGCCTTGAATAATTATGTCCGCAAGGGGAATCCAAAATCTCGAAAACGGATCTATATCGTCCATCGTTTGGATAGAGATACATCAGGTGTTCTGGTCTTTGCAAAAAGTGAAAAGAATAAACGCTATCTTCAGGAAGAGTGGAAAAACTTCAGTAAAAAATACTATGCAGTTATCCATGGGAACCTCGCTGAGAAGGAGGGTGTCCTTTCTTCATATCTGGCGGAAAATGTAGTCCATAAGATGTATTCCACCGAAGATCAAAAGGTAGGCAAGCTCGCCAAAACAGGTTACAAAGTTCTCCAGGAATCTAAAAGATATAGCCTGGTTGAAATCGATCTGATCACAGGCCGAAAAAATCAAATACGCGTACAATTTGCTGATATTGACTGCCCCGTTGCCGGAGACAAGGTCTATGGCGATAGTGCTAAAGGTATCAAGAGATTGACCCTCCATGCAGGCTCGATCAACATCAAACACCCCGGCACAAAACAAAGAATGACCTTTGAAGCTAAGATTCCCAGCTACTTCCAACATCTTCTGAACAAATAATCGTAAAGGATCCTGATGTGGATGTTGCTATCATAGGGGGAGGAGCAGCAGGCTATTTTTCAGCCCTCTCAGTCAAAGAAAACTTTCGTGATGCCAATGTAGTTATATTTGAAAAGACACGTTTTTCCCTGGCCAAAGTCAAAATTTCCGGAGGGGGCAGATGTAATGTCACCAACGGAAATACATCTATCAGCACGCTGGCCGCAGGCTACCCACGCGGAAAGACCCTCATGAAACGAGCGTTGAGAACGTTTAACACAAAACACACCATGGAGTGGTTTGAATCAAGAGGTGTGCCGCTATTCATCCAGGATGATATGCGTGTTTTCCCTGTATCTCAGGATTCAGGCAGTATTGTTAATTGCCTTCTGGATCAGGCTGAAGCTCAGGGTATCATCTGTGAGTTTTGGTCTGGAATTGAGACGATTGCTCAAAAAGGCAAACAACTCGAGTTGAGTTTCTCCAGACAGGATTTACCTCCCAGGAGTTTTGATAAGGTCATCATAGCAAGTGGTGGATCACCCAGATCCGAGGGTCTGGAATGGATAGAAAAACTTGGCCATGAGATCGTTAAGCCTGTGCCTTCCCTCTTCACCTTTAATATGCCTGATGAAGCCATTGTGGAATTAACAGGTGTTGCAGTAGATCCTGTGCTGGTCAGCATTCCAGGAACCAGTTTGAAAACAAGAGGACCCCTACTTATCACGCACTGGGGCTTTAGTGGACCGGCTATTCTGAAGCTTTCAGCTTTTGGTGCCAGAATCTTTAACGAAAAAGACTATAACTTTGATATGAGGGTTAATTGGCTTGATCAAACCAATCATGAACTCGTTTTGGGTCATTTAAACGATTTGGTTGCAGAACATGCTCGCAAGCTCCTACCCAATATTAGACCCTTTGGTTTACCGGATAGATTATGGCGCTATCTGCTTCAAAAAAGTGGACTCCCTCAGACGAAAAAATGGAGTGAGCTAGGGAATAAGGGACTGAATAAGTTGGTTACAGTCCTTACCAACGACTCATATTCAGTGTCTGGAAAAACAGGTTTTAAAGATGAGTTTGTGACCTGTGGAGGGGTCAGTCTGGACAGTATCGATGGGAAATCAATGCAGAGTAAGGTGTGTGAGAATCTATATTTTGCCGGGGAGATCCTGGACATTGACGGCATCACCGGCGGATACAATTTTCAAGCAGCCTGGACCACGGCATTTATTGCCGGAAAGCTTAATTAAGCTGTGTCGAGATATAGAAAGAATGCAAGAATTGGGTTAACTGTCAGTTCAGACAGCATGGCAAAGGGGAGTCTATGAAAACAACACGCAGAGAATTTCTCAAATCCGTTGGGTTGGGTACCACCGCTTTGATGGCGCCAAATTTATTCTTGAATTCATGTATGAAGAAGGATCGCCCCAACATTGTTTTCATTATGAGTGATGATCATGCTGAGAGGGCTATCAGTTGCTATAATGACACCTTGATCCACACGCCCAATATTGATCGCATCGCATCTGAAGGGATTCGATTCCAGAATAGTTTTGTCACCAATTCCATCTGCGGACCCAGCCGGGCTACCCTGCTGACGGGTAAGTATTCACATCTGAATGGGATGTTGGATCATAGCTGTACCTTTGATGGCAGTCAGCTCACTTTTCCAAAGCTGCTTCAACAGGCAGGATACCACACATCGATTGTTGGGAAATGGCATTTAAAGACGGAACCAACAGGGTTTGATTATTGGAATATTCTCAAAGGTCAGGGGCAATACTACAACCCGGATTTTACAGAAAATGGCGAAAAGAAAACCCACATCGGTTATACCACTGATATCATCACAGACCAGGCGCTTGAGGCTCTGGACAAGTTGGATAAGTCAAAACCGTTTTGTATGCTGATCCACCATAAAGCCCCTCATCGCAACTGGATGCCGAATCTGAAATATCTCGATGCCTACAATGACCAGGATATTCCCCTGCCGGCAAATTTTCACGATGAATACACCGGTCGTATTGCAGCAGGTGAAGCGGATATGCGCATCGATGATATGTATCTCACTTTCGATATGAAGCTCCACTCCCAGTCAATTGAAGAGGAGACTGGATCCGGTGGTAAGAGGTCGTTTGCAGAGAAGGTCACAGAGACCTGGAAAAAAACCTACAACCGGATGACGGATGAGCAGAAGGCTGTCTGGGATGCCCATTATGATCAAGTAAATGAGGAGTTTAAGCGTCTCAAGCTTACTGGTGATGAATTACTAAACTGGAAATATCAGCACTATCTCAAAGATTACCTGCGTTGCATATT
>JABMQQ010000190.1 GCA_013202495.1 Fidelibacterota bacterium | reverse complement strand
ACACCGAGAAAGATACTCTTGCAACCATATTCTCACACAGCCTCTTAAGTCGGGTGCTAGTGTGTTATGGTGTTAAGGTTTGGAGGCTGGTAGATAAATCCAGGGGTTGGAATTCGAGGTCAGCCTGTTCTAAGTAATCCTGCTTTAACCTCATGTTTCTATAAATCGCCGTCCTCTGTCCTGATAGGATATTGGCATAGTGAAACAGGGCTGTTGTACCAATGGTCAGGGAGGTTAATCCCAGGCCTAAATTGTCCTGTTCATAAGCTTTATACGCTACGGTTGAATAGAGTATCCCAGCACCAACCACTAGAAAGGACTGAGCCGCATCAACAGTATGTGAGGCGTAGAGCTGTCCCAGGCCAGGTACAATGGCCGAGAGTATAGCAGCCTTGCGTGGACTTTTTAGATCATCTGCCAGACGTTCCAGGGATTCCAATTCCTCTGAATTGAAAACGTCCTGACTCAATTCGCTGGGCCTTTCAGCCATGAGAATAAAAAAACGCTGCTTCACTGGGATAATGTGATCGTTCTCTAGATTACTAAAGAGGCCATATGCGCTCCCAAACTCACTCAATTCAATCAGCGAAAAGCATAGGTTTGTTTTGATGCTATCTACATAACTGTCCGATAGCAGGTCTGACTTCTGTAAGACACGGCGATATAATGTTTTTGCTTTGAGGTGTTGGTCCTCAAGCTGGTAGGTATATGCAATGGCTGCCAGGGTTTTGGGTTGAGCAAGTGTATCGGCGTTTTCAATGTGCCTATAAAGCTCTATCCGTGCTAATTGGAATTCAGACTCCTGAATCAGACGTTGAATTAAGTCCTGACCATTAACTGGCAGGCTAATCGCGATAAAGATAAGTAATGAGACTATCCGGGATATCATCTCTATATACGACCCTATTGTTTCTTACAACTGCTTCATAATTCTGAGGAATCATGACATTTTCTCTATAAAAATATCGATCTAGGAATAGAGCAAAACCCTTGAGCGCTCCATGCTCCTCTACTGAAATCTGCAAAAACTTACTGCATGATGTCTCAAAGGGACATCGATGAATGGTCTTGCTACCGATTTTTGACTGGTACGCCTGATTTGCATCTACAAGAAATGAGGCATCCTGTACATGAGAGGAGTCCTGCTCCTGAGAATACAGCGGCGTGGAGATAAAAACAAAAATGGCCAGTAGAAATAAAAACCTACTGGCCACAAATTGGTTTTTAACCAAATATTATTCCTTTTCGAGTAGAATCGGAACACTCTGACGCTGGTTGTCTGTACCGAGGTAGGAAACAACTGCATAGAGTTCTTCGCTGCCGCCTTCAAGAGCTGCCATTTCAAGAGTCACTACAATTTGTTCTGGTTCCAGAGTCCACATGGCTCCAGTTAATGCATCAACAACACCTCCAGGAATACCACCACACAGGATGTTGCCAAGAACCATCATATTCAAGGTCTGGTCAATCATAACTGTGTTTTCTTTATAACCGTCCAAGTTGACGGCTACATTGTATTTATACTTCCTTTTCAGTGTTACAGAAGCTGGTGTGGTGCCTGAGAACATTTCCACGCCACCTGTAGTTGTGATAACGATGCTGGCGCCTTCAGGACTTGAATTAACCATCACATCCTGTTTGTCACCGCCACCGACTAAATAGGCACAACTTGAGATCAGCAGCACCGATAAAACAAACACACCAAGCAATAAGCTTTTTTTCATGATTTACCCCTATTATGGATTTTCGGCACGCATAACCGTTATACAATTGCCGATTGTCTTCAAAATTCGTGTTGGTATATCGTTTCCACAATTGTTGTTGAACGAACGCTAATCTAGACATCTCTGCTGATTTTAAAAGGGGAGAATTGGGGTTTGGGGTTGAAAAGTGCTAACCGCAGAGAGCGCTAGGGGCTTTTATTTGAATGGTATTAGTATGATTTTGCAAAGTTCTCTTTTAGCTGGGCAATAGGTTGAGTTTCATCAGAAGCTCCACCCAATTTTGAACACAAGATTGCTTTTACTGAATTGTTCATCCAAACCATTAAAACTATATTTTTCGTATTCTTCTGCTGAATATGTATTTGCATACCAGGTCATACCTATTCCAAGAAACATATGATCAAAAGTATTTTGATATCCAAAACCATAATGGAAGCTAGATATGGTAACCTGGATATTTTCTATGTCATAGTCTTGAAGTACATAATCGACAGACGGTGGCTCTGTCAGCTCATAGAATAAGCTGTCATTTAATGTAGTCGTAGGCAGAATACCCGGGACATACCCGACACTGGCATACCACCCTAAACCGCTTAGACCTGTAGATAAATAAAATGTGTTATCAAAGCCCCATCCATTGCTTCCACTAAACTCATTGCCCTCGAAGGTGGCAATAGAGGGGGACCACCCCAGAAAGGAAATGGTGCCCAGCCAGCCAAACTGTGATAATCTATCATTCGCAGATTCAATAAAAATCACATTTGCATATGGCTCACCAACAAAGCTACGCTTCCAATTTGGTATCTTCTTTTTCTGCTCAGGTAGATTTGTGGATGTCGTACTCTTAACAAATGGCTCCGTTGACCACATTAATTTAGTTGGCCTCTCATTGGATAAAAGATTGATATACCACCAATCAGGTTCCGATTGAGAATATTGATGACCCCCATCATCATAAGTAATTTTAAAATAATAAATACGTCCAGGTCCTTCAGTGTTTCCACTAATGAGAACTTTTATGTTGTACTCCGCATCGAAGGGATAATTTGGATAGTCTTTAGTCTGAATCCCAATATTAGATGTTTCAGACAGCCAAACAATTTCCCGGCTTTCCGGAGTATAAAGCCAGGTGAGCCAATCTATCTCAACCTCTCCTTTTTCCGAGAGATCCGCTGCAGCTAAAAGCAGCGGTAGTAGAATTATTGATCTAAATATATGTTTCACGTAATCTCCCGTTAAAAGACTAAACAGTTTACCACCCTATCTCTTTTTCTATAGAGTTGAATATAGTTCCTTTTATTCGCTCGTTTATAAGTTTTTACTGAACCGCCTGAACAACTCATCGCTCTCGATCCCATTCTACAGGCGAGTTGGTTTTGGTTCTTCTTGTCAGGACGTAGCAAAGAAGTGTCTGTAAACCGCCCCCCTTCGAGAACACATCGACGGGCTCGGAGTGACAGCCCCTAGTTCGCTTTTTGAGAAACCCTTTGTGTAGACTGATTGCCGAAACAAAAGAACAAGAGTGTGCTGTGTCATGCGTCGATGAGCCTTTCCCTTCGACAAGCTCTGGGGCCGGCTCGCACGCTGGGTTAACTCCTACTCGTCTTCGCGTGGAGGGCGCAAAGATGTTTTGATGTGTTTGTTATAACCCCCGACTCAAGTCGGGGGATTAATAGATATCGGGGGTTCTTGGTAACACCTGACTTAGGTCGGGTGCTATTTGATAAGGGTATAAATATGGAATCCATCTTTGAGGAAGTTGGGCAGGTCCTCCGGCTTGACCTTCTTGGATGCCCGAAAAAAAATCAGTCGGTCTCCCCCTGCTTCCGTGCTGAGACCAGGACATTGCTCGTAATATTCCAGGATATCATCAGTAAAGAACTCACGAACGACGGGCTCATCTGTTGAGCGCAAGAGATACTTCTCCGAGAAGACGGGGTGACTATCAAAATCGATATCCTGATAGCCAAAAGCCTTACCGATGTTGTGCAGGACATTCTGGGGTTTCAGACTAAAGGGTGGGACTTCAAGGAAGCTGGATTTGAGCAACACCACGGTCTGATTGTGGGTGTGCTGGTTTTTTCCGCCACCTGTGGTGTAGCGATAATCAAACATGGTGATTTCGATCTCATCCGCCATACCGCTCATGACATTGAATGCTTTTTTGGAATGACCTTGGGAAAACAGCGGGAAGGCGCGCAGAGAAGGTAAGAGTTGAGGATCCGGCAGACGTGAAAACTCCAATCTCATCTCTGCAGCTGCTGCACGGAGAGCTTCTGTGCGCTTTTTTTCGTAATAGCGAACGAGCATAACAATAAGCACGATCACCGCGATAGAGCCAGCTACTATGAGGGCGATTATGGTGGGGTCATCCATGTTCATGTTAATTCCTTCCCCGGGGGGTCCTGGCACCCGACTAAAGTCGGGTGTTGGATGTTAGCGATTACCCATCATTTTATGGGCCTCAGCACGAGTCTCATTAAAGACATCTTCAATACTGCCTTTGCCCAGGGCATCAACCAGTCCTCCAAGACCAAAAGGTACAAGACCTGGATCAGAGTAGACATAGTATTGAACCAGTGATCGCTTCTCCGTTTGCTCAATAATGAGCCAGTAACCCTGGGTGTCGCCAATGGTTTCCATGGGGGTTAATCCAGGCCATTCCACCAGGAACCATTCAATTCTCCAGACCTGCTCGTCAAGTTTGACCGGCGCAATTTTAATGCGGTATTTTTTGGTCAAACCCAGCATAGGTTTCAGGATATAATTGATAGTGGATTCAGCCCCGCTTTTATCCACAATTTCAATTTCATCGACTGCTGACATAAACTCTGGATAGGCTGCATAATCGGTTAACAGCAGAACCAGACTATCCCCTGGAGCATGTATCAGTCCGATGGTCTCAATGGTTTGTCCCTTGTCGTGCTTTGTGACAAGCTCCCGCATGACGATTTCACCTGCTTCGATACTTTGCTTCTCCTGGACGCTAAGCATGGGATTGTAATTGGAGGTCTGGGCATAGCTTGATGAAGTCAACATTAACAGGGTAATCGGGATGAGAGCTGCAATGTTCCTGGGATTATATGGTTTCAACTGGAGGTCCTAGGGTTTAATGGTGATTGTAGCCGTTACTGGCATGTGATCAGATGGGAAATAACCATCGAATGTATCCGATAATGTGGCATGTTTCAGCACACTTATATCTTTGCTGACAAAGATATAATCGATGGGCCGTTCCATGGTTTTCAAGCTTTCCAGATCAAAACCGTTGAAGGTTCGGCTGGGACCATGATGTGGTGCCTGAGTAATAGTTTTGGCGTCCGTCAATAGCTCTGAGCCTGTGAGGATTCTATAGGGTTCAGAATCTGGATAAGTATTGAAGTCGCCAGTGACAATCAAGGCAGAACTTCCAGCGATGGTTCGGATTTTACTCAGTAGCAGTTTGGCGCTTTCCTGGCGGGCGACTTCCCCACGATTATCAAAATGAGTATTAAAGTGGAAAAAGGTTTTTTTGGTTTTCAGGTCTCGAAAATGACCCCAGGTCACCACGCGATTATACGCAGCATCCCAACCCAGACCAGGGGACTCGGGATGTTCGTTGAGCCAGAAGGTCTCTTTTTGCAACAGATTTAGTCGAGATTTTAGATAGAAAATAGCCATATACTCACCGGCTTGTTTTCCGCCATCTCGACCCACACCAATCCAGGCATATTCCGGAAACCGTTCAGACAGATCGTTGACCTGACCCTCCTTGGCTTCCTGGACGCCAAACACATCGGGCTCATAAAAGCGGATCATGCTGACAGCCATCTCTTTACGATTGGGCCAGGCATTATCACCATCGGAAGCCAGGTTGAGACGAATATTAAAGGTCATGACTGCGAGGTTTGCATCTGATGGATCATTGGGAGAGCAGGATAGAAGCATCAGTCCAAGACTGATAATTAGGATGAGTAGTATCCATTTCATGAGGGGCGGGCTCTCTTTATGGTTCTGGGTAGACAACTAAATTTCGGTAATGCGCCAGCGTGGAAGAATGCATCCAGAGCGCAATACCACCCTCTGAGTCACCTCGTTTTAAATCACTAACTATCAGATTGGGCTGCTTGGCTCCTCCGACATAAAATTTTGCAGTTGTTCCTGATACCTCAATCCTGAGTTTAATCCATTCTCCTGGAAGCATATCTACGTAGGATTCGTATTTTTCCGGGGTTTCTTTTCTTAAGCGATGCCAGGGATATTCTGGATGTGAAACGTATTGCAGTGAATGATTGCGTTGAACCTGATTGTCAGCTCGAGCGTTGGTTGGGCGCAGATAAAAGCATTCATATTCATATTGCTCTCTCTTCTGAACCCGAAAAGCTAGCCCCACAAAACCCCTGGCCTGAGCTATAGCCCCTGGCGCGGGCTCGCCAGATACTTCTATTTCTATCACACCATTTTTAAACGAAAGACCTGGTATCATGACCAGTGTCTCAAGCTTTTCAGCCCCACTGGCTGCTTTGACTTGAAGAGCCGTCTTGCTTTTATATGTGAGTATTTCTGCATCAATATTTACGAGCTCAACCTGGTCTAGCGAGTTGAGAGGAATCGTGGTCTGAGCAGATGCTTTAGACATTGCTGCTGGATTGATTGCCATGACGATCGCGATTGTCATTAACTTCTTGATCATTTCTTGGTCCTTTCAAATGCATCCATAACCATTTGTCCCGAGGGCATACCCGATGCCCCATAACTGCGTCAGGTGAAGCCGCCGAATGAATCGCCCCTGGCTGAAGGGTCTATATCAACACCATTTACCCGAACTGTGGGGCTCCCGATAAAATTCCATTCCATGATATCATCATAAGTATCGATTTGCACGGTTGTCAAATCAATTGGAATCCCCATTTTTTGAGAAACCTCCTGTACTCGTTCAATAGTAAGGGGTGTCCGTAGACAACCCTCTGAAAAGAGTACCTCTAGTTTAATGGTCATGCTTCTCATCCATCCCAGCTAACGCTCCGTATTGCTTACGGCGAGCTCTCCCTGGGGGTAAGCTGTTTATATTTAGGCTAATAGCTATTCCATTTCTCTATGCGTTTGTCACGATAGCTGAAAAACAGTTCGTTTTCTATAAAACATAAACCAACAACTGTAGAATCTAAAATGGAGTCGATGTTTTCTACCTGGAACGCCTGATCCAGAATAATCAAGGCATCTGTCTGTGTGGTATCCACACCAAGCATGAAGAAGGATCCATTGTAAAATTCAAAGGCGTAAATACCATTGGGACCTTGTTCGATAAAATCCAGAGAAAAATGCTTATCCCCACCCGAGGTCAAGTCCCCACTTTTTGAAAGGGTACGTAATCTATATTGGTTTAGAGCCTGTCGATTTCTATACAGAACCAACAATGAATCCTTCTCTCCATCATAAGCCAGACCACTGGGTTGCCAATTATCCTCAACATTATCCATACTGATATAGGCTTTTTGTGCAATTGGCGAACACTTGAGTATCAGGTTGGTATTTCTGGATTGCAGATACAGATCAACCCCATCATTTGTAATGGCAAAATAGCCCTGACCGTTCATGTCCAGGTCATAACTTCCATCTATATAGTAATCCCCTGATGAATTTTCGTTAAATCTTAACAAGTCTATCTGCGTGCCGGCATGACCAGACAAATCATAATTGGTTGAAAAGAAATGACCATTTAGCGCACTAATATCAGAAATATCATCATAATAGGTATTCTTGTCCGTCTCGATATAAAGATCATCTTCACAGGAAAATAGTAGTAGTGCCACTGGTATTAACCCTACTAAAAACCTTTTTAAGTTAAATTTCATAATAAACCTCATAACTTCATGGTTACATGCAAAATTCGGGCTCCCCACGCCTGCGAATCAACACTCCGTATTACTTACAGCCAGGCCTCCCAGAGAGGTCTCTTTGAACTTATGGGACATTTCCTGACCGGTCTGTTTCATAGCTGCAAGACAGTTATCCAGAGACATATAATGTTGTCCGGTTCCCCGTTTGGCCAATGAGGCAGCCGTATAAGCCTTAATTGCACCAAATCCATTACGCTCTACGCAGGGCACTTGCACCAATCCGTGGACGGGGTCACAAGTCATGCCCAGATGATGTTCCAGAGCTATTTCAGCGGCATTTTCAATCTGTGCTGTGGTGCCACCGCGAACGGCACACAGTCCAGCAGCCGCCATGGATGAGGCTGAGCCTACTTCGCCCTGACAGCCCACTTCAGCGCCAGAGATAGAGGATCGCATTTTGATGATGCCGCCAATGGCGCTGGCAACCAGCAGGAATTCTCTGATCTGCTCTTGAGTACCACCCTGATGAACCACAAGATAATACAAAATGGCCGGGATAACTCCGGCGGCTCCATTTGTTGGTGCAGTCACCACCATGTGTCCTGATGCATTCTCCTCGCTGACAGCCATGGCATAGGCACACAGCCAGTCCGTGACATTGGCGTCTTCTGGGTTTGCCAGGAGTTGATCGTGGAGCTTTTTGGCCCGGCGTGAAAGGTTGAGACTGCCTGGCAGGGCTCCCTTGGTTTTGAGACCGTTTTTCACACAGGTTTGCATGGCCTGCCAAATACTGTCCAGTCCCTGGTCGAGATCATTTTTTGAGAGATACTCCAGTTCATTGGTGCGTTTCATTGAGGCGATTGATTTTCCACTATCATGACTCATTTTCAGCATATTGTGTCCCGATCCAAAAGAAAAGGGACAGACCAGGGCGGATTCCATCTGCAGCGGGGCTACCAGGTTGTCGATATCATTCAAATCTCTGATAAAACCACCACCGATGGAAAAATAGGTTTCTGAGAGAAGGGTCTCACCCCCTTCACCCAGGAGTTCAAAGAACATCCCATTGGGATGTTGGGGTAGGGTTTCCTGGCGGTCAAAAATAATGTCAACTGCGGGATCAAAACGGCAGGATTCCAGAGATGTAAGGTGGATTTTAGAGCTTAACTCATTTACCAGAAGATCTACATCGAGACCACTAAGATCCTGTGGTGAATAATCATGAAGACCCAACATGACGGCTCGATCGGTGGCGTGTCCCTTGCCCGTATAGGCCAGAGAGCCTTTTAGGGTGCAGCGCACTCTGGAATTTTCTTGAAGTTCTTGTGTAAGGATTTTTTCTAAAAAGGTTCTGGCGGCCAGCATGGGACCCACGGTATGTGAACTGGAGGGACCGATTCCGATTTTGAAAAGGTCCAGGGCGCTGATGAACATCGGGTCTCTCATGGGCATCCAATATCAGGATAGATTGATGATGCTACAAGGGTAGGTTGAGTTGTTCGTATCAAAACACCCGACTGAAGTCGGGTGTTGATTGAAACATCATTACACTCACTGCCATTGCTTGATGGAGTTGGCGTAGTATTCCAGGAGAACCAGTGCTTCTTCCTTGGGGCGGATCAGGTTTGCTTCAACATCCACCAGTCTTCTACCCACAAGCATAGTTAAGGCATTATTTAAAACACCTTCACTGGCACCGGATGAAATATCTATGGGAGCGCCCTTTTTTCTAAGGGACTCAATTTTCTGCAGGGCTTGAGATTTGAGATCCAGCTCGCTTTTCCAGATATTCTTGTTTTCCAGCAAAACCTCTGAAACCAGAGCTATGGGTAGAATGGGAATCACATCAGCAATATGCTTCATAAGGGTATCAGCTAATTTTTTGACCTGTTCAAAGCGATGTGTTGAATCCGCTTCGTCAAATTTGATCTGATTGGCATCACAATATTGTTTAACGGAAACAGGGCGACCAAAATTGACACTGGCATAGCCAAAACGCCGCCAGCGCACTTTTCTGGAAAGCAGCAACATCTTGGTGGCAAAGGCCAGGGTCGTTTTTATGACATACCATTGGTTACGACGTTTCGCATTTGGATCCAATTTTCTGATGAGGGTGCGATCTTCAACGACTCGATCATAATTGATACCCACAGGGACGAAGACGACATCCTTATCAAATTCAGGATGGAATTCCCTGAGCATATAGTCCATGAATCCTAGTTTTGGTTCCAACAAGGCTCCTGATTTGGTTAAGCCTCCTTCAGGGAAGACAGCCTGACATACTCCCGCTCGAGTAGAGAGGTGGACATAGCGTTCCAGAACTTTTCGATAGAGGGGATTCTTGGAATTCCGTCTCACAAAAAAGCCACCCATGGCTTTCAACAGGGTTTGCAATGGCCAGATTCGTGCCCACTCACCGATGGCATAAGACAGAGCTGTCTTTTCGGCCACCAGAAAGGAAACCAGCACATAATCCATATTACTGCGGTGGTTCATAACAAACACGACGGAGGCGTCTTCGGGAATATTCTTGAGTTCTTCTGCATCATAAAAACCGACACGAACCCTATAAATAAGGCGGGCAATATTTCGGGCCAGCCAGTATCCAAGGCGGAAATAAATATAGGCATTGAAGGCCGGGACAATCTCGTGGGCATAACGCTTGGCTTTTTCCTGGGCCACCGTTTTGGGCATTTCATTCTCGACAGCATAAGTCTTAACCGCCTCTATTACCTGGTCATCAAAGATAAGTTGATCAATGAGACCCTGTCTGCGGGTGAGCTGGAAGGGTCGGATGGCGATATCCAGTCTGGAGCTGACTTCATCCATGACTTTTTTTACCCGCCGGCGGAGATACCAGCGTAAACTGGGCATGAGCATGCGATCCAGGACCATGATGCCTGCAAATAGCACGAGAATAATAAAAGCCCAGGATGGAAGTGTAATGGTGTTATCCATAAAGTCTCCTCGCCCCCGAAGTTATGATCTTACACGAAACTGTGCCCTCAGGCAATCATTTGTTTCCACCAACCCTGCAGGCGTTGGAGGTGATGTCCCTGGACCATAACAAGATGATTTCCCAGGGGCGTTTCCAATAAATTGCTGATTTGACCTTCACTGAGTTTAATCTCAGCCTGTGTGCGACACAGATCTTCGGCCTTACCAGATTGAGTAATGTCACCTTCTGCCAACCAGAGTAAATCCATGTTTTTACCACCGATACGCAACATTGTCACAGGTCCATTGGGAAGTGTCCCCTGTATACCGACACCTAAATCTGATTCGAAATGGGAACGCAATCCATAGTCTTTAACAATTCCCCTTGGTACCGTACAGTGTGCCAGCACGAGCTGGTTATTGACCTCATCCAACTGGGCTGGATTAGCCATCCAGGGTGTCTGTCCTGTTAGCTTTTTGACCCACAATAGGCCGACAGTACTCACCAGATCACCTTCACAGCCTGCGATTATTCCTTCATCTGTTAACTGAGATAACCCAAAGCAGCCCGTGGTTTTCAAGCCCAGGACCAGATCAAAGCAACGGAGAGTCAGTGCATCAAGTTCATATTTTTCCACGATCTGTTTGAGGGCGAAATAGACACGGACGACATCATCCAGATCGGCTGACGAGGGCTCCTGGATTTCCGTAGCGCCCTCAACCAGGGGATCCCGGACAGCTGGAATCGTATCCTGGGCAACATCTTTAATCAAACTGTTGACCTCATCCAGGGATACCGAGATAATGTCTGGTCCCCAGGTCTCTTTTACTGTTGAGTGATCGGGACTGCTGGCTACTAACCAGTCAGAAGGTGTGCCCAATAAACCTATTCGTGATCGCTTCAATTCAGAAGCCACCTGAAAGTCAGTTAGCACATCTTGAATCTTTTTGAGTCCCTGCTTATCGCTTGAGCTGTTCAGGTATAATACCTGACCCGTAGCGCCCTCTTGTTGGAGTCGAGCCAGCACTTCCAGGGAGGCTGGCAGAGAATTGTGGGCGGGGTGAGCAACAACCAACACGGGTTCATGTCCAACAGTTTTGCTGCGTTGCTCTCGAATGTTCAGTAATTCTTGTTCTGTTCCACCCGTCGTCATGAAGTAAACCAGAGGTTTGGTATCATCCATCTCGTCGGACGTCCACTCCTCACCGCCAAGCTGTTTTAAGGCTTCGGCATAGCTCGCCATACTTGATTCAAAAGCCGAACCATCTGGCACGAATAGTGATTTTACAAAAATAAATCCAAACTGCTGTGTCATATTCATTCCCCACTCATTTGTCACAACGACCCATTCTCTCGATGTCGTTTTTTTATCCAGCCTGCTTTATCTACATCAGGTATCTGGTAATTTTCAAGTAAATCAAGAAGCGCTAAGGGGAGCTCGTGAACCAACAGCATGTCGCGGTGTTCTTTCTGCATGAAAGATTCAGCTACTGCATGATCCAGGAACTCCAGGAGGTTTCCATAATAGTTCTGGACATTTAAAATCCCGGATGGCTTGGTGTGAATCCCCAATTGCCCCCAGGCAAGGGCTTCAAAAAATTCTTCAAAAGTCCCCAATCCACCGGGCAACGAGATAAAGCCATCGGACAATTCATTCATCAGGGATTTACGTTCATGCATGGTCTGCACCACTCGCAAATCCTGCAACTCTGTGTAGGCGACCTCTTTCTTCACCAGGTTCTCAGGGATAACACCAATCACCTCACCACCACCCCTGAGTACCGTGCTGGCGATCTGACCCATGGTGCCCACGCTAGCGCCACCATAAACTAGTCCTATTCCCCGTTCCACCAGAGCATCTCCCAGATCTCTGGCAGCCTGGAGATAGTCAGGCTGTGACCCAGGACTTGAACCGCAAAAAACGCAAATTCGTTTGAGCTTACTCATTGACTGATCAGTCAGCATACTTGATTAAGCCTGACAGAGTATCATCTGTGCTTGAAAACCCAATAGTCAGTCGTGATGCGCCCGCTTTGAGCAACCCCACAATGCTGTCACTATCTGTAATTCCGCCTGAGGCTACCACATCGAGGTCGTCACCCAACACAGAACGCATGAGCGACACATCTTCTGGGGTTGCCCCCATACTGCTGAAACCAGTTGATGTCATGACAGCATCAGCACCAGCTTCACGTGAGAGCATGCAGGCAATAATGATCTGCAAAGGCTCCAGCAGGGCTGTTTCCAAAATGACGATCAGATCTGCATCAGGACAGGCATAACGCACGGCACGGAGTTCTTCAAAGACCTCCTGGAAATTTGAGGTTTTGAGTAATCCAATATTGAGAACCATGCTGAGACTTCTAGCGCCATGCTTGACAGCCAGCTCCGCCTCGGCCACCTTGATCTGGGGGTGATTTGCTCCCAAAGGAAAGCCAATAACGGTTCCAATCGGGACATCATCACCCAGAGTCTGTATGCATCGCTCTACGTGGACGGGATTGACACCAATACCAGCTAGGCCATGTTCACGGGCAAATTTGCATAGCTTGTTGACTTCAGAAATGGAAGCATCTGCTCCCAGCAGGTTTAATTCTATTATAGTGGCGAGGGATTTATCCGTGGATACTTCAAAACCCGTTGAGACACCCCTGCTGTCCTGCCAGTTTTCCAGTAGAACCCGAGCGCGCCTGTGGTATTCTTTGTTTACCAGATTCATTCCGGCAATTTCCTTCCATCGGTAAATACTGGCTGACCCCAGGCAAAGAAGGCTTCTGATCCTCCAGAGGGGTGATCGCGAAAATAGCTAATCCTTGGTCTGACATAGTGGGAAACCCCTTTAATGGGAGAATCTGCCCGAGAACCATTAGTGGTAGCTAAGACCTGCCCCTCATAACCGATATACTCAATTCTGAACCCTGGCTCTGTGGCTTCAACCAGCTTTCCCCGCAACTCTGATGATATGAGTTCATTCAAGGTTTGCGTTACATCAACCCTTACTCTGTACTTCCCCCTATTAACTGAACAGCGATTAAGCATGATTCCATTGCTGGCATAAAAAGATCCGTAATACATGGCCTGGGCGATGGCATCTCCGGAAAGCTCACTGGAATTAACCATAACCCAGCCCCTTCCCGGATTGGAATGTGCTGAATCAATGGTGGCAAAATAATGGGCATCATCTGATGAAATGCCAAATATATGCATCCCTCTGGTGAGTAAATTGTCCCAGAGTATTTCGGTGGAAACATGTTCTTCATCGCCAGAGTTGGCGACCAGGGGGTGTCCGTTATAGAGTTCAAACATATTTAAACCACTGACCGGTAAAACATCACTTTCAGAAATGGTATAGAGATAGTTGGGATGATTGAGAATGCTCCTTCCGCCAGCTTCTCTGGTGATATCCACATGGTTCTGGATGATGTGGCTTTTGACTTCCAGCTCTTTATCAGGCATGACGAGTTTTTCAATATTCATAGCTGTGGAATGGACAATTTTTGGCCCTGATATTTCTTCGCCTGGGATGAGTATGAAACCAGCCCTCAGATTTTCTGGCATCACAACAGAGTCAGGATCGATAAAATGGTTGTGCTCGCTGAGGATCAGGAAATTGTAGCCGTTGTCGTGATACCACTGTGTAACCACCTCAGGTGGTGAATCAGCATGACCACAGATGACAGTATGGGCATGAGTATTGCCTCGATACCAGGTTGCCTTCGAGGCACAACCCTGGAGCAACACAAAGCCTAGTAATGCTATTGAGCATTTTTGAAGCAAATTCACTTGAATACTCCTGATTTGGTCTGAAAAATAATCCCCTGCTTTACGCAACCAAGTGATTAGGTGAATCTTTGGCTATATAATTCGGATGAGTCTCACATCGATGATCAACACAGCATTGGGACCGATACGTTTTCCGCTGCCACGCTTGCCCCAGGCCAGGTCTGGAGGAATGAAAAGCCGGTTGCGTTCACCGACACCTGTGAGGAGTAGACCCTCGCGATATCCTGGGATGGCCATTTCAAGAGAAAAGCGTGCATTCTCACCTGTCTTATAGGTGTCATCTATGGTGGTTCCATCAAGAAGGCTGATGCGCTGGTGAACTTCCACAGTGCTTTCAAGTGAGGGAAAATCGTCTGAGCCCACTTCGATTCCCAAAATTTGTAATCCAGATGGGGTGGTTTTCACATCGGGCTTGCTGCTGTTTTTGGCCAGGAAGTCATCTGTGTTTTTCCGATTAAACCCTGATGAGCCCTTTGTTTGTTTTTTACCTCGGGTCATGCTCAGCTCTCTTCCACAATGAGAAATGTTTTATCCGCCATGATCTCACCATCTAACTTCACAATGAGACGCCAGGGACCACATTTATCTTCAACAGGCTCCCAGACGGTATCACCCAGAAAGAATTGCCAGTCATTGCTTCTCACATAAACATCTCCAGCAAAGGACGGGGTTGGATTGCCTGCCTCATCTGGGAAGGGTGGATGCTCTATGGTGAAGTGGATCTGTTTACCCCGAGCTTTTTTGATCTGGAGGATGTATCCAAATTCCACGCCGGGAATAGCCGGTATCTCTTCGGTAAACTCCTGGATTTCAGGCAGAGCTTTAGCCTGACGATCCCAGGCCGTATAAAGTCCCCAACTCTGCATTTTCCATGTGATTTTTGGCTTTGCCATACTTTCGCCAGGATTAGCGCTGATCAGCTCCAGTACTGCTGGCATATTTGACAAAGTGTTGATCCGTAGTGCTTTTGTATCCTGTAAAAAAGGTTCTGGCTATGAGGTTTATTAGAGGATCACTCATTCCGTTCAGAAAGGCATAATTCATATTGTCTGCCTCGTGGTGAGGCACGTGGTGTTCCCTGGAAAGGAGGATGCCAATTCGCGCCAGAAAGTGAGCCACTCTGGAATCTGAGGTATGGCACAAGTAGTGAGACACTTCAGCTACAGAAGACAGGATACCGATGTAAACCAGGGTGTGGAGCACAAAGGGGGGGATGCTATGGTTCATCAGGAATAACAAAATTAGCATGAGAAAAGGTACCAGCCAGATCTTTGCACCGGTTTCATTAAAATACACCATTGGTAGTGGACGCTTTGTGTATTTAGGCGTCTGATGGTGGAGATGAAAGTTAGCCACGAGGGGTCCGTAGAATGAATCATAGCTCTCCTTATGATCCATGATCATATGGACCAGACCATTGAGAAAATCCGTAAGCATGAAGGCCAGTATAAAAGCGGCTATCTGCCCAGGGAGGCCTAAATGGACATCCCAGATGAAATAAATGAGTACGACTTGCAGAGAAACATTCAAGGTGGCGACCAGTCTGCTGAATGTGGTGTAAATCGTTTTGGAGCGATACAGCTCCATGGCAGAGTTAAATTGAGACTGCTTGACATTGAGATTATTGATTTGCAGTTCCTTCGTCTAAAACCTCAGTGAGGAATTGGGTAAATCGACTCCATGATTTTTTGTCTGCATCCGCTCGGTAACGATCAGAACCAAAAACAGTAAAAGCATGGGGTGCGCCACTATAGGAGATCATTTCATGGGGCACCTTATGGGTTTCAAGTTCCACGGCGAGATTAGCAAAGTCTTCCATACTCACCGAACCATCGGCAGATCCATGGAGTACTAGAATTTCACCTTTGGTCTGGGAATAATCTTCACCCCTAGGCGTATCCAGACCACCATGAAAAGCGACAAAGCCTTTCAAGGATGCTCCAGCCCGTGCATATTCAAGAATGGCAGCTCCACCAAAACAGTAACCAATGGCCACTGCATTATCCACGTTGGCTTTTTGGTTTTTGGCAGCCTTGAGAGCTCCCCGTAAACGGGTTCGCATTTTGCCCCTATCTTGATACAATTCAGTTGCTCTGGCGTGTTTGTCCTTGAATTCTGTGGGACGAATGCCAGCGCCATAGAGATCGGCTGCAAACACAGCATATCCCAGATCTGCCAGCATACCGGCGCGTTTGACTTCATAATCTGTGAGACCATCCCAGTCATGGACAATGAGGACCAGGGGTGCTTCAGGAGATGGACTGATATAGTAGCCCTCATATTTATCCCCATCGATTTTGTAGGTGATATTTTTACCGGAGGGACTGCCGGCCAGAACCAGACTATACATCAATAAGGCACCAATTATATGTTTCATAACGTATCTCCTTTTTGTCAGAAATTGAACCTTCAGAGCTTTTTTAATTTAGCCTGTTATACTCTATATGAAAGATGGTAGATACTGGACATTGAGCCTGTCGAAATGTCCTCTGATATTATGAAGTACCACCTTTGGTTTCGACAAGCTCAACCGCCGGTATCCTCATCAATCGCAAAAGGCCCGCCTTCCGCAAGTAGATTGCTACGGCGGACAGGCTTATTTGCTTGGAAACAGAGCGTCATCACTAAAGATTGTGTGGCGATTAGCAAAGAAAGGTTGATATGCCTGATTCAGAATTTTTACATAGTGGCGATGAGAAAAAAAGCCAGGTGCAGTCCATGTTTGATGGGATTGCCAGTCGCTATGATTTCCTAAATCATTTCCTGAGTCTGGGTATCGATGTGTACTGGCGGAAACAGTCCGTCAAGGCGCTTGAATTAGAAGATGGACACATACTCCTGGATGTAGCCAGTGGCACCGGAGACCAGGGGTTTGCTGCCTTGAAAGTTGCCAATATCGAGGTGGTGGGTTTGGATTTCTCTTTCAACATGTTGGAGCTGGCCAAAAAGAAGATCGACAAGCGCGGTCTATCCCAGAAATTTGAAGTTGTTCAGGGCGATGCTGAAAACTTGCCCTTCCAGGACAATACCTTTGATGCACTGAGCATCAGTTATGGTATCCGCAATGTGGGAACTATCTCTGCAGCTCTTGGTGAGTTTTATCGTGTCTTAAAGCCAGGCGGGCGATTATCCATTCTGGAGTTTTCAGAACCACAGGGTTGGTTTTTCGGACGTTTCTATCGTTTTTACTTTGATCATATTCTGCCCAAGCTGGCCGGAATGATGTCCAGCAAGTCCGCTTATACTTATTTGCCTGAGTCTGTCAGGCATTTTCCTGATCGTGTTGATTTTAAAGACCTGCTGTCCAGTGAGGGTTTCCAACATGTGAATCACCGGGACCTTACGTTTGGGATTACTGCTATTTACCATGGGGTAAAATAGTCCTCTCTTTCCTCTAGCACCCGACTTAAGAGGCTGTGTGAGAATATGGTTGCAAGAGTATCTTTCTCGGTGT
>JABMQQ010000017.1 GCA_013202495.1 Fidelibacterota bacterium | reverse complement strand
CACAAGCAACCTTGTGCAACTCGTATTTAGGATGGATTCCTGATTTCATTTTATGGGTACTCCCTTCATCAATTCAATTTAGCAACAGCGTCTGCAAATCTGCCAAGACCTGTTTTTATAGCGTCCAAGGATGTAGCGTAGGACAACCTTACGTGTTCTGGGGCTCCAAAAGCTGAGCCGGGAACCACCGTAATATGAGCTTCATCCAATAAATATTTTGTCAGATCCATGTCATTTTTGATTTCAACATCCCCTGCTTTCCCAGCTTTTTTCCCAAAGAGATCTGAAACCTTTGGAAAAGCATAGAATGCTCCTTCTGGCATAAGACACGTGATACCAGACATTTCGTTTAGAGCCTTGACCATGTAATCGCGTCGTTCAACAAATTGTGCCCGCCAGTCATCTAGAAATGCGGGCGGTTCTGTCAAAGCAACCTCTGAAGCATACTGGGCAATAGAGTTTGGGCAACCTGTTGCCTGACCCTGAAATTTTCCCATGGCAGAGGCCAGCTCTTTGGAGGATGCGGTGTAGCCTATGCGCCAGCCTGTCATAGCAAAAGCTTTGGACATGGTCTGAACGGTAATTGTCTTATCGTAAGCACCTTCGAATCCAGCCAGACTCAAATGTTCCCCATCGTAGACAAGTGCTTCGTAACACTCATCACTTATCAACCAGATATCATTTGAAGTAGCAACATCCACAATGGCTTCTAAACTTTCGCGATTCAGAACTGCGCCACTGGGATTGGAAGGTGTATTGACAATGATCCCCTTAGTTTTTTCGGTGACGCCCTCAAGCAATTGCTCACGGGTGATCTGGAAACCATCTTTTTCATGAGTCTCAACATACACAGGTTCAGCACCACTTACTTTCACCACTTCAGGGTAGGTCACCCAATACGGTGCAAGAATGATAACATCATCACCTTCTTCGAAGAGGGTCATCATGATGTTGAATAATGAGTGTTTGCCACCGTTGGAAATGACAACCTGATTTGCTTGATAATCAAGACCATTATCTTTTTTCAATTTATTTACCACGGCTTGTTTCAAACCTGTGGTTCCTGAGCCAGCAGTATATCGGGTATGTCCCTCTGCAAGACCTTTATTTGCGGCAGCAATAATGTGGTCTGGTGTATCGAAATCTGGTTCCCCTGCACCAAAGGAAATGACATCAATACCCTGCTCGCGTAGACGAGCGGCAGCTTCAATCACAGCCATAGTGGCTGAGGGCTGTAAAGCGTTGATTCTTTTGGCAAAACTCATTTCTAATTTCCTCTCCTTAAAAAGCCGCGCAATATATCTGCACCCCCCCTGTCTAGGCAAGGGAAAGGTGGAACAATAACCTGGAATTCATATGCTTCATTCTGGAGCGAGATTTACATAAAAAAAAGAGCGTGGATTTGCCTCCACGCTCCTCAATTACTTGTTTGTAAATTGCTGGATAAATCTATGAATTCATCGTCTGGATAAATTCTTTGTTGGTGCTTGAACGCTGCATCCGCTCCAGGAGGAATTCCATGGCTTCAACTGGGGTCATCTCGTTGAGTAATTTTCTCAATATCCAGGTTCTTGAAAGCTCAGCCTTGGAAAGAAGCAGCTCTTCTTTTCTGGTACCAGAGCGATTGATATCGATAGCTGGATAGATTCGACGATCACTGAGACGACGATCGAGGACCAATTCCATGTTACCTGTACCTTTGAACTCTTCAAAAATTACATCATCCATACGGGATCCAGTTTCAATAAGCGCAGTGGCCATGATGGTTAAGCTACCACCATGCTCCACATTTCTAGCGGCACCAAAGAAGCGCTTGGGACGATGGAGGGCATTGGAATCAATACCACCAGATAAAATCTTACCACTATGGGGGATAACCGCATTGTGAGCACGGGCAAGACGTGTCAGACTATCCAGAAGAATGACCACATCTTTGCCAAACTCTACCATACATTTTGCTTTGTTAAGGACCATATCCGCGACTTGAACATGGCGCTCTGGTGGCTCGTCAAAAGTAGATGCGATCACCTCAGAATCAACCATACGGCGCATATCTGTGACTTCTTCAGGTCGTTCATCAATAAGCAGGACGATCAGCGTAACATCGGGATGATTTTGAACGATGGAGTTTGCAATATCCTGAAGCAGGATTGTTTTACCTGTTTTGGGTTGAGCGGTAATAAGACCTCGCTGACCTTTACCCACAGGGCTTATTAAATCCATAACACGCATAGAATAACTCTTAGGACCGCGTTCCAGAGTCAATTTGGTGTCAGCATATAGGGGAATGAGTGTGTCAAACTGAGGAACTATTCTGCCTTCTTCGGGATTCTGATAATTGATCGCCTCAATCTTGAGCAGAGCGAAATAGCGCTCATTGTCCTTAGGTGGACGAACCTGACCCCAGACTATTTGTCCTGTGCGTAATCCGAATCGTTTGATTTGAGAAGGTGACACATAGATGTCATGGGCGCCAGCCAGATAATTATTGTCAGCATCTCGGAGAAAGCCGTATCCATCGGGCAAGATTTCTAAAACGCCCTTGGAAAACATCATTCCTGCACTCTCGGTTTGGGCTTCGATGATGGCTTCGATAAGATCCATCTTTTTCTGGCCACTGACTGCTGGTACTGCCAATTCCTGGGCAATATCTGCCAACTCTTTCAACTTCATTTTCAGAAGTTGGGTAATGGTTAAACTCATTGAAATAAACCTGTTCTTTTGTGATTGATATTTTTGTTAAATTTCTGTAAAAAAGTATTGTTGGGAGATTAGATCTGCATATTCAGCGTTTGAATCGCAAGGTGAATTTAAACCAGACCTATACCTTGTCAATTAAAAATCTAATTTATTATTTATCCAAGCGATATAGACTCTGGATATAATTTTGGCCTGCTCTCAACATTTGCCGGATCCGATAAAGGTGCTGTGAATATCCAAAATCCCATTATTTCATCTAGGATGAAAACTCAACTCTGATCTGAATTATCAAACATGGGAAAGAGAGACTCAGCCAGATAGTGACTCCCGATGAAGCAGATGGATTGACGGTCATTCGATCTCAGTTCAAGTGATCGCGTATACGCTGTCTGGAGATCAGAAGCTATCATATCGGGATTGACACCCAGCTGAAGGAGCACTTCCTTTTCAACTGCAGAATGTCCTGAAAAGGCTGTGAAAATTACCTCCCCTGACCACTTGTTAAGCAGATCAAGCATAGGCTGGATGTTCTTCCTCGCATTAAATGCGGCCACAATTATTGTGTCTGCCCTACCTAGTTCCTGCAATGCGTCCAACAACCGTGCAAGGCCTTCTGGATTATGGGCAACATCGTAGAGTACAAGAGGTTCTTTTTGCAGAGCTTGCATACGACCATGCCAGATCATGTCATCCAAACCCTTTTGAATGATAGAAGCATCTAAACTGAAACCCAATTCATACAGACCTGCCAGCACATTTGTGAAATTCTCCACCTGATGACGTCCAAGCAGTGGTAATTCAACCTCAACAGCTTGTCCAGCAATTGTGCATCGGATACGTTGTGACATACCATGAGACTTGATGGCCTCAATTTTGACCTGATCTGGAACATATACATAGGGCGCAGCTACCAGTTGACTCTTTTGCTCTACGACCCGTTGGACAATATCAGGATTCTTCCCAAGAAAAATTGGGCGCATCGATTTAATAATGCCTGCCTTTTCTCCTGCAATCTGAGAGAGATTGTCTCCCAGAATATTCTCATGGTCCATGGACACACTGGTAATAATGCTGGCTACAGGATCCACTACATTGGTGGCATCCAGTCGGCCACCAAGTCCAGTTTCTATGACTGCATAATCGACTGATTGTTGCTTAAAGTATTCCATTCCCAGGGCCGTGAGGACTTCAAAAAACGTAATGCCCAACTCATCTATATGAACACGCCATTCTTCAACTTTCCTGACAATAAACTCATCAGAGACCAGGGTATTCCCTACCCGAATACGCTCATTGGGTGTGATCAAATGGGGCGAAGTGAACAATCCAGTCTTTTTGCCATAAGCTCTGAGAATAGCAGCCAACATGGCTGCTGTGGAGCCTTTTCCATTGGTCCCAGCAATATGAATAACAGGATAGGCGGTATGAGGATTACCCAGCCGGTTCATGAATTCCTCAACCCGAGATAATTCGAGTTTGACACCGGGTACCGTTAACCCGAAGATGTAATCGAAAACAGATTTAGAATCCGGTTTCACCAAGTGGAATTATCCCCAATCTCTATTGAAATGCTGAGGTGTGCGTTATTTGTAAGATTCCAGAACTTCCAGCTCAACCTTAAACAGTTTGTCAAGGGATCTACCTAAAAAACGGGACGCCGTTTCTTCAAACTTTTGAGGAAAGTCTGAAACATAAAATTTATGCCTACCAGGATCACCGTTCCCATGATTCAACAATCCCAATTCTTTTAATACTTTTTGTACCTGGGTCGCTGTTTCTTCTCCTGAATCAACGAGACGAACTGAGGGTCCCATCACTTGTTGAATGATAGATTTGAGATAGGGATAATGAGTACAACCCAGGATAAGCGAATCTGGCAACTGAAATTTGAATGGTTCCAAATAGCTCTCCAGTACTTGTCTTACAACACCATCATGTGGCCAATCCTCTTCCACAAGTGGAACCAAGAGGGGACAAGGTTGATCAGTCACTTCCATCTCTGGATCCAGTGCTTTAATGGCTGTCCTATAGGCGCCTGATCTGATAGTTGAGGCGGTGCCAATCACTCCGATGCGTTTATTCTTTGAGCTTATTACTGCAGCTTCAGATCCCGGTTCAATCACGCCTACTATTGGAATGCTAAAACTCTGCTGCAGAGTCTGCAAGGCAACAGCTGAGGCTGTATTACAGGCCACAACTATCATTTTGACCTGTTTTTCTCTCAGGAATGAAGAAATTTGATGGGCAAAGCGAATAACCGTTTCCTCTGATTTTGAACCGTAAGGAACTCGAGCTGTATCCCCAAAATACACGAGGTGTTCATGGGGCAATAAATCAATAATGGCTCGTACCACTGAGATGCCTCCCAGTCCAGAGTCAAAAACGCCAATGGCTTGTTCTGCGCTTAGTTCATTCACGGTGATAATAACTTTTCATGTCGTGTTTTGTATTTCATCAGAGCGTCAAATATACCCTGGGCGGCCTTCTGTCTATAAGAGGCCTGTTTCAATCTGCGGGCATCGTTTTTATTCGAAATAAATCCTAATTCAATGAGTACATTGGGCATTGAAGCTCCGATGAGCACAATAAATCCGGCTTGTTTAACACCCCTGTTTTGCCCCACCAGCTTTTTGTCAAATTCTCTCTGCGTCAGGTCAGCCAAGGTTTCACTTTGCTGCATAAAGGAACTTTGAGCCATGGTGGCAAGAATGAGTTGTTCAGCACTCAACTTGTCGTACTGATCCGTATTTTTTTCAAGCTTAATTACGGCATTCTCCATTTCAGCAACGGCAACAGCAGCATCTGTTTTTCCAGGTCGGAGCAAATAGGTTTCAAACCCTGAAGCCTTTTTATTCTTATTTGCATTAACATGAATGCTCAAGAAAACTTTTCCGCCAGCTTCATTAGCAATTTTTGTACGTTCCCAGAGCGGGACAAACACATCCGTATCCCTGGTATAGATCACCTCAATATCTGTGCGGGTTTCAATCAATTTTCCCAATCGCTTAACAACATCGAGTGTAATTTCTTTTTCTCTTAGACCATTGCCTCGAGCACCAGGATCGTGTCCACCATGTCCGGCATCCAGCACAATTTTATCAAGCTTCCACTTCTGACGTTCTTTTTCCAGATAATGGGATTGATCAATAACATAAGGTCTGCGAATCGTAAGTAATATTTCTGGAGGCGAGTCACGATGTAAAACATCGACACCTTCCACTGTCCCACGTAGACGGAAAGTAAGCTGGGAGGTGCCATCCAATTGATCAGCTGTGACCTTCCGGATACTACTGTTTTTGGGGATTTCAGTATTATCAAGAATCGGCTTATTTACTTTGGCACCTGGCAAAGTGACATAAAGCCACTCCTCACGGTTAATCCAGGCTTTTACAGAATTCGCATCATAGCGATTGGCAGTACGAATCCTGATAACCGTTCCATTTTGACGTTCTTCAATGTTGGCCGATACGATGTCAAATGGTGAGTATTGTGTGGGTTCGGCAGTTGGCTCAACCTGCATATCATCTTCATCAGTACCTGACAATATGGTCACTCCTGAAACCAGACCCACCATTTTGAGGATACCTACAAAATCATCCATGGGCAGGTATGTCTCACCATCAAAGAAAATCACCGAATGGGACATCTGAAACGTTCTGTCCTCAACCATAACATAATGATTATACGCTGTAACCTTAAATTTCAAGCGACCGATACGGAAGACCGACTTTCTAACAGCAGGGTTTAAGAAAGCCGAAATTTTATAGGCGTCCAGTAAATCCTGGACTGAAATATATTGGTATTGATTTATTACATAGACTGGAATCGCTGGGACATATCTCTCATCAGCTGCTTTCTGAAGAATAAGTTCAGTCCGTCGCGCCTGCAACGAAGTGATCGAAAAAAGTAGGAGGAGTACTAAAACTATATATCGCTGTCGGTTCATATTTAGCGTTCAAAATAGTCTGGGAGGAATTATAAGACAACGGACATCTGAAGGCTTATAGCAAGTTGTTTGGGCTTTATAGGATCATCAAAGGAACGAGTTTGAACCAATTTCATTTCCATATCAAACCAATCGAGATTCTGTTGCTTCAGATACACGAACCATCGATCACCATCATCAAAAGCGGTATAAAAACTAAAGCTTTCAGCTACGCTGGTCTCATAGACACTTAATCTCATGGTATAGTCGGGAATGGAAAATCTCACATGGCCAATTGTCCATTTCCAACTACCCTTTTCACCAAGCAGACGTTGTTGAACAAGAACTGCCGATTCTTTGCCGCTAAAAGCTGATTTCAAATTCACTCGATACTTAAATTGAGGTGAAAAATTGTGAACTAACGATACAGCACCCCTAGTGATTCTATGACTTGAGAATTGCCCACCCCAGATAACGCCCTCCAAAATAGAACGCTCAAGTTTTCGACTATAATCAAATTGGAAGACACCCTCATCCAGTTTCTGGATGACTTGAAATTTGTGCTGCTGAATTGTCCTATAATCATTAACAGTTTGGAGCTCTACTGAATTACCTGTATCAAGGGCGTAACGGATTTGTAGTTTACGAGTGGGTCGCACTTGGGCTCGAGCCGAGATTCCCTTTTCATTTGATGCAGACCTACCCAGAAGCGTTGATATGAATCCGGGAGCTAAAACCTCGTCTGTGATATAATGTCTATACTGAAGTGACACCTGCAGCGGTGAGGTGAAATATGCCCAGGCAACAGTCATCCGGTGATTCGTAAAATCAAGGCTATTTGTGCAGACTTGAATTTTTTGGGAATGAGCCAACTCCCTTGAGAGCCCCAACTCATAGGCTAGACCTGATTTTGCCTCTGGATTGTAGATTGTGGATGCATATAGTTGTGTCCCTAAAGAGAGCGCTTCCAACGCTAATCCATAATCGTTTGTCCGTCTGGACTCAAGGATCTTTCCAGCTGGGTGGATGCCGTCTGCATCTTCCCTGAACTGATGGCCGGTCCACAAGCCTTCCACAATGCGACTGGACACGAAGGCTGCGACCTGAATTGTACTATATGAAAAGCTGCCAGCAACACCTTGAAAATAGTCAATCTCTCTGCTTGAATAATGAGGTCGAATGGTTGATTGCCTTGTGCGTAGAAGCGATCTGGGATTTAGGCTTGGGCGTGAACCCTGTTGATTCAGGATCAATCCGCCACCCCAGTTCACATGAAACTCACCGAGAATGAGGTGATCAAACCAGGGCACGGAGTGGCTGCTAAATGTCAAAATAGAATGGTCAGTTAATTGGTTTTCACCAGGGTCTTGTTCGGTTAGAACATTTACTGATCCCCACTTGTTCCATATGCGACCTTTGTTCAGAATCCGCCACCCATTTAGTGAAGGAGAATATTGTAATCGTTGACGTAAGTGGATTTGAGTTTGCTGAGCATCCATTTTTATATCTTTTTTCAGCAGAATTAAATCCTTTCCGTGAACTCCCCGCTGTAACGACTTGAGTGTCCCATTTCCCTTTTGCCATTTACAAATAACCTCAATCGCCTCCCTCGAATAACCGTGCTCAATGAGTAAAGTGGTATCAGCAGATTCAATTGAAAATGGTTGAAATAACGCAGTCAGAAGTTGATCTAAATATTGAGTTTCATCTGGATCATCCAACTCGTCACTCCCCAGAATAGCATCCACTTGAGAATATCCATTTAAGGTGAATATCAGAAATAACATGATAAGCCTCATGGAAAAAGCAACTCCAGCCCAAATCCATGCGATACAGGTAAATAGGGGTGCACTACACAGGTATAGTGAAATGCAATCCTTTGTGTTCGAATACGCCAACCCGCTGACATCATACCGCTTAGATCTCTGTACCCAACACCTATCTGCCAGAATGATCCTGAAGATATCAGTAGCCCGAGACAAACTTCTACGGGGAGGGCAGATTCTTTCTCAAGGGCAAGGGCCATCGTTGCTGGTCCGATTTCATATTGCCCACCCATTTGAAATTTCTGAGGTAGGTTTATATCTTGCCCCCATTGAATGACATGCTCCACCACAGAGCCCACTTTTATTTGATCTGAGAGTTCTGCATACGAGCTCAAGGATAGTGTCAACGCCTGCTGACTATTGAAACCTGACATGGAAAGACGATGATAATTCAATGCCATTCCAACTCTGAAGCCCTTTTCGAGTTTCCAGGTAGTTCCATTGATAAATTTTAGTTCAGAATATTGTTCATCGCCGAAATATTCCAGACTATGAATATACGGTCTTTGCCAGATTGAATGATGGATGGTTACAGAACCGGCCTGCAGGTCAAGAGATTGAAAGGGCTTTTGGTAGGAGAGACAAATCCGGGGATGAAGACCTCTCTCCATTAAAGCGGGATTTACAACGAAGTGATGGGGATGTTGTCCCAGGACCCTGATGTTTGCCGTTACGGCTGGCCACCCTAGCCCTACATACTCGAAAGCTCCAAATACTGGAGAGATGTGTGAAATGACTGCAATTACCACAGCACAAACACACATCGTTTTTTTGATGTGAATCATGATTTTTCCAACTTTTGACTTTGAAGATTGTTTTTAAAGTGTAGGCTATATTAATGCATAAATTGCTGCGTGGCAACAGCTTTCAACAAAGGAACTTCGAGTATGATCAATACCTTTTCAAGAGAAATGAAAGACAACCTCATCCAGCAGATTCAAACCTATTTCACCGCCGAAATGAGTCAGGAATTAGGTAATTTTGAGGCAGAATTCTTATTGGATTTTTTTAGTGAAAATATTGGACCACACTATTACAATCAGGCTATCCGCGATGTCCAGAAACATCTCTCAGGATATGTTGATACACTCAATGAACGTATCGATGAGCTAGAAAAGCCCCTACCTGAATCTACTTAGCGGTAAACCAGGGTGAAGTAGACTTTGGGGAGCAGGTATTCCCGATCACCATCTTCGACTGAAATAAAGCGTGCATCTCCCCGCAAATCAATGCGTTTGCCCAACTGGTATTTGACACCCATCAATGGACCCTGGCCATGCCAACGATCCGCGTCTCGGTTTGTCGCGGTATATTCAATTACCCTGTTATGAGTCAGGTAGCCTATCCAGCCTTCCCAACCCTTATAGTTGTAGAAAAGCTCAGTACTCCATTCAGACTGTTCTCTACTGCTATTAACCTGCTGAATAAACGAATCCCATTTCAGTTTACCTTCATCTTCCCAGCGAAAGGCTGCCTTAGAACTAATTGACCAACGCCGTCCAAAATTGAATTTGATTTTTTTGTTTAGGTCTAAAGATCTGTGAACAAAGCTTCGCGAAGGTTGTTCTAATTCGATAAATATTTCATCGTAGTCATAGTCAAAGTAATTACTGCGTATTCGTGCACGACCATACCCGGACCATTTCTGTTTGCGCCAGGCGACACCTGACCAGAATACCAGATTGCGGTTCCAATGATTTTCTGAACTGCGCGTATTGAAAAGATATATGAGGTGAAACATCCCCAACTTGGTGCCAAACTCAAGACTATAATATGGAGAAGGCTCCCAAAGCATTCTGATTTCTGTGTTGAGACGCCATTCATCCCGGTCATCATCATTGGTGGTATCAGGCGTATCATATTCAAGTCTTGAAAGCGATGAAATCCACATGAGTGTGTCAAAAAGTCCTGTATTTTGCCAGAGCAGGGACTCCTTGAGCTGATAAAGGACCTGAGTATAATCCACATAGTATTTATTCTGAGAATTCTCAACTTTGAATGCCGTCAGTGTTGAAAAGTTGGGATTATTCAACTCAAGAGAAGTTTCATTTAACAATGAAAATCGTTTTCTATCCTCACTTGACAGATTGACAGTGGAATTTTGATCGACTCGTTCTCGACTGATCTCGGTCAGTTGGTCACCCCAATCGAGGCGATGAGAGAGATGGAGATTTTTTCTCAGGTGATAAGTGAACAAATTTTGCCAGTTTAAGTTCTCATTGTTGCGGGATTGAGAACTCCCTAGCGAGTCAGTAAAAAATGCCTGCAAGCGGGCTTCCTGGTGAATGGAAGTTTGAAAAGTGGAGACTTCACCAAAACGGATAAAATACTCACCTCGGGCATTGAGAGTGTGATTCAAATGTTCGCTTAATTGATCTCTGGATCCATTCACCCTGATTAAGGATCGCTGATTGGTGGAATGCCAGGACTTGCGAATATCCAATTCACTTGTCCAACCCTTGTCCACAAGCCCGTATCGCTCTACTGATCTACCACCAATAAACAGGGACAGATTGTCATTATGCTTTAAACCAGCGAGCAAAGCCCAGTTGTCAATCGTTGAAGCCAGGCCTGTCCGATGGTCCTGATGTTGACCACTCTCCAGACGGATGCTTTTATTCCGGGTGTTACCCCATGAAAAATCAGTCCGCAGGCGATGTTGAATGGAAAATTGTTTTTCGTCGGACAGGTTGTTGTCGTAAGAAAATACTTTGTACTTAAGGACATCCGTTACCTCAAGATCGCTCCCTGAAAAACTCTGCCTGTAGTTGAGTTGAAAATCATTGTTGGTTGAGAGATTATCCTGACGAAAGATATAGGCGAGGGAGTCGTTACCTTCAGCAAGCAGGCTGCCATGCATTAGAACACCCAGAATCACTGGGACCATTATTTTACTAATTTTGAAAATGAGGAGGTTTGTTGTACTCAGAAGTGTTGAGTTCTCTTGGGACCTGTGAAGTTCAGCCCCTATGACACTCTGCCGGGAAGTATGATACTGCCAGTTCCGCAATCAATTCTCATTCTTCAATAAATGTGTGAAAATCGATCTCTTCTGTTGTTGTTTTTCATTTATCGCGCACTCCATCCCTTTTGGTTTCCGTAACAACGTGAAACACCTTTTCACCTGGTTTTGCCATGCGAAATCTTTCCCTGGCAATGCGCTCCAGATAGTCCGGATCATTTAATAAGCGGTCACGCTCACTCTCTAGCTCTGCCTTTTCTATTTCCAGGCGTGTTATGTGTGATTCCATATCTCTGATCTCCTGTTTAAGTCTGAGCAGACTATACAGTCCCTCGTCTCTCATCACGAAGATTTGAACAAGAATCAGGAGAATGATGGCCCCGGAAATCCAGGCGACTTTATTCTCGAATATGCCACCAGATTTGCGATTGGAGCGATTTGTTGTTGAGCGTGACCGTTTATTTGCCATACGAATCCCTATTTAGGATTAAGGGCCTTAAAACCTTTAAAGGTTGCCAGATCGCCTAACTCCTCTTCGATACGCAGAAGTTGGTTATACTTGGCGATACGATCGCTGCGTGAAGCTGATCCTGTCTTTATCTGTCCAGCTCCAGTGGCTACTGCCAGATCCGCAATGGTGGTATCTTCAGTTTCACCGGAACGATGGGAAATAACACAAGTCATATTGTTCTCATGAGCCAACTTGATGGTATCTAGCGTCTCAGTTAACGTACCTATCTGGTTCAATTTGACCAAGATGCTATTCATCGCATTCATATCGATAGCTTTTTGAAGCCTGACAGGGTTGGTTACCGTAAGATCATCACCAACAAGCTGAATTTTGTCGCCTAGTTTGGCGTACAATTTCTGCCAACCTTCCCAATCATTTTCGTCCATTCCGTCTTCGATTGAAACGATAGGATACTTGGAAACCCAATCGGCATAAAAATCCACAATTTCATCAGAGTTAAGTGTCCGACCTTCCCCAGCGAGACTATACAAACCTGTTTTAGGATCATAAATCTCACTTGAGGCAACATCCAGGGCTATGAATAAATCCTTACCGGCTTTGTAGCCAGTTTTTTCGATAGCTTCGAGGATAACTTCCACGGCCTCTTCGTTGGAACGCAAGTTAGGTGCAAATCCACCCTCATCGCCAACTGCAGTATTCATTCCCTTACTTTTAAGGACACCCTTGAGTTGGTGAAAAGTCTCAGCACCCATTTGCAGTGCCTGCTTAAATGTGGTGGCGCCCAATGGAAACACCATAAATTCCTGGAGATCAACATTGTTGTCGGCGTGCTCGCCACCATTGAGAATATTCATCATAGGTGCAGGGAGCAGTGTGGCGTCCTCACCACCCAGGTATTCATACAAGGTAAGATCAAAATCCATGGCTGCGGCTTTGGCCGTTGCCAGAGATATACCCAGTATAGCATTAGCGCCATATTTGGACTTATTATCAGTTCCATCAGCAGCTATCATTTTTTCGTCCACAGCACGTTGTTCTACGGCTTCCATTCCAATAACCACATCGGATAGGACATCATTCACATTGGCTACGGCCTTGGTCACGCCTTTACCGAGATAAACCGATTTATCTCCATCACGTAATTCCATGGCTTCATGCTCACCGGTAGAAGCTCCTGAAGGCACCGCTGCGCGTCCAAATGCACCACTTTCCAGATAGACATCGACTTCAACAGTAGGATTCCCACGCGAATCCATGATTTGACGACTAAAAACATCAACAATCTTTGACATACAAACTCCGATTAAATTTTTCGTTTATGGGGTAATTAATAGTGT
>JABMQQ010000189.1 GCA_013202495.1 Fidelibacterota bacterium | reverse complement strand
TTAATCACCACAATCAATGAGAATGGAGCTGTCCTTTCTCAACGAAAAGTTCCCAATCATAAAGCTCATATCATCACCTATTTCAATCAGGTCAGTCCCATAGGATCTGATCACAAAGCTGTGGTGGAATCAACTGCCAATTGGTACTGGCTCAGTGACCTCCTTACCGAACAGGGAGTTGATCTAACTCTAGCACATGCCAAATATCTTAAAGCAATATCTTACGCCAAGGTCAAAACTGATAAAGTAGACTCACATACCCTGGCTAATCTACTCAGACTGGACATGGTTCCTGAAGCCCATCAGATCAGTCAGGATCTGCGACCAATCAGAGATCTCATGAGAGCCAGACTCTCACTGGTTGTCAAGAAGACCAGTTGTCGAAACAGTATGCACAGACTCCTGGCTAAGTATAATCTAAACCTACCCCAGTACCCCAAAGCCAGTGACTTTGCCGCCCTCAAATCAAAACTGATTCCAGAGCCCAAACTACAACTCAGTATCTTGGAAGAGCAGCTCAACCTTATTTTCCGGCAAATCAAATCTCTAGAGCAGAACATCCAACCCAAGCTCATACCCAATCCTGACATTCAGAGATTACTCTATATACCTGGTATCGGAAAGATCCTGGCATTCACCATCTACTTGGAAGTGGATGGTATTAAGAGATTCGCATCAGTCAATCGCTTCTTCTCATACTGCCGTCTCGTACCAGGAGCAAATAATTCAAACCGAACCATCAAGCATAAATCTAGCAAGGACGGTAACAAGTATCTCAAGATGGCTTTCATGGAAGCAAGTGTACGAGCTGTCCAATACTTCAAAGAGATCAAGAGCTTCCATCAGTCCAAAGCCCGGAAGAAACATAAGAATATTGCTAAGGCACTTGTAGCTCAGGAGTTAGCCCGAATTACACATCATGTGTTGAAGACTCAGACAGACTTCAACCACATGTTCAGAGGCGTTCCATTGAGCAGACACAAAACAACGAAATGGCCGCGTCTGGCAAGCCCTAATGCCTAACTGTCCCAGTGAATCACTGAGACTTGCTTTTTGATTGGGAAGCCAGACGCTGTTCCTGAATACTATCTGGAATATCCCGGCATTTACCGGGAAGCCTTGAAATAATAATGGGTTTCGAGGATAAGTCCTAAAAGGTGTTTGGACGCTAGTTCGTCCCCCCCGATAGAATAGGATACAGTCAGAGTAGTTGTACTAAAATTGAGAAAAAGCGGATCAATTATCTTTTATTGAGCAGGACACTTTTTTCCTGTTGACTATTACCTTTTAAAAGGTGTTAGAGGGATATCTTTATAAGATTCGCCAATTCTCTTTAAAAACGAGTTCGAGGCCGTTTTTTTCCAGTTTAAAGATTTTTCCACTTCCGACAGAACCAACGAAGATGTAGTTCTCATGATCAACTGAGAATGGTCGACGCAGATTTGAGTACTCATAGTAGTTGTTTATTGAATCACCAAAATAAAAACAAACAAATGATCGTTCATTTTTTCCAAAACGGCCTTCTATCGCCCAAGACGGGGGTAATTGATCAGGAAGTGCCCAGGCTTTTAGTTGTATTCGAGACGCTACAATGGATTCATATTCGGTCGAGGGTAATTCAGGGTCAATTTGATTCTGCTTTAAATAGATAAGCCTATTGGCTCTCCCTCTATTTTCCTCAAAATGTTTCACAACTATGCTTTTCAGTCGCTTCATTGAAATCGATGAATCTAAAACCTGAATGCCATAATTATGAACGCTAGGTAATGAATCAGCGATGACGTATAGGTCACCCCCGCGGCGACTATTGCTACCTACCTGTTCAGTCTGAAAGAATATATCCGTTCCAGTTTCGTTCGATACATAGTCAAATTTGACAATTGTCCCTATATATTCAGGTTCATCTGACGATAGCTTTAGAACTTTCATCCCCTTTTTTATCAGAATCCTTTGTTCCAAACTATCGCTGGAATAGTCATGAAATATTCTTCCTGTGAATGGTTTAGATTCAGTAATAGCAGTGCCCTTTAGGAGGTGTCTCAGTACATTTTGAGTGATTTGATTTCCATGGTAATTTGCACTTATGTTTTTTCGAGTTGAAAAATAAAACCCTTGAGGATGGCCATCAAGCCCATATGCTAATTGATGCTTCTCCACTGCGGCACCAAATGCACCCTGCCGACGAAGACTGTCTCCCTGAAGCAATAAAGAATCCACCCTAAGTTTCTGAGTCACTTTCTTGATCATCCTGTCAGAAACATGATCGGGAGCGGCTCTGAGGATAGCCAAATACAATCCTGCATTCTCAAGTGTTGTAGTGTTCATAATCCAGCGGTAAACCAGTCCACTTTTCCATTGCCACTCCTGCTGATAGTCGCCAGAATAAATGAAATTGGAGGCTGGGTCAAAATGTATATAGCTAGGTCTACCCGCATTTAGTATCTCGAGCCAGCCCGATGGATATTGTGTAGAATCACTGCAAAATATTATAATTTCACCAAGGTTGAATGTATCTGTATGTGCTTGGCTTATATGTGGATCATCATAGCTGAAGACTGTATCCGCAATACAAATCAAGTATTCATAAAAAGGTTTCGAACTCATAGTTGATAGGGATTCAGTGTTGTGCCGCCCCAGCAAGAGGCTCGCCAAAACCAATATTGGACCTAGATTACGAATCAATCCTATCACTTTTTAATATTCCCCATAACGCCTTCGGCTATCGCTGCTTCCCGAAACAGACTCGCAAGTCATCGCAAATAAACCATCTTTACAACACTGGAATACTCGCCAGCCTGTAGCCTTGCGAAGTACATTCCACCAGCTAGCTGTTGTCCATCTCGACCTGATCCGTCCCAGCTGACATTGTAGCTGCCTGGAGACTGCATCTTTGAGACAAGGTTTTTCACTTCTCTTCCTGTGACGTCATAGATGACAAGTGAGACATCTGAGTTCTCTGGTAGATCGTACTGAATTGTTGTGCTCGGGTTGAATGGGTTTGGATAGATCTTCGTGATTTTATATCTATTAGGACCCAGCTCTATTAGGTCTTCCCTATCTATCGCGACTGTGTTCAGATCAAGAGAGTACAATCCAGACCAATAAGAACCAGCAAATAGTCTGTTGTTTATAGAGTCATACGTTAGTCGTTGAAGTCCAAAAGATATTTCACTAATGTTAAACGTGTAATCAGACCAAGACTCGCCAAAATCATCACTAAAAAAGACACTATCAGTAGTTGCTAAATAGAGGTGAGTTGGGTTATTTGGATCTATAATGATTTCGCTTGCCATTAGAGAGGGGCTGTGCTCATTCCATAAATCCCATGAATCACCATAATTGTTAGAAATGTAAATACCCACGCCAGCAACAGTCACTAAAATACGACCCGGATATTCTGGAAACATGGCAATCGAGGAGATTGATTCATCATCACTCCACTCAGCATGTTCTGACCAGGTTTCCCCCCAATCAAAGCTCCTATGTAGTCTAGGGACCCACCCCGTTGTATAGTAGATTTCATTCGGGTTGACTGGGTGTTGCCTAATAAATCGCACACTGTTAGAGTACCCTGGATTGGCATCGCTCCAAGTAAGTCCGCCATCGGTGGTTCTATAAATATGACCCGCCCCATATTCAATAGTTCCAGCAAACATGGTATCAGGAGAAACCGGATCGATTTCTATTGTATAAACCGATATTTCAGGTCCTAGAGTAATACCTGCATCAATCCATGTCGTATCATAGTCCACACCGTACCGGATCACTTTTAATACTCCAGGCCTAGTATAGTTGGGAGATCCTACCGCAAGAAAAAGAGTGTCTGAGCTAAATGGGTGAAATTCAATTTCAGCGATGGATAAATTCTTGAACAATGTATCAAGAGTGTTACCGTTATCGTAGCTTACCATGAGGGCGCCCCACCGTTGGCGACTATAATTAGAAGTTGTACCCAAGTATAATATGTTACTTGAATCAGGGTGGAATGCGATATCCCCATACTCAAGGATGTCCCACTGAGTCCACTCCTCTCCAAGAAGAGGAGAGAATAGTAATAGGATGATTAATAGCTTTTGCATCGAGCCCCCACTCAGTTTTGACTTGTGCTTAAATGTAGTTTTCTGGACTATTTATTCAAGGACTCATGAGGTCGTTATTGTTTCTACTAGACATAGCCTTTTCAGCTACAGTCAAGTATTCTAGCCTATTCCGCATTTTGTAGTGACTAAAGAATGACTATTTGATGTCCCAACATGCCGCATAATCCAGGGACACGCTAGATTACTTGATTTTCGATAAAATTGAAAAGTCCTCATAACACATTGTATTATAAGGACTTTATAGTGTACTCCGGACAGGGCTCGAACCTGTGACCTACGGATT
>JABMQQ010000188.1 GCA_013202495.1 Fidelibacterota bacterium | reverse complement strand
TGTAAAAGGGGAGTGGGGAGATGTTTCTTTGTTACGATATCATTCGAGATGTACCGAGGCTTAGATCTCTCTCCCTCTCCCTTACTATTTCTTCCAAAGTAAACGCTACAAAACTGGCTGAACGCACTATACGAGGCTTAGTGCGGACTCGCATGCAGGGGAGTGCAAAGCGAAAATGATGTGGACGGCTACAATGAATTTACAAATCGATGCTTTCTCGGGAAGCAGCACAAGCCTAAAGCGTTATACCGACGGGGATAAGTAAAATGATCAGAAATGCATCATTATGTCTGATAAGTGCTCTTCAATTGTCCTTTGCCACAGGTCAAGAAATAGATACTATTTCATACTATAACCCAGACAGTCTATTTGAGTGTATGTATACCGGAGATTTGTTAAATCTAGGAGTAATATTTGAACCAAATCCTCAATGGTCAGCCTATGACGTAATTGCATTGGAAATCCAATATCCTGGGGTTGGGAGCTGGGAGACACAGGATTTAATTATTTACGATTTCCAAGGTGATTCGTTTCCAGGATTACCACTTGATACGATTAGTCTCTCTGTACCAACAGAATCTGATATCTGGCCAAATTGGATGCATTACGATTTGAGAAATATCGATGTCCTTCAGGATAAGGTTGGTAGTTTTAGTGTAACTGGATCTGTATTAATGTCTGGACTCTGTGATGAATCCTATCCTTCTGGAAACTCTCGCAGTCTAATTTTTGGTTGGGAAAATTGGTGGGGGTCAAATGATTTTCCAATACGAGCAATTTTAGAACATAGTCCGGTGAGTATAAACGAAAATACATATGTACCACACACGATTAATATTGAAAAGGCTTACCCGAATCCATTCAATCCCGAGATCAACTTCCGAATCAGGGCAATGACGAGAGCTAGGATAGATTTTCTCGTGTATGACATCCAAGGTCGATTGATTGATTCTTGGTGGACAGACGCTGAAATAGGAATTACGAATCAGTTGTGGACTCCAAAAGGGCTGCGCTCTGGTCTGTATTTTATTACAATTAAATCTGGTGAATCACTGATAATCCAGAAAGTGACCTATCTTCAGTGACCACGGTATAACAAAAGCTTCAAGCTGACTCACATGTAGAGGATTGGTATACGAAAATGATGTGGATGGATACAGTGAACTTACAAAGCGATGCCATCTTGGGAAGCAGCTTAAGCTTAAGGCGTTAGGTGGATAACATGTTTAACGAAAAATTAAAAAGAGCACTAGTTATACTTGAAAAGAAGGGTTTTAAGAAAGGAAACTATGCACCTCCACTTTACAGGATGTTGTGGCTTTTAAAAATTCAAATACCACCTCCACATTTCCGGTCGTACAATGCAAATTTCTTCTCTTCAGCAATTTTCTTCATGGTTGCATTTTTGATTTTAAGACTAGCATTCTCGGTTTGGGATTTTACTTCAATCACAAGATTTGTAGTAGTAGCAATTATATGTGGAAGTGTTTTTGGTTGGTTATTAGCAAAGTACTATCACCATGGTAAAAAGACAATGAAGCTTCCCAATTGGAATGATGTTTAAACAAAAGTAACCACCACCTAACAGGCGCTTGCACCTGACTTAGGCGGTTGATTGGTATACGAATATGAGCTACAACGACATGAATTTAAGAGTTAGCCGCCACGCAGGTAAAGCGCAGGGGCGTTAGGTAGACTCAGAAATAGGAAATTTAATAATGAAATCAACTCCATGGAAAGTAGCCTTCTTCACATCGGTATCGATATTCTCAATAGTTCTGGTTGTCCAGTTCCTAACATTGTACGGACTTCTCGATCACTCTAAATACGAAGACATGTACGAACACCAGATCAGGGTATCTCGTAACCTTGAAATCCTCGACAAAATCATTGGGATAATGGATTCGCACGATGTCCGAATACACAAATCTGAATTTCTTGCAGAATTCGGCCATGATGATTCAACATCTGACTTTAAACCTGTTGGTAGACTATTCCCTATCCCACCAGAGAAGGGCGTTTCGGTATTCACTGACTGGGATGTCTGGGTTGATTTCGATGCAGATGGTTACATGAAAGCTATCAGAGCTCCAGGTATGTACACTTATCCAGGGGAGCTAAAGATCAACGAAGACTCTCCTAGATCTGATTTTTTGCATTATGAAAAAGAGTTGTTTGATAAATATTTGAGGGGTAGGAATATAATGTGGTGGGGGATGGCAATGGTCTTACTCACAGTAATGGCAGCGCTTTTTCTCATTGCTTATGAATTCAAGAGACACGTCTTCAATAATTTAATAAAATCATTTCTGATACTTTCTGCATCGACAGTTGGAATTGTCATTTCAATTATCTGGTACGCCTTTTGGGTGAAAGACACAGTTAGCTATTCACTTAGGATGAATGGTTCGATCGTTCCTGAGAACACTGTCTCGGGCCTCGAAGCATCCCTCATTTATTATGCTTTTGCATCTAGTATACTTTTCATCAACTTAGTCATGTTCGCACTTATTACTATCAGATGGGTAAAACTATCGAGGTTCGCTGATAAAACCGCTACCTAACAAGCTGCTTAGAGCTGACTCACACGAAGAGATATGGATGACGAAAATGACGTGGATGGATACAATTATCGAACAAGTCGATGCTGTTTCAGGAAGCAGCTTAAGCCAAGGGCGTTATATTGCATCAAGCCAAGAATGCTTTGTGT